>NZ_JADP01000031.1:4924-72196 GCF_000518445.1 Shewanella sp. 38A_GOM-205m | reverse complement strand
TTTAAAATTTGTTCCGTACAATTTTATGTCTGGTGACAATAGCATTGTGGTCCCACCTGATCCCATCCCGAACTCAGAAGTGAAACGCAATCGCGCCGATGGTAGTGTGGGGTCTCCCCATGTGAGAGTAGGTCATCGCCAGACGCCCAATTTTAGTAGTGCGCCAAGGCGTGATACTAAAGGAGCGGTAGTTCAGTTGGTTAGAATACCGGCCTGTCACGCCGGGGGTCGCGGGTTCGAGTCCCGTCCGCTCCGCCAGTCAAGTTAACGAATTCAAGCCTTATTGCCCAGGCGATAA
The DNA here is from genome assembly GCF_000518445.1 of Shewanella sp. 38A_GOM-205m. Classification (NCBI taxonomy): domain Bacteria; kingdom Pseudomonadati; phylum Pseudomonadota; class Gammaproteobacteria; order Alteromonadales; family Shewanellaceae; genus Shewanella; species Shewanella sp. 38A_GOM-205m. The sequence goes on along the minus strand of NZ_JADP01000031.1, from coordinate 71,898 downwards.
GCAAGAGTTTGGAGCGGTAGTTCAGTTGGTTAGAATACCGGCCTGTCACGCCGGGGGTCGCGGGTTCGAGTCCCGTCCGCTCCGCCAACTTAAAGAGAAAGCCTCATCGAAAGATGAGGCTTTTTTCGTTTTTATCCGCAGACTTTTTATCCAGTTCTGTGGTGAATTTTACCCCGCGATAAATCGATTTTTGCCTCTGAAAATTAACCCGCGCACAACTCTCTAAACTGCGTGTCATGTTGGTTTCCCACTCTCCCTGTTTCTCCCTTTCTTGTGTCTTCCAAGCCGTGCTTGCTATTCATCCAGTGGTTACTTAACGTATATGCAGTTTTTGCCAAAGGGATCTTTGAATGAAGTTAGAGATGATTTGTACCGGAGAGGAAGTGTTGTCCGGTCAGATAGTAGATACCAATGCCGCCTGGTTTGCCAATGTGATGATGGAGCATGGGATTGAGGTGCAGCGCAGGGTCACAGTGGGGGATAGACTCGAAGACCTGATAGCCGTATTTCAGGAGCGTAGTCTCCATGCCGATATCATTCTGGTTAATGGTGGTTTGGGGCCAACCAGCGACGATCTCTCGGCCGAAGCTATGGCCAAGGCCAAGGGTGAGCCTCTGGTTGAGAACGCCGAATGGCGTGCCAAGATGGAGGCCTGGTTCAGCCGTAATAACAGAGAGATGCCGGCCAGTAATCTGAAACAGGCTTTGCTGCCTGAGTCTGCCGTCATGGTCGATAATCCGGTTGGCACGGCCTGTGGCTTTAGAGTCAAACTCAATCGTGCCTGGCTCTACTTCACTCCAGGGGTGCCATTTGAGCTGAAACATATGGTTCAGGAGCAGTTTCTGCCCTTTATCAAACAGGAGTTCGGCCTGGATGCAAAAGTCGCATTGAATAAGCTGTTGACCCTGGGCCATGGCGAATCGACGCTGGCCGATAAGCTGGAAGCATTGGAGTTGCCAGCAGGGATCACCATAGGTTATCGCTCCTCTATGCCACATATAGAGATCAAGTTGTTTGCCCGCGGTGATAAGGCCATTGCACTGTTGCCCCGAGTAACCAATCATGTGCGACAGGTTTTGGGCACTGCGGTTGTTGCCCAAAATCGCGCGACACTGGCGGAAGAGATCCATCATAGGTTGTTGAATTCCGGCCTTAGTCTTAGCCTGGCCGAGTCCTGTACCGGAGGTATGTTGACCAGCCAATTGGTGGCTTTCCCTGGCAGTTCTTCCTATTTACATCAGGGGTTGGTGACCTACAGCAATGAGAGTAAGGTGCGTATTCTTGGGGTACAACCTTCAACACTGGATGACCATGGCGCTGTGTCGATTGCCACCGTTGAGGAGATGGCGATGGGGGCCAGGGCGATACTGGATAGCGACTATGCTCTGGCCACCAGTGGTATTGCCGGTCCTGATGGTGGCACAGAGGAGAAGCCTGTCGGTACTGTCGCCATAGCCTTGGCAACCAAAGGAGGTTGTTACAGCCAGATGATTCAGCTGCCAAGACGTTCTCGAGAGCTGGTTCGCAGCCTCAGCAGCGCAGTAGCTTATGACATGCTGCGCCGCGAGTTGCTGGGCGAGGCGGTTATTGTTGACTACTCCTCTATTGGTCGATTTGCCAAATAGTCAAAGGCAGCAATAGGTTAAACCAGTAATAGGTTAAATAAAAAGACGCAGCCAAGGCCGCGTCTTTTTTGTGCTCTGAATATCGATTTATTTAAACTCCAGCACCAGCTTGCCTGGTTTAACCTGAAGGCTCTTGGTCATATCGGCCAGTCTCGCTTGGTTGCTGTCCTGGGTGTCCAGAACATAAACCGGCTGACTTTCGAGGAAGTTGCGGATAAAGCCCATCAACTGTGGGGCAATACCTTTTAAAGCCCGCTGAATATCCTTGGGATTGGACTCGACAGAGGTCAACTCCAAACCACGGAGATAGACGCCATGGGTTTGGTTGTCATACCAAGGCTTGGCCTCAAACTCTGTCGTCAGGCTGGCACGCAGGGGAAACAGCGGCGTTCTGAGTATCAGCTCAGAGGTGGCTTTCACCGCCATGGTATCCGGCTTGTGCCCCAATTTGACTGTTACCCGATTCAACTGGATCTCTGTTGCCAGTGGCCCCTGGGTGTCTTGCATATCCAGTTGCAGCTCTTTATTCAGATAGGATTCCAGCTGTCCTTCGCTGATGCTGTATTGGCTGACACAGCCGCCCAACATCAGCATCAACCACAGAGACAGCAGTAGGGGCAGCCTCATCCTGTATTCCTCATGCCCGCCGCGACACCGGCTATGGTCAGCATCAGCGCCAGTTGCAATTGTTCCGAAGTTTCCTGTTCCTTGCGACTTCGGGCCAACAACTCGGCCTGCAGGAAGTTGAGCGGGTCGATATAGGGGTTTCGAAGCCGCACCGATTCCCTGTTCCAGGGAGTATGCGACATCAGGCTGTCAGAGCGGGTCAGTTCGAGTACCGCCTGGATCCCCTGTTGCAGCCTCTCCCTGAGAGCTTCACCCAAATGACGCAGGTCTTCAGGCACCAGGCAGGTGTCGTAATAGCGGGCGAGGTTGGGTTCTGCCTTGGCATACACCATTTCCAGCATGGAGATACGGGTGTTGAAGAAGGGCCACTGACGTTCCATCTCCTGTAGCAGAGAAAGCTCTCCTCGTTTGGCCGCGGCTTCTAGCGCCTCACCGGCACCGAGCCAGGCTGGCAGCATCAAACGGTTCTGTGACCAGGCAAATATCCAGGGAATGGCGCGCAGGCTTTCGATACCTCCATCCACCCGGCGTTTGGCCGGTCGACTGCCGAGTGGCAGCTTACCTAGCTCCACTTCAGGCGTTGCGGCTCTGAAATAGGCAACAAAGTCAGCTTCTTCCCTGACTATGCTGCGGTAGGCCAGTACAGATTCATCGGCCAGTCGCTGCATGCATTGCCGCCATTCCTGTTTAGGCTCGGGAGGCGGAAGCAAAGTGGCTTCCATCACCGCCGAGGTGTAAAGCGCCAGTGACTGCACTGCCAACTTAGGGAGACCGAACTTGAAGCGGATCATCTCTCCCTGCTCTGTCACCCGGATCCGTCCGTCAACTGAGCCCGGAGGCTGTGACAGAATCGCCTGGTGAGCCGGGCCGCCGCCACGACCGATAGTACCGCCACGGCCGTGGAATAGGGTCAGTTTGACGCCAGCCTTCTTGCATACCGCAACTAGTTGTTCTTGCGCCCGATATTGTGCCCAGGCCGCGGCCATGACTCCGGCATCCTTGGCCGAATCCGAATAGCCAATCATCACTTCCTGCATGCCTTTGGTGTAACCCAGATACCAATCGATATCGAGCAGGGCAGAGATGCAATCGGCGGCATTGTTGAGGTCATCCAGGGTCTCAAACAGCGGCACTACCCGCATGGGATAGTGACAGCCGGTTTCCTTGAGCAGCAAGAGTACCGCCAACACGTCGGATGGTTGGCTGGCCATGGATATCACATAGGAACCCAGAGCTTGTTGAGGCTGAGTGGCTATCAAGCGGCAGGTTGCCAGTACCTCGGCCACCTCGTCTGATGGCTGCCAGTTTACCGGGATCAAGGGTCTGCGGTTGGCCAGTTCCCTGAGCAGGAAGGCCTGCTTTTCTGTCTCATCCCAATGGTTGAAGTCACCCATGCCCAGATAGCGGGTAAGCTCGGCAATGGCATTGGCGTGGCGCTCTGCATCCTGGCGGATATCCAACCTCAGCATATGAATGCCGAAGCAGGCCAAGCGGCGCAACATATCCAGCAGCAAGCCATTGGCTATCAGACTCATGCCGCAATCGCACAGGCTTTGATACAGCATCAGCAGCGGCCTTTTCAGGTCGTCCTGGTGCCAGATGATGCTATGGCTGTCGATTTCGGGCTGATGACCTTCGAGGCGGGCATTGAGATAGTCTATGGTGTTGCGCAGCTTTTGGCGCAGATCTCTAAGCACGTCACGATAAGGTTCACAGCTGCCGTTGGTATACTGGCTCAACTCCTCGTTGGCTTCTTCCATGGACAATTCGCCAACCAGAGATACGATATCTTTGAGATAGAGTCTGGCGGCGGCATGGCGGTTACGATCCAATACTTCCTGAGTGACCTTGGCGGTAACAAAGGGGTTGCCGTCACGGTCGCCACCCATCCAGCTGGAGAATCGCACTGGAGCGATATCAATCGGTAGCTGGCTGCCGGTGCGCTCTTCTACCTGGTCGTTGAGCTGGCGTAAAAAGTCGGGAATCGCCTGCCACAGTGAGGTTTCGATAGTCGCCAAACCCCAGCGGGCTTCATCTACCGGTGTCGGGCGTTCGCGGCGGATCTCATTGGTATGCCAAATCTGGGCGATCAGCTGCCGCAGTCGCAGATTGATCTGTTTAAACTCGCGCTCGCTGAGCTGATCGTTTTCCAGTGCCGTCAGACAATCGACCACAGATGAGTACTTCTGGATCAGGGTGCGGCGGGATATCTCGGTCGGGTGTGCCGTCAGTACCAGATCTATGTTCATCTCCCCGAGACAGGACAGCATCTGCTTCTGATCTATCGGGCCGTTCAGCATGCGTCCGAGCAGTTGCTCCACGGGATCCGGTACACACACCAGTTCATCACAGTTGCGGCTGATGGTATGAAACTGTTCGGCGATATTCGCCAGGTTGAGAAATTGGTTAAAGGCTTTGGTGACCGGCACCAGTTCGTCATCGGGCAAGGCCGTCAGCAGTTCCAACATCTGCTGACGGGCGCTTTCGTCACCCTGACGGGAACTCTTGGCCAGTTGGCGGATCTGCTCCACTTTATCGAGAAATGGCTCCCCCAGATCGGATCGCATGGTGTCGCCGAGGATCTGCCCAAGCATACTGACGTTGGATCTTAAGGATGCATACATATCTGCCATCGTGTTGATTGCTCCAAAGAATAGTGAGAAAGAGTCGTCGTTTCGGGCGGACTTGAGTAGAGCACAATAACCAGCACTGTGCCCTGTGGTCAATACGCTGAGGTATTTGCCTCACGTTGTTTCCAGTGGCTGTGGGCTGGATCATTATTTTATACAGGCATGATAAATAAGCTGTTTCAGCAAGTTTATCGTAGGTTTGATCTGCGCCGTATCCAAATATTCGTCCGGTTGATGAGCCTGCTCTATGCTGCCGGGTCCCAGTACCAGAGTGTGGCACCCCAGTTGCCGAATATAAGGCGCCTCGGTGGCATAGTTCACCACTTGAGGTGCCTGTCCCGCCAGGCTGGCGACCAGTTGGCTCCAGGGAGAGTCTCTATCATCGGCAAACGGCTCCGAGCCGGGATAGAGTTCGCTGATGGAAACTGACCCTGGGAATTGTTCGCAGACCGGCTGTAAATACTGCTGCAGCATGAGTTGCAGATCGGTCAAAGCCAAACCGGGAAGCGGGCGAATATCCAGATGCAGATCACAGCAACCACAGATACGGTTGGCTGCATCGCCGCCGTGGACATGGCCAAAGTTCATGGTTGGGTAAGGCACACTGAAGGCATCTTCGCGATAGTGTTCGCTCAAATGCTGCTTGAGTTTAAGTAGTCGGCCTATGATCAGATGCATCACTTCTATGGCATTGAGTCCCTTGGCCGGATCTGACGAGTGGCCGCTGCGGCCCGTTACCCGAATGCCTTGAGCCATGTGCCCTTTATGCATATAAACCGGCCGTAGGCTGGTGGGTTCGCCTATGATGGCAAATTCAGGCTTGATTGCAGCGTTGGCGGCAAAGGCCTTGGCCCCATTCATTGTGGTTTCTTCATCGGCACTGGCGAGAATATAGAGAGGTCGCTTCATTTGTGTCAGTGGCAGTTGTTTCAAGGCCTCCAATATCAAGGCAAAGAAACCCTTCATGTCACAAGTTCCCAAGCCATACCAAAGGTTATCTTTTTTGGTTAGCCGAAAGGGATCATGCTGCCAACGGCCTTCATCGAACGGTACTGTGTCTGTGTGCCCGGCCAGCAGTAGGCCACCTTGGCCAGTGCCCAGGCTGGCCAGCAGGTTATGTTTGTTGCGACTGCCGGGCACCGGCTGGCGGCGGCACTCCAACCCCAAATCGGCAAACCAGTTGGCCAGCAAGTCGATAACGGCAGCATTGGATTGATCTTGCTCTGGCTCCAAGGCACTGATGGAGGGCGAGGCGATAAGTGCACTGAAGCTTTCTGTGAGTTCCGGCAGTTTTTTCATGACTATCCTGCAAAAAAATAAAAATAACTATTCATATATATTGCATAAATAAATTGCTGTGTTAGTCTAGCAAACAGCTAAAGCCAGTGTCATCTTTCATGGTGACTAAATTCAGTGAGACTAAGTATGTTGAGTTCGACCTTGAGCTTGATTCAGACCAAAAACTGCAATAACTCCCTGCGACGATAAACTTGTCATTAGGCGCTGAGCCACGGGCTTTCGTTGTGCCCTTCCTTTTTTGATTAGCTTGAAGAATTAGAAACCATGAAAAATATCGCCATCATAGGGGCCAGTGGATATACAGGTGCCCAGTTAACCGCCCTGATCCAAACTGAGCCAGAGTTAAGCATTCAAGGGTTGTATGTCTCTGAAAATAGTCTGGATAAGGGCAAAAGCCTGGCCGAGCTTTATCCTGTATATCAACATATCTCTGCAGTGTTGCAGCCGTTAACGCCAGAGGCCAAACAGCAGATAGTGGCACAGGCCGACGCCGTGGCGCTGGCGACCGAACATTCGGTAAGCCTGGAATTGGCAGCTTGGTTTTATGCCCAGGGGCTGGCGGTATTTGATTTGAGCGGTGCCTATCGTTTCAGCGATGCTGCAAACTACCCCAAGTGGTATGGTTTTGAGCATAACCAAGCCGAAGTATTGGCACAGGCGGTTTATGGCCTGGCCGAGTGGAATGCCGAGGCCATTGCCAACAGCAAGATGATTGCGGTTCCCGGTTGTTATCCCACGGCATCTCTGTTGGCGCTTAAGCCGCTCAAGTCACTGATGACTGATGCCTTCCCCGTTATCAATGCCGTTAGCGGTGTGACCGGAGCCGGGCGCAAGGCGCAGCTGCACACCAGTTTCTGTGAAGTGAGTTTAACGCCCTACGGTGTGCTTGGTCACAGGCATCAGCCCGAAATCGCCAGCCAACTGGGGCAGGAAGTGATTTTTACTCCGCACCTTGGCAACTTCAAACGCGGCATTCTCGCCACCATTACGCTGCAGCTCAAGCCGGGTACCAGGACTGAGGACGTTGCCGAGGCTTACAGCATCTACCATGGCTCGAGCATAGTCAGCGTAAAGCAGAACCAATTTCCCAAGGTGGATGACGTGGTACACACGGGCAATTGTCATCTGGGGTGGAAGTTTGATGAACAGAACCATTATCTGGTGGTGGCCAGTGCCATAGATAACCTGATGAAGGGCGCTGCCAGTCAGGCGCTGCAATGCATAAAGATTCACTTTAAATACTAATTATTCCCGGAACGGTTAGAGAGAGTTGTCACTATGAGCACGAAAGACAAGGTGTTGGTTCTGAAAGTTGGCGGCGCACTGATGCAGTGTGAGATGGGAATGGCCAGGCTGATGGATACGGCGGCGAAAATGTTGGCCCAGGGACAGAAAGTGGTTCTGGTTCATGGTGGCGGTTATCTGGTGGATGAACAGCTCAAGGCCAATGGCATGGATACGGTGAAGCTCGATGGCTTGCGGGTCACCCCGCCGGAGCAGATGCCGATCATCGCCGGCGCCCTGGCCGGTATGTCCAACAAGATACTGCAGGCGGCGGCCATCAAGGCTGGTGTCGCCAGCGTTGGCATGAGTCTGGCGGATGCCAACTTGGTCGATGCGGTAATTAAAGATGAACGTTTGGGGCTGGTGGGTGAAGTTTCCCCCAAAGACGGCAGCTATATCAATTTCGTCCTGTCTCAGGGTTGGATGCCCATTGTCAGCTCCATTGCAGTATCCAGCGAAGGGCAACTGCTTAACGTCAATGCCGATCAGGCTGCCACAGTGCTGGCCAAGCTGGTGCAGGGCAAGCTGGTGCTGCTCTCCGATGTTTCCGGAGTATTGGACGGTAAGGGGCAGTTGATCGCCAGTCTTAATCGTAGCGAAATCGACGACCTGGTGAAATTGGGCGTGATAGAGAAAGGTATGAAAGTCAAAGTAGAGGCGGCGTTGGAAGTCGCAGAACTCATGGGGCAGCCGGTACAGGTTGCTTCCTGGAGAGATGCGGCGCAACTGGCTGCATTGGCTCAGGGCGAAGCCGTGGGTACGCAAATAAAACCATAGGAGAAGGCAGTATGAAGCACCTGTTGACCATTAAAGAACTCACCCAATCCCAGTTGCTGGCGTTGTTGGACTTGGCCAAGAAGATCAAGGCCAATCCGGCAGACTACCGACACGCGCTTGCGGGCAAGAGCGTAGTGATGCTGTTTGAAAAACCTTCCCTGCGTACCAGGGTCAGTTTCGATATCGGTATCCATAAGCTGGGTGGTCACTGTCTTTATTTGGATCAACAAAATGGTGCTTTGGGCAAGCGCGAATCTGTTGCCGATTTCGCCGGTAACCTTTCCTGCTGGGCCGACGCCATAGTGGCACGGACTTTCAGCCACAAGACCATAGAAGGCCTGGCCGAGTTCGGCACTGTACCTGTGATCAATGCGCTGTCGGACTTGTACCACCCTTGTCAGGCCCTGGCGGATTTTCTGACCCTGTCAGAGCAGCTCGGTGACTTGAGCAAGGTGAAATTGGCCTATGTGGGTGATGGCAACAACGTGACCCATTCATTGATGATAGGCGCTGCTATTCTGGGTGCCAGCATGACGGTTATCTGCCCCGAAGGGCATTTCCCCGATGGTCTGATTGTCAATGAAGTACAGCAACTGGCGGCCGAGAATGGAGGCAGCCTGATACTGACTTCAGACATCGCCGCCCTGGAAGGTCAGGATGCCGTCTACACTGATACTTGGATTTCCATGGGCGACCAAACAGAACTTTCTGATATTGAAGCAAAATTTAATCCTTATCAAATCAATCAGCCGCTGATGGATCAGTATAAGGTGAAGTATTTTATGCATTGTTTACCCGCTCACCGAGGGGTAGAAGTGACAGATGAGGTGATGGATGGCAAAGGTTCTCTGATCCTGCAACAGGCAGAAAACCGCATGCACGCGCAGAATGCCGTTCTGGTAACACTTTTGAGCTGATGGCCAAGGGCCAGTTGAATCTAGGAAAATTAAGATGTCTATTGCACAGAAAAACACAGATGTGAAAAAAGTTGTCCTGGCCTACTCCGGCGGCCTGGATACCTCGGCCATTATTCCCTGGCTGAAAGAGAACTATAACAACTGTGAGATCGTTGCCTTTTGTGCCGATGTTGGACAAGGGGAAGCCGAACTCGAAGGTTTGACAGAAAAGGCGTTGGCTTCCGGCGCCAGTGAATGTCATATTGTTGATTTGAAAGAAGAGTTTGTTAAAGACTACATCTATCCCACCATAGCAACCGGTGCCATCTACGAGGGAACCTATCTGCTGGGCACCTCCATGGCCAGACCCATCATCGCCAAGGCTCAGGTGGAAGTGGCCCGTAAGGTCGGCGCCGACGCCTTGTGTCACGGTTGTACCGGCAAGGGTAACGATCAGGTGCGTTTCGAAGGCTGTTTTGCCGCACTGGCGCCGGATCTGAAAGTGATTGCCCCTTGGCGTGAGTGGACCATGGAGAGCCGTGAAGATCTGCTGGCTTACCTGGCCGAGCGCAACATCAAGACCTCGGCTTCGGCCACCAAGATCTATAGCCGCGACGCCAACGCCTGGCATATCTCCCACGAAGGTGGGGAACTGGAAGATCCCTGGAATGAGCCCAGCAAAGAGGTGTGGACCATGACAGTCGATCCGCTGGATGCGCCAGATGAGCCTGAGTATGTCAGCCTGAAAGTGGAAAACTGCCGGGTGACTGAAGTCAACGGTGAAGCCCTGAGCCCCTATGCGGCGCTGATGAAGCTGAACCAGATTGCTGCCGCTCACGGTGTTGGCCGTATCGATATCACTGAAAACCGGCTGGTGGGGATGAAGTCCCGTGGCTGTTATGAAACACCGGGCGGCACTGTCATGTTTGCTGCTCTGAGAGCGGTAGAGGAGTTGGTGCTCGACAAGACCAGCCGTAACTGGCGTGAACAGGTGGCCGCTCAGATGGCACATCTGGTCTATGATGGTCGTTGGTTTACGCCTCTGTGCAACTCGCTGTTAGCGGCATCCGAGGCACTGGCCCAGGACATTAACGGCGAAGTGGTGATCAAGCTCTTCAAGGGCCAGGCGGTTGCCGTGAAGAAACGTTCTCCCAATAGCCTGTATTCCGAGGCGTTTGCCACCTTCGGTGAAGACACTGTTTACGATCAGAAACACGCCGAAGGCTTTATCCGCCTCTACTCATTGGCGAGCCGTATCCGCGCGCTCAACAGCAAGTAAGCGTCAGTATATCAGGGGCGCATCGGCGCCCCTTAGTTTTTATGCCCGAGAAAGAGGACCTTATCATGGCTTTATGGGGTGGCAGATTCAGCGGCCAAAGCAGCGAACTTTTCAAACTCTTCAACGATTCCCTGCCGGTGGATTTCCGTTTACTGGAGCAGGATATCCAGGGCTCAGTCGCCTGGGCCGAGGCGATAACCCAGGCCGGTGTGTTAACCCAGGAGGAATGCCAGACCCTGACTCAGGCGCTGGCTGAGTTGCTCGCAGAAGTTAAAGATACGCCGGAGCAGATCATCACTTCCGGCGCCGAAGATATTCACAGTTTTGTGGAATCACAGCTGATCGCCAAGGTGGGTGACTTGGGTAAGAAGCTGCACACCGGCCGTTCGCGCAATGACCAGGTGGCGACCGATCTCAAGCTGTGGTGCAAACAGGAAGGCGCACACCTGCTGAGTCTGTTGATTGAAGTCAAACAGGGGCTGTTGGCCTTGGCCGAGCGCGAGTTGGATGCCGTAATGCCGGGATATACCCATCTGCAGCGGGCGCAACCCGTGACCTTTGGCCATTGGGCTTTGGCTTATGTGGAAATGTTTGAGCGGGATATCAGCCGCTTGCAGGATGCACTGAATCGCCTCAACACCTGCCCTCTGGGTTGTGGCGCCTTGGCGGGTACAGCTTATGTCATCGACCGTCAGGCGCTGGCGGCCAGCCTGGGCTTTGCCTCTGCTACCCTCAACAGCCTGGACAGCGTGTCTGATCGTGACCATGTCATAGAGCTCTGCAGCGATGCCTCTATCAGCATGATGCACTTAAGTCGTATGGCTGAAGATATGATCTTCTTCAATTCCGGCGAAGCCAACTTTATCGAGCTGGCCGACAATGTCACCTCAGGTTCTTCCTTGATGCCGCAGAAGAAGAACCCCGATGCGCTTGAGCTTATTCGCGGTAAAGCGGGCAGGGTATACGGCAGCTTGATGGGGATCCTCACCACAATGAAGGCGTTGCCACTCGCCTACAACAAGGATATGCAGGAAGACAAGGAAGGCTTGTTCGATGTGATGGACAGCTGGAGCCTGTGTTTGAAAGTGGCGGTTCTGGTGCTCGAAGGTGTCAAGGTTAACCGAACCAATGCGTTGGCCGCAGCTCAACAGGGATACGCCAATGCCACTGAGCTGGCGGACTATCTGGTGGGTAAAGGCATGCCCTTCAGGCAGGCGCATCACGTTGTGGGTGAAGTGGTGCTGCATGCCATTGCCGAGGGTAAGCCGCTGGAAGCCTTGCCACTTGAAGTCTTGCAAAGCTATGCCGACATCATAACGGAGGATGTTTATCCGCATCTGAGTATCGATTCTTGCCTGGCGAAGCGCAATATTCTCGGTGGTACCGCGGTGGAACAGGTCAAGGCCGCACTGACAGCCAAGCAGACCAAATAGAAGCTATCCCTCGGATTCGAGCCAAACAAAAACGCGCCAATTGGCGCGTTTTTTAATGTTTAGCAGACGGTGTTAAACAGACTGTTACTGGAACAGCTCTTCCGGCGGTGTTTCGATAAAGATGTCGCTGTCATCTTCGGCGCCGGTGGCGTATTCCTTGGGTTCTGTACCCTGAATAAAGTACTCGAAGTCGCTGGTGTAGTCTGTCTTACGCGACAGCTTGCCGCTGTCTAAATCAATACGCACCGAAACGATTCCAGCCGGTGGAATGCTGGGTTCTTCCGGCGTTCCTTCCAGGGCATCGCGCATAAACTCGTTCCAGCCTGGGCCCGCGGTCTTGGCACCGGATTCGGCCCCTGAAATCTGATCTTTGGCGCCGCTGGCATTCCAGGCTGTACGCCCCAGCTCACGGCCATGGTCATCGAAGCCGACCCAGACGGTGGTGGCAAGCTTGGGATTGTAGCCACTGAACCAGGTGTCCCGCGATTCGTTGGTTGTTCCCGTTTTACCGGCTATGTCATGGCGTTTGACCACTCTGGCGGCGCGCCAGGCGGTACCGTTCCAGCCAGTGCCCTTGCTCCAGTTACCGCCACCCCAGATAACACTCTTGAGGGCATCGGTGATCAGGAATGCGGTCTGTTCGCTGATCACTTGCTTGGCGTGACGGGCACTTGGGCTGTCACAGCTGAAAGGATCTTCCTGAACCTGGGGCTGCAGCGGCTCTTGCATAGTCAAATCGGTTATCGCGTTATCCGCCATATCCTCTTCAGGCTTAAGCGGCGCATCACAAGCCAGAGCCGGATGAGCTTGTTCAAGGATTTCGCCCTGGGCATTCTGGATCCGTTTAATGAAGTAAGGTTCAACCAGGTAGCCCCCGTTGGCAAAGGCAGAGAAGGCAGTGACCACCTGCAAAGGTGTGGCAGATGGCGAACCCAGCGCCAGAGACTCGTTGCGGTTGAGCTCTTTGGCATCGAAACCAAACTGCACCAGCTTGTCGATGGCGGCATCCAGCCCAACATAACGCAGGGTTCTCACCGACATCACGTTGATAGACTGGGCCAGTCCCAGACGCAGCCTGGTGGGGCCGCCGTATACGTCGGGTGAGTTTTTGGGGCGCCATGCCGTACCTTGGCTGAGGTCGGGCTTGTTGATCGGCGCATTGTTGATCAGTGTCGCCAGGGTATAGCCTTTCTCCAGCGCCGTAGCATATAAGAAAGGCTTTATGTTGGAGCCCAGCTGACGTTTGGCCTGAGTTACCCGGTTGTACTGGCTCTGACTGAAGCTGTAACCACCGACCAGAGCCTGAATTGCACCATCTTTGGGATCTATCGAGACTATGGCGCTGGCAACCTGAGGCACCTGAGCCAACTGCCAGATATCGCCGTTGTTACGCACCCAAATCTGCTCGCCCACTTTCAGAAACTGTTCGGCTTTCTTCGGTGGTGCGCTTTGGCGTTTGTCATTGATAAACTTGCGGGCCCATTTGAGGCCATCCCAAGGCAGAGTGAGTTTTTCTCCCGAGGCGAGCAGCACCTGTGCTTGCTGTTCCTCTACTTGCAATACGGCGGCTGGCCTGAGCTCCTGAATGGGCATAGTTTTCTTCAGGGTGGCAATCAACTCGCTCTCATCAGGCTGCTTGTCTGTCCATAGAACCGCTTCTGGGCCTCGATAGCCATGGCGTTCATCATAGGCGTAGACATTGTTGCGCAGTGCCTTCTGGGCTTTTAACTGCAGTGATGAGTCTATGCTGGTGTAAACATCGTAACCACCGGTATAGGCTTCCTCTTCACCATATTTCTGCACCATATAATCTCTGGCCATCTCTGAAATGTAAGGGGCATAGAGATCGATTTCGGCGCCATGGTATTTGGCGGTAATAGGTTGAGCACTGGCTTCGTTATATTCACTCTGGGTGATATAGCCGACCTCCAGCATACGGTTGAGCACCAGGTTACGACGGGTCAAAGCTCGGCTGGGGGAGGTGATAGGGTTGAGTGTTGAAGGGGCTTTTGGCAAACCTGCGATAACTGCCATTTCAGCAAGCGTCAAGTCTTTGACTTCCTTGCCATAATAAACTTGAGCCGCGGCGCCAACCCCGTAAGCACGCTGTCCAAGATAGATACGGTTGACATAGAGCTCCAGAATTTCATCTTTGGTTAGCAGCTGCTCTATGTGGATAGAGATAAATATCTCTTTGACTTTACGAATAATTGTCTTGTCTCGAGTCAGGAAGAAGTTCCTGGCCACTTGCATGGTAATGGTACTGGCACCCTGTTTTTTCTCGCCGGTGGCCAGCATAACCAATGCGGCGCGCACCACACCTATGGGGTCGATACCTTTATGCTCATAAAAGCGTGAATCTTCGGTTGCCAGGAAGGCCTGCAATAGTGGTTTGGGCACATCGGCCAACTCCAGCGGGATCCTGCGTTTTTCACCGAATTGCGAGATCAGTTTGCCGTCACTGGAATACACCCTCAGTGGCGTTTGCAGTTGAACTGTCTTGAGTGTAGCGACATCCGGGAGTTCGGGCAGGACGTAGAAGTAGGCTCCAACGATAGCTGCAACCCCAAGAAGGGCCAGACTGAATAGAGCTATGAGTATACGTTTTAACCACTTCACGAGATTATTCCAAAACTTGCTGCGGGCACAATAGTATATAAGGCGTTTTGTGCAGGGTGAAGCAAAAAGGCAGCGTCAAAAAATTAGCCGTTGTAATGTGCTCAAACATTTTATACAAAGGGGCGTAACAATTTGAAAATGTGCTAATCTAAAACCTAACAATAACAAAGTGACAAAGGACTATGCTTTCGAATCTATGGAAGCGTCAGGCTCCGCAAATGGTGGGTATTGACATCGGTTCTCACGAGGTCAAAGCGATCCTGCTGGGCAAGACAGGCGATGGTTATAAAATCCAGGCTTATGCCGCTGCTCCTGTAAAAAAAGGAGCCATCAATGATCATGATATTCGCGATCCTGAAGCCGTTATTGAAGCAATGAGACAGCTGAAGAGGCAATTGCCCAAATCAACTAAATTTGCTTCTGTCGCTGTATCCGGATCAGCCGTAATGACTAAAGTCATCTACATGGACGCCTCCTTGAGTGAGGTTGAAATGGAGGCGCAGATTGAGATTGAAGCGGATAACCTCATTCCCTATTCACTTGATGAGGTCAGCATTGATTTTGAAACGCTGAGCGTCAACAAGACAGACCCCAGCAAGGTTGATGTCTTGCTTAGTGCTTGCCGTACCGAAAATATTGATGCCAGAATCGACGCGCTGGACAGTGTCGACCTTGAGCCTAAAGTTGTTGATGTAGAAGGCTATGCTCTGGGACGTGCCCATGAATTGATCCTGGGGCAGCTTCCGGATGGCGCAGCAGATCAGGTTGTCGCTTTGGTTGATATCGGTGCCAACATGACCACCTTCGCCGTGGTGGAAAAAGGGGAAACAGCCTTTATCCGCGAGCAAGCATTTGGTGGTGAACTCTTCACTCAATCTATATTGTCTTTTTACGGTATGTCCTATGAGCAGGCGGAAAAGGCCAAGATAGAAGGTGATCTACCTCGCAATTATATGTTTGAGGTGTTATCGCCATTTCAAACGCAATTATTGCAACAGATAAAACGTACGCTGCAAATATATTGCACTTCCAGTGGTAAGGATAAAGTCGATCATTTGGTGCTTTGTGGCGGCACTTCCAAATTAGAAGGCATGGCTAATCTTCTAACCAATGAATTAGGTGTTCACACTATAATTGCCGACCCCTTTCAGGGAAGTTTACATGCGGACGATTCAGTAAAAAATGCCCTGCAACCCCATATCAGTAAATACATGGTGGCCTGCGGCCTGGCACTGAGGAGTTATGCTCAATGGCGAACATAAACTTATTGCCATGGCGTGAAGAAGCCAGGGAAAAACAGAAGCGCGATTATATAGGTATTCTGGCTGCTGTTTTTATTGGCGCCGCGTTATTGGTTTATTTGGCACTGAACTTTATCGACTTGATGACAGAGGATCAGCGTCAGCGAAATGCTTATCTCCAGTCAGAAATTAGTTTGCTTGACAAGCAGATAGCTGAAATCACCAAGATAAAACAGCGCAAAAAGGATATTGAACGTCGCACCGAGATTATTCTTAACCTGCAACAGGCGCGTAATTTGCCAACCCACGTATTGGATGAGCTGGTACGGGTTATTCCGCCAGGTATCTATCTTTCCAGCATAGAAAAGAAAGGCAGCCTTATCTGGATCGAAGGACGCAGTGAGTCCAATAACAATGTCGCCAACATGATGCGAAAAATTAAAGCATCAGAATGGCTTCAGGATCCGAGTATGCAGTCGATAGTCTCTCAACAGGAAGAACTCAGAGAGCTGCAACGCTTCAGTCTCAAAGTCAGTATCAAGGGAGCAAACCGGCTTGAAGGGACGGCACAGATGGCGAAAGGAGCGGGCAAATGAGTTTCGATTTGAGCCAGTTCAATGATCTGGACATGGAGAATATCGGCGGCTGGCCGACTCAGGTCAAGGCCGTATTTGCAGGCTTGCTGGCGATTCTGGTGTTCGTCGGTGGCTATTATCTGTTTGTTTCAGACGCCATAGATATTTACCAGTCTGAACAGGTGAAAGAGCAACAACTGCGTGATGATTTCAAGCAAAAGTATCTGTTGGCCGCTAACCTGAAATTGTATAGGGAGCAATTGGTACAGATGGAGGCACAATTTGCCGAACTGTTGAAGATGCTGCCATCAGAGAATGAAATGCCGGGTTTGCTTGATGACTTGACCTATGTCGCCACAGATGCAGGTCTGAAGATCCAGAGTCTGGATTGGGATGCCGAGATCCAACGGGATTTCTATATTGAGTTTCCGATACGCATGGCTGTGACCGGTGACTATCACCAATTGGGGCACATGGTCGGCGGAGTTGCCAAGCTGCCACGGATCGTCAGCCTGCATGACTTTGTGGTTAAGCGCGATCCATCCGGCACCTTGGCAATGGAAATTCTGGCCAAGACCTACAGATTTAAAGAGGGAACGGAATTACCGCCGGAGAAGGCTAAGGGGAAAGGTAAATGAAACAACTCATCCCCCTGATCGCGGCGGCGTTAATGCTTGGCGGCTGTATCGGTGACAGAACAGATCTTGAAGCCTTTGTCACCAGCACCAAGGCTCAGCATGTTGCCAGGATCCCGCCGTTGAAAGAGCCGCCTCAGTTTGAGCATTTTGATTATCAGGCAGATATGTTGCGTAGTCCCTTTGTGCCGCCTTCCCGGGAACTGACGGAAGAGGTGATAGATACCACCAAGGATTGCCTGCAGCCGGATCTCAAGCGTCGCAAGAGCCGTCTCGAAACCTATGCGCTGGACAACCTCAAGATGCGCGGCACCCTGAGCGAAGACAACGTGGTTTGGGCCTTGGTGGAAACAACCGATGGCAATGTCTATCGGATGGGAGTGGGCGAGTATTTGGGACTCTATCACGGCCGCATCGCCAAAGTATCAGCACAGAATATCGACATCATTGAATTAGTACCGGACGGTTCCGGCTGTTGGACAGAGCGCAACAGCAGCCTGGAATTGACCGGAGAATAACAAGCGAAGGATGAGGGAATAATGGAATCTTCTGCCGCGAATATCACCCCGAAGAATGCAGCCAAATGGATGCAGTTTATCCTGGGCAGCCTGCTCGTCCTGGGGCTCAGTCCCTACGCTGGTGCTGCCAACAAGCTGGTGGATGTAAAGTACCACGCCATTGTGGATCATCAACTGGAGCTGGAGTTGGTGTTTGACAAGCCGATATCTGAGCCGGAAATCAATTTGAGTGCCGATCCAGCCAGTATCCAATTGGACTTCAGCGACAGTATTTCGGCGCTGGAGAAAGCACAGATCCCTATTAATACTGCCGGTGTCGAGCAGCTGTCCAGCATGCAGGACGGCGATAATTTACGACTGGTTCTGGCACTGAAAAAAGTGAAACCTTATCAGGGTAAGGCGGTAGACAACGTTTATCGTTTGACTGTCAATGATGAGGTCATGGATCCCCAGAGCAAGGCCAGCAGTCCTTTCGTCAATAGCATAAAGAATATTGATTTCCGCCGCTTGGGTGACAATGGCGGAGAATTGCTGGTTGAGCTGCGTAATTCATCGGTTGCCGCCAATGTGGAGCAAGTTGGCTCCAGGCTGGAGCTGAAGTTGTATAACACAGATATTCCATCTGACATGTTATATGTCATGGATGTGCAGGACTTTGCCACTCCGGTGAAGAGCTTTGAGACCTTCAAAGAAGATCTGACTACCCGGGTGCTAATCGATATCAAAGGTGACTACGAATATAACTACAAGCAAGATGGCAATATGTTCACCTTGGCGATGAACAAGGTCGAGCGTGAAGTTCAACTGGAAGAAGAGAAGAAATACTCAGGTAAGACTCTGTCACTTAACTTCCAGAATATTTCCGTCAGGACCGTGCTGCAGATTATTGCCGATTACAATGATTTCAATCTGGTGACCAGTGATACAGTCGACGGCAGCATCACCCTGAGACTGGACGATGTCCCTTGGGATCAGGCGTTGGATCTTATCCTGCAAACCAAGGGGCTGGATAAGCGAATCGAGGGTAATATCCTGATGGTGGCGCCGGCGGAAGAGCTGGCCATACGTGAGGAAAATCAGCTCAAGAACAAGAAAAAGGTTTCAGAAGAGTTGGCACCGCTTTACTCAGAGTATCTGCAGGTGAATTACGCCAAGGCCAATGATATTGCCAACCTGCTGAAGGGAGAAGGTTCCAGCCTGTTGTCCAAGCGTGGCACTGTTGCCGTGGACGAAAGAACCAATACTCTGTTGGTTAAAGACACGGCCGATATCCTGGAAAATGTGCATAAGCTGATTGAAGTATTGGACGTACCTATTCGTCAGGTGCTGATTGAAAGCCGAATGGTCACGGTCAAAGATGATGTTTCGGAAGACCTGGGTATCCGTTGGGGAATTACAGATCAGCAGGGCAATAAGGGCACATCGGGTAGCCTGGAAGGTGCTCAGGACATAGCCAACGGCACCATTCCATCAATTGGCGATCGTCTCAATGTGAATCTGCCGGCAGCACCAAGCAATGCTACCAGCATAGCTTTTCATGTGGCCAAATTGGCTGACGGTACCGTCTTGGACCTGGAATTGAGTGCGCTGGAGCAGGAAAACAAGGGTGAAATTATTGCCAGTCCGAGGATTACCACTTCGAATCAGAAAGCCGCTTATATTGAGCAGGGTGTCGAGATCCCTTACGTGGAATCGGCTTCCAGTGGGGCGGCAACTGTACAGTTCAAGAAAGCGGTACTGTCGCTGCGGGTAACACCTCAGATCACCCCGGACAACCGCGTGATACTGGATCTGGAAATTACTCAGGACTCGCAGGGTAAGGTAGTACAAACTCCGTTGGGAGAGGCTGTCTCCATCGATACCCAGCGCATAGGTACTCAAGTGCTGGTGGATAATGGTGAAACCATAGTCTTGGGTGGTATCTATCAACAGAACCTGATCAGCCGGGTCAGCAAGGTTCCTGTATTGGGGGATATCCCCTTGGTCGGCTTCCTGTTCCGCAATACTTCGGACAAGAATGAGCGCCAGGAGTTACTGATCTTCGTAACGCCCAAGATAGTGACCGAAGAAATCTAGGGAAGGTGTGAATGGGTCATCGTGGCGTTCTCTTTTGTAGAGCGTGGCTTGCACAGCAATTGGCATTGAAGGCATGCCGGGGTCAGCCTAAGTTTTTTCCAAACCTGTAAAACCTCAATCAAAGCCAGTGCCAGTCGCTGGCTTTGATGTTTGGGCCCGGGGAAATTTGGCTTTAATAGTCGGCATTACTTGCCTTGAATGTCCTTAAGCTGAGATAATCCCCGGTCAAGTCTCATTAGAGCAAGGTAACAAATCCCGTCGATTTGATAGTAAGTCGACATTCGGCAAACTTTTCATAAGATTCAGACGTACAAGAAATGGCTGAAAAACGTAATATTTTTCTGGTAGGCCCTATGGGCGCAGGCAAAAGCACCATAGGTCGTCATCTGGCACAAATGCTGCATTTGGAATTCCACGATTCAGATCAAGAGATTGAAAATCGCACTGGCGCTGACATTGCCTGGGTATTTGACGTTGAAGGCGAAGAAGGTTTCCGTCGCCGCGAGGCTCAGGTGATTTCCGATCTGACCGAGAAACAAGGCATAGTTCTGGCCACAGGTGGTGGCTCAGTTCAAAGCAAAGATATCCGCAACTTCCTCTCTGCCCGCGGTATCGTGGTGTATCTGGAAACCACTATCGACAAGCAAGTGGCCCGTACCCAGCGCGACAAGCGTCGTCCCTTGCTGCAGGTAGATAATCCTCGTGAAGTGTTGGAAGCACTGGCAGACGTGCGTAATCCTCTCTATGAGGAAATCGCCGATGTTATCGTCAAGACAGACGAGCAAAGCGCCAAAGTTGTGGCCAATCAAATCATTGAACAATTAGGCTTCTAGGACGCAAGATGCAACAGATCCGGGTTGATTTAGGTGAACGCAGTTATCCTATCTTCATTGGCCAGGGTCTGTTGGCCCAGAGCGATTGCCTGACGGCGAGTGTCTCGGGTAAAAAAGTCCTCATTGTCTCCAATGACACAGTAGCTCCCCTGTATCTGCAGTCTTTGCAGCGCCTTCTGCTGCCTGCGGCTCAGGTTTTTGCTCATATTCTGCCCGATGGTGAGCAGTACAAGACACTGGCACAACTCGAAAGCGTATTTACGGCTCTGCTTGAGCACAACTGCGGTCGTGATGTGGTGCTGGTGGCTCTCGGTGGCGGTGTCATTGGTGACATGGTCGGCTTCGCTGCGGCCTGTTATCAGCGGGGCGTGGACTTTATCCAGATCCCCACTACGCTCCTGTCTCAGGTCGATTCCTCTGTGGGCGGCAAAACAGCGGTCAATCATCCGCTGGGCAAGAACATGATAGGCGCTTTTTATCAGCCACAACTTGTGCTGATAGATACCCTGTGCCTGAAGACTCTGCCGGCGCGTGAATTTGCCGCCGGCATGGCTGAGGTGATCAAATACGGCATCATTTGGGATGCTGACTTTTTCCTGTGGCTCGAAAACAATGTTGAGTCACTCAAATCGCAGCAGCCAGAGGCACTGGCTTATGCCATACGTCGCTGCTGTGAGATAAAAGCCGAAGTGGTTGCCGAAGATGAGACAGAGCAGGGGGTTCGCGCTCTGTTGAATCTGGGGCATACCTTCGGACATGCTATCGAAGCCGAAATGGGCTATGGCAATTGGCTTCACGGTGAAGCGGTTGCCGCTGGCACGGTCCTTGCTGCACAAACTGCAAAAGCCATGGAACTGATTGACGAGTCAATTCTCCGTCGCATCACTGAGCTGCTACAGGTATTCGACTTACCGGTAACTGCACCAGAGTCCATGGATTTTGAAAGTTTTATCAAACACATGCGGCGTGACAAGAAAGTTTTGGCTGGGCAAATTCGCCTGGTTTTGCCCACAGACATGGGTCAGGCCGGTATTTTTGCTCAAGTGCCGGAATCCCTACTCGAACAGGTGATCTGCCGCACTTGATCCTTGATGGGTGACAATGGTGGCAACCGAAGAACTTCTCCTGCCCTCGCAAGAGGCACTGTTACAAAGACTGCAGCATCTGGCCTGTTATGGTCAGCAGCTGGTTTTGTTGCAGGGGCAGGCTGGAGCAGGTAAGACACGACTGTTGACCGCCTTGGCCAATGTGCTCGATGAGCATAATCTGGCGTTGGTCAGTTGCCCTCAACATGCCGATGCTGCTGAAATAAGGCGCAAGTTGCTGATCCAGTTGCTGCCCGATCCCCTGTTTGACGACGAGCAGCCTCTGGCCGATACCCTGCTGCGCTATCTGGGTGAGATGCGCAAGCCTATCCACATTCTGATCGACGATGCCGACAATATGCCCTTGGCGCTTTGGGCCGAGTGTTTATTGCTGACTCAGCTGCAGGCCAGAGGTGAGCCTATCACGTTGACCTGTTCTGTCTCTCCGGAGTTTGCCGAGCAGCTACAGCTTCAACTGCCCAAAGCACAGAAACAGCAGGTGTTGCCGGTTAAGCTTGAGCCGCTTTCTCTCGTCGAGCGTGAGGGCCTGTATCAGACACTGTTGACCCGCAGCGCAGTGCACACTTTCACGCCACGGGCCATAGTGGTCAAGCAGTTGGAGAGGCAACAAGGCACACCGGCCGAGGTATTGGCATTGCTGGAGCTGGCATTGAATGGTGAGCCGCCGAGGCCAAGGGTATTCCCTTGGAAGACCATACTGACATCGAGCCTTGCCGTGCTTATCTCTCTGGCGCTGCTCTCTTGGTATCTGCTGCGCTCGACCGAGCCTCTGCCTGAATTGCCCAAGTCAGCCCTGGTGCTGGAGCATAGTACAAGTCCCTTAAGCCAATTTGCCGAACGTTGGCTCGATATTGACCAAGATCAGGAGGCGCTCTCAACTACGCCCGTTTACGTTCGCCTGGAACAAGTACAAAGCCAGGTAACAGAGCCGCAGGCGGTCTTGGAGCAAATAAACGATCAGCATGCAGAGACTCAAGTGGTTACAGCGCGATCCTCAGAGTCAGAATCTGAGCTACTGAGTGACGCCAAGGCAATACTGGATGTGCAAACCGCTCCTGTTACTACGCCGGTTACCCAAAAGCCGCAGGTCAAAGAGGCCGCTAAGGCTTCTCAAGATACCAAGTCGCAAGAAGCTCAGGATAAATCTGATCTAGAACAAGAGCCCAGTGCCGGAGTGCTACCGACACAGGGTTATACTTTGCAGTTGGTGAGTCTGAAACGTGAATCGTCACTGACGGCGTTTATGGCCAAGCTGAAAAAAGTGGAAAATGTCAGGGTAGCCAAGCACAAGGATTGGTGGGTGGTATTGGTAGGGGAATATGCCAGTAAGCAAGAGGCCATCGAAGCCGGTAAAGTGTTGCAGCAGACTTTGGGCCTGTCTCAACCTTTGGTCAAGTCATGGCAATCACTGCAGCACTATCGCTTACAAGCTGGCCTAAGTAACAGTGAAATTTCATCTTAAACGGAGTACAATCCCCACTTTCGTTTTTCCGGGCACCAATCAATTTTAATGAAGAAAAAACAAAGAGCCTTTCTTAAGTGGGCCGGTGGTAAATTTAAACTGGTTGATGCCCTGACTCAGCACTTGCCCAAGGGTGAGCGCTTGGTTGAGCCCTTTGTCGGTGCCGGTTCTGTGTTTCTCAACACAGATTATCCGAGCTATTTGTTGTGCGATATCAATCGCGATCTGATCGATCTTTACTCTATCATTCAGACTCGTCCAGAAGCATACATAGGGGCGGCGGCGGACCTGTTTGTACCGCGGATGAACGATAAAGAGCAATACTATCTGGTCAGAGAAAAATTCAATCGCAGTCGTGACCCCTTCGAGCGGGCAGTCTATTTTCTTTATCTCAACCGCCACGGCTTTAATGGTCTGTGTCGTTATAACCGTAAAGGCTCATTCAATGTGCCCTTTGGTTCCTACAAGAAGCCGTATTTCCCTGAGAAAGAGATCCGCGGTTTTGCTGCCAAGGCACAAAATGCCGAGTTTCGCTGCATTGGCTACGAGCAGGCGTTTGCCCTGGCTAAAAGCGGTGACGTGATTTATTGCGATCCGCCATACGCACCTTTATCGACCACCGCCAGTTTTACCACTTATGTCGGTGCCGGCTTCTCTTTGGATGACCAGGCACTGCTGGCCAGGCATTCCCGTCATACCGCCATTGAGCGTGGCATTCCTGTGCTTATCAGTAACCATGATATTCCGTTGACCCGCGAGCTCTATCACGGCTCGAGAATGGAAGCGATACAGGTTCAACGTAACATCAGCCAGAAAGGCAGCACCAGAACCAAGGTGAATGAGTTGATGGCTCTGTACGACGAAACCTATCACAACGAGAACGACTGAAAGTCAGTAATCAGGCGAGTACTCTATTTACCAGCAGCAACAGACCTAGTACCAGTAGTGCGGCTAGCAACACGCCCGTGATGATATAAGGGAGAGGTGAGGAATTGGCGCTGAAGTCCCTGACGCGATTGGACTCACTCTGCACGCCGAAGAAGGCTGCCAGCGTACTGTAAAGGTAACGCCAGTAGCGGCCAAGCATCTAGAAACCGTTATTGGAATTCGCCGGAGCCATATCATCAACCGGTTTACGTTGATGGCCGTGCAGCAACTCCAACAAGTCAACAAAATGGAACTGACCCGAACGACTCTTGCCGCTGAGCCAACTCTTCCAGCTCAGATCATCTTCCTGAGTCGCACAGCGATTATTGGGATGGCTGGAAGGCAGGTTGGGATTGTAGTCATTTTCCTGGCTGCAGCTACAGGCCAGATTATTGCTGGAAGAACCCAGGCTTTGGAAACCAACGGCAGTTGCTCCCACCACGCCAGCGGCGACAGCGAGTATGACTGCTGACTTGATGCTGTGTGTGAAAACCTGCGGTTTCTGGTTCATCCTGTTCCAATCCCAAATGTGACATCGGTCAATTATAACAAAGCCGTTGATAAATTGAACAGCTTTTTACCAAGTAACAACTTTATTCCAACTTATGGCGCTTTTCAACGGCAGAAATGGGCGCCAGGCTATAGAGCCCGAGCGCCTTGGCGGGTAAAATAGGCGACTTCTTAAACATCCTGTGAGAATGCTATGCGCCCATATCTTATTGCTCCTTCCATTCTGTCTGCCGATTTTGCCCGCCTGGGTGATGATGTTAAAGCCGTATTGGATGCGGGGGCCGACGTGGTTCACTTCGATGTGATGGACAACCATTATGTACCTAACCTGACCATAGGCCCCATGGTCTGCAAGGCGTTGCGTGACTATGGTATTACCGCCGATATCGATGTGCACCTGATGGTGAAGCCGGTCGATCGCATAGTGCCTGACTTTGCCAAAGCGGGGGCTTCTATCATCACTTTCCATCCAGAGGCCAGCGAGCATGTGGATCGTACAGTGCAACTCATCCGCGACCATGGCTGTAAGGCGGGTTTGGTTTTCAACCCTGCCACGCCACTGCACTACCTGGACTATGTGATGGATAAGCTGGATGTGATTTTGCTGATGTCGGTCAACCCAGGGTTTGGTGGTCAGTCATTTATTCCATCGACACTGGACAAACTGGCCGAAGTGCGTCGCCGCATCGATGAGAGTGGCCGCGATATCCGCTTGGAAGTCGACGGTGGGGTTAAGGTGGACAATATTGCCGAAATCGCCGCCGCCGGTGCCGATATGTTTGTAGCCGGTTCTGCCATCTTTAGCCAACCGGACTATAAAGCGGTTATCGACCAGATGCGCAGTGAACTGGCAGGAGTGTAAGTTATGATCGCAAGCAGTATCAGTGCGATCGCCTTTGATTTGGATGGCACTCTGGTGGACAGTGTGCCGGACTTGGCCGCTGCAACCCAGGCAACCTTGGCCGATATGGGACTGCGTGGTTGCACTGAAGACCAGGTTCGCAGCTGGGTTGGCAATGGCACAGAGATGTTGATGCGCCGGGCGCTGACCTCGAGCCTGGGCGATGAGCCGGATGCCTCTGTCATGGCCGATGCCATGCCGGTATTTATGAGGCACTATGAGGCCTGCCTCGAGCGTTACAGTAAGCTCTATCCCGGGGTTGAGTCCGTGCTTGGCACCCTGCAGCGACGAGGTTTCAAGCTGGCAGTGGTCACCAACAAGCCTTATCGCTTTACTGTGCCTCTATTGCAGGCCTTTGGTATTGAGTCGTTTTTCAGTGAAATTCTCGGCGGCGATTCACTCACCAAGATGAAGCCGGATCCCTTGCCGCTGACCCACCTGCTGGATAAATGGCAGTTGCAGCCTCAGCAGATGTTGATGGTGGGCGATTCCCGCAACGACGTTCTGGCGGCGAAAGCCGCAGGTATTGCCTCAATCGGCTTGACCTATGGCTACAACTACGGTGAAGATATTGGGCTTTGCGGCCCAGATGCCGTATGCGATCATTTTGAGCAAATTTTGGCGCATTTGCCGCCACAGCAATCGGAGTAATGAAATTCATGAGCAGTCCCAAACCCATAGTATTGAGCGGTGCCCAGCCCTCAGGCGAGTTGACCATAGGTAACTACATGGGTGCCCTGCGTCAGTGGGTAGCCATGCAGGACAGCCATGATTGCCTCTATTGCGTGGTGGATCTGCATGCCATCACAGTGCGCCAGGATCCCAATGCCTTGCGTGAAGCTTGCCTGGATACTCTGGCGCTATACCTTGCCTGTGGTGTCGATCCCAAGAAGAGCACAGTGTTCATTCAGTCCCAGGTGCCGCAGCACACTCAACTGGGGTGGGTTTTGAACTGTTATACCCAGATGGGCGAGCTGAGCCGCATGACTCAGTTCAAGGACAAGTCGCAAAAACACGCCAACAATATCAACGTGGGTCTGTTCGGTTATCCTGTACTGATGGCGGCCGATATCCTGCTGTACCAGGCCAATGAGATCCCTGTCGGTCAGGATCAGAAACAGCATCTGGAATTGACCCGGGATATCGCCACCCGTTTCAACAACGCTTATGGTGACACCTTTACAGTGCCCGAGCCTTTTATCCCTGAGCTGGGTGCCAAGGTGATGTCGCTGCAGGATCCCACCAAGAAGATGTCCAAGTCCGATGACAACCGCAACAATGTCATCGGCCTGCTGGAAGATCCCAAGGTGGTGATGAAGAAGCTGAAAAAGGCGATGACCGACAGCGATGAGCCGCCTGTGGTGCGCTTCGACATAGACAACAAGCCTGGGGTGTCCAATCTGCTGAGCCTGATGTCCGGGGTGACAGGCCAGAGCATAGCCGAACTGGAAGCCGAGTTTGAAGGCAAGATGTATGGCCATTTGAAAGTGGCCGCCGGTGAAGCCGTGGTCGGTATGTTGGAGCCGCTGCAACAACGCTTCCGTGAATTCCGCGAAGACAGAGCCTTCCTGGAGTCGGTAATGAAGCAGGGCGCCGAAAAGGCCCAGGCTCGCGCCGAAGTCACAGTGAAGAAAGTTTATGAGAAGATAGGCTTGCTGGTGTAAATCAGCCAATCTTGAGAGCCGACCTACAAGGTCGGCTTTTTTGTGGCTGCGTGCGAATTACTGCGGTTGCGGCTGGCTTGCCATCAACATCAGCCAATCGGCAAAGGCCGCTATCGCCGGTTCTTTGAGGCGCCGCTCCTTACAGCAAAAAGTGAATTCAAACCCTGTATGCACGTCCGGCAGTTCGGCCTCAATCAAACGGCCACTGGCAATATCATCCTCTACCATAAAGTCTGATGCCAGTGCTATGCCTTGACCGGCAATAGCGGCCTCAATGGCCATCAACACATGGCTGAAAATATGCTGTCTGTGATTGGCTGTCAGAGTCACACCGTTGGCCTCGGCCCAACGGTTCCAGTCCAGCCCCAACGGGCCTTCATCTACGGTCAACAGCGGATACTGCTGCAGACTCTGAATCGTTATCTGTCCGGCTCTGGGGGGCAATTGCGGGCTGCAAACCGGAATAAGCCGCTCCTTGTGCAGCACCGTCTGCCAGTAACCCCGTCGTTTGAGGCCGCCACTGATAAAGAGATCGGCCACGCTGTCGCTGAGCTCGGGATCTTGAGTCACCATCTCCAGCCTGATCTGCACCTCGGGGTGACGGCGGCGAAAGTCGCTGAGTCTGGGGATCAACCATTTAACTGCAAAAGAGCTGTAAACCGCCAGTTTCAGCTCGCGATTGGGTTCACCGAACAAACGGCCAAGGTCAGCCAGCTCGTTGAATATTCGCTCCAGTTCCCCGTAGAGGATCTCTCCCTTGGGTGACAGTTTGAGACTGCGCCCCTGACGTTGGAACAGGGACTCGCCAAAGTGTTCCTCCAGTAATCTGACCTGGTGGGACACGGCACTCTGGGTAATGCACAGCTCTTCGGCGGCGCGGGAAAAGTGGCTCTGGCGTGCAGCTGCCTCGAATACCTGCAGCGCTCTCAAGGGGGGAAGTTTTCGCATCAGCTATTCTTTCCGGAAATTTAGTATGAATTTAATTCATTTATACGCAAAAAACATCATTTCAGTTTGGTTTTTAACCCGGATATGATGCCGCCGATTGAGAGTCGTTCAGGATAACCAAGATGCAGAGAACCGTTGCTATCGGTTTGATTTTATTGACCGTAGGAAATCTCTTCAGCGCTTTTTATGACGTGTCGGTCAAGTGGTTACCGGATGATGCCAATGCGGCGACTTTCCTGCTGGTGCGCCAGGTGACAGCGGTACTTATGTTGCTGCCCCTGTGGCTCAAGGCCGGTCGCCCGGGGACTTCTCACTTTAAGATCCACCTTTGGCGTGCCAACACAGGAGCTGTTGGCGCGCTCTTTTTGATTATTGGTTTGATGGCGCTGCCCTTGGCGACTGTCAGTTCACTGTTCTATTCGGCGCCCTTGATGATCATGGTGTTAGGTGCCGTATTCCTGAAAGAACAGATCACGCCGTTGCAGTGGGGTATTGCGGCGCTGGGATTTGCCGGTATCTTATTGATCCTCAGGCCCAGCGAGTTGGAGTTGGCCGGCATTGCCGTGCTGGTTTCGGCCTTTACCTTCTCCTTGAACCAGATGAGCCTGCGCAAGCTGCCAAGTACCGAGGCCGCCAGTCTGACTTTGCTCTGTTACAACCTGCTGAGTTTGCCGCTGATCCTGCTGGTGGCGCTGTCGCAACAACTGGCCGGGCTGAGCTGGCAACTGCTTGGAGTGGCGCTGTTATCCAATGCCTTCCTGCTGGCATATAACTGGTTCTGTGTCCTGGCCTATCGCAGAGCCAAGGCCAGTGAAATTGCCGTAGCCGAATACAGCGGGCTTATCTTTATTGTCTTCCTCGGTTGGCTGCTGTTCGATGAGTGGCTGGATACTTTGAGCTGGGTAGGGGCTGCCCTGGTGGTGGTGCCGACTTTGTGCCTGCCCGCCATCGCCAAGTTGATGAAAGCCCGCGAGCTGAAAGCACAAGAGCCGGTGTGACCGGCTCTCGTTCGACTCGATATAAAGGGCGTTAAGGGGTGACGTAGTCGAACACCTTGATAACCTTACGTACTCCAGCTGTGTTGCGGGCGATTTCTACTGCCAGGTCGGCTTGTTCACGCTCGACCAGGCCCAGCAGAAAGACTTCGCCATTCTCTGTGATCACTTTGATCTTGGTGACATCCAGATTCTTGTCGTTGAGCATCCGCCCCTTGACCTTGGTGGTGATCCAGGTGTCGTTGCTGCGGGTAGTGAAGGACGTTGGGTTGCCGATACGGATCTGATTGTGGATTTTGCCACCCAGTTGCAACTCTTTGACCAGCCGAATCGCCTTGTCCCTGAGCATGGAGTTGGGCGCCTGACCTATCATCAACACATTGCCGTTCATGCTGATGCCGGTGATATTGGTCTGATTCTTCAGATCATCTTCCGCTCCCAGTACACTGGAGATACGAAAATCGGCATTGGTGTCATCCAACTGGGTCTTGAGCGAACGCTCATCGTTAACCACCATGGCGCCGCCAACTGCACCCACCATTACGGCTCCGGCACAGCCGGTCAAACTGGTAAGCAGCAGACACAGGGGCAGCAGACGTCTCATTGATGTTCGTCCTGCGGGAACAGGGTGCGGTCAATGTTGTCGCACAGGCAATGGATAACCAGCAGGTGCACTTCCTGAATGCGGGCCGTGACATTGGAAGGGACGCGGATCTCCACATCATTGGTGCTCAGCAATCCGGCCATGGCGCCGCCGTCTTTACCCGTGAGTGCCACTATGGTCATATCCCGGCTCAGCGCGGCTTCCATCGCTTTAATGACGTTGCCTGAGTTACCGCTGGTGGAAATGGCCAGCAGTATGTCACCGGGTTGACCCAGTGCCAGTATCTGCTTGGAAAACACTTCGTCGTAGCTGTAGTCGTTGGCGATGGCCGTCAGGGTAGAAGTGTCTGTGGTCAGAGCTATGGCCGGCAGAGGTGGGCGTTCCACTTCATAGCGGTTCAACAGCTCGGCTGAAAAGTGCTGGGCATCACCGGCGCTGCCGCCGTTACCACAGGCAAGGATCTTATTGCCACCCAACAGACATTGCACCATCATTTCTGCGGCCTTGGCGATAGACTCAGGCAGCGCCTCTGCGGCGTCAATCTTGGTCTGAATCGACTCGGTGAAGCTGTCTTTGATACGTTCTAACATGGATAAGTCCTTCACTATCAAGTGTTGCTATCATGCCATAGGCCGGGGGCTTTGTTCAGGCATTAAAGTGTAAATTTGTTTCGGGTTAAGCGCTTACTAAAAAGCGTCCTGTAGCCATTGCACCTTGCCGGCATCAATGGCCAGTAGATCGAAGCGACAGGGGGCATTGATCCTGTGTTGCTGCAGATACTGGCTGGCGGCTTTGCGAAGCCGGGTTATCTGGGCCTGGCTCAATGATTGCAAAGCACCGCCGAATCGGCTGGGTGAGCGGTATTTTACCTCAACAAACACCCATTGGCTGCCCTGTTTCATCACCAAGTCCAGTTCGCCGAAACTGTAGCGCACATTCTGTTCGACAAAGGTCAGGCCCTGTTGTTCCAGATAGCGGCGAGCCAGACGCTCGCCTTCCTGTCCCAGATCCATAAGCCGGCTTACAGTGGCCGCAAAACGCCGCGCTGGTATTTGGCCCAGCTGAGCTGACGATCGATCACGCCTTCCGGGCTCACCGTCAGTTGGCCGCTGCGGCCACTGTACTGGTATCCGGGGAAGGCATGCATCTGGGCCAGACGATTGACCAGCTGCAGGGCATCATAGCCCATCACGTACAGGCGTTTTTGGGCATTGCCCCAAGTGGGCCACAACTTGTTGACCGCTTCGGTTTCTTCACTGGCCTGCAGCAACCAGGGGATATCACTGATGGTGATATTGTTCAGTTCAATCGCGGTTTGCTTGGTGTTGTCTTCCTGACGGGCGCGGCTACTGGTATACAGCGGCACTTGCTCGGCAAAGACACTGAAGTTGACATCGATAAAGGGTTTCAGCAGCGGTAAGTCCTGAATCCCCGAGATCATATAGATGGCATCGATATCGGTACGGGAGCGGAAGTCAGCCTTCACCTTGCTGCCCAGCAGTGCCTTAATGGCTTGGATCCTCGCCTTGCTGTCAGTCACGCCAAGGGCTTCTTCCACGGTTTCGCGCATCTTGTCACCGTTATCATAGAAGTGAACCTCGGCATCACTGTCGGTCAGCTCCATCCAGGTCTGCTTAAAGCTCTGGGCCATACGTTGGCCTACGGCATCATTGCTGGCCAGCAGCAGTGGCACCTGTATGCCATCCTGATACATGCGTCGGGCGGCATCGCTGGCTTCCTGAGTGGGAGACAGGGCGAAGTAGTACTTATTCTGTTGCGGTTGCAGCTTATCTATTTGATTGAGAAACAGTTGCGGCGGGGTATCTGTCTTTGCAGCTTGCTGGGCCGCCATCACCTGTTCCACTTCGTTTTGCAGCAGCGGGCCTATCACAAATTCCGCGCCGCTCTGCAGCGCTTGCTGGTAGGCCTTGTCGGCACCTTGGGCCGTGTCGAAGAAGTTGAGGCTGACATTGCTGTCCGGGTCGCTCAGATAACTGGCCAGTATGCCCTGACGCACAGTGTTGGCGACTCCGGCTCTTGGGCCCGAAAGAGGTAGCAGCACGGCAATATTGCTGGGTCTGTATGGCTTGGCACTGAGCGCCAGCTGCAGATCCGAAGGCAACTGCACCGCCGCAGGATGATAAGGATTACGTTTCTGCCAATCACTCAGCTGGCGGATCAGGCTTGAGGGATCCACCGCGTAGTGTTTGGCCAGATAAGCCAGCTGCAGCCAGCCGGTAAATACGGCATCGCTCTCTTGAGCGGCAAAGCTCTGCAGGGTTTCTTCCTGCAGTGGCTTGAGCAATTGCCAAATTTCATCGTTAACCTCGCCGGTCGCCTTCACCGGCAGATACTGACTGAGCTTACTCAACTCACGCACTTGCTCCACGGGTTGCTGGTTGGCAGCAAATAGTCGGGCACGGGCTTGGTGATAACTGGCCCATTGCCAATCGGCCAGTTGCCAATTACCGGGGTAATTCAGGGTGGTCAGGGCCTCGGCGTTTTTGCCGGTCAGTTCTTGCAGGCGGGCGCTGAGAAAACGGTGCTCGGCCTGGATTTCATCCACCGGGCTCAGCCCGGCCTGCATTGAACGCAGAATATCTGCAGCGGCATCTGTATCACCTTGCTTGAGGTAAGCATTGGCGGCCAACAGCAGGTAACGCTCGCGGTTTTCCTTGCTGGGCGCCTTGGCGGCAAATGCCAAATACTCGGCCGGGGCTTGCGGGGCACTGACCAGAGAAACGACGGCCAGCTGATCTTTGTCTGCCGATGGCGTGCTGCCACAGCCCCACAGGCTGGCAAGCAAAATCGCAGCAGAAATGTATTTAACTCTATTCAGGCTTTTTAACACAGGGCTTCACTCTGGTAAGATGCTGGCTCTAGTTTAACCTTCTATTGTGCCTGACGAAAGTCTCGGCACTTTCATCTCCGAGGTAGTTATGGACCTGTCGGTCGCGCTGTATATAGTTCCCACTCCCATAGGCAACCTGGGGGACTTGAGCCCCAGGGCTCTGGAAGTATTGAATCAGGTGGCTTTGATCGCCTGTGAAGACACTCGCCACAGCGGTAAATTGCTGAGTCACTTCGGCATAGACACCCGCACGACAGCGCTGCATGACCACAATGAACGTGCCCGGGCGCAGTGGATTGTCGAACGCCTCGGCGAAGGTGAAGCCATAGCGCTGATCAGCGATGCCGGCACGCCGCTGATTTCCGATCCCGGCTATCACCTGGTATCCCATGTACGCGCCGCCGGTTACCCGGTGATCCCGCTGCCCGGCCCCTGCGCCGCCATTGCCGCGCTGTCGGCATCTGGCTTGCCCTCGGATCGTTTCTCGTTTGAAGGCTTTTTGCCGGCCAAAGACAAAGGGCGCCAGGATAAACTGCTGGCGCTTAGGGAAGACCCGCGCACCCTGATTTTCTATGAGTCTCCCCACAGAATTCTGCCCAGCCTCAAGTCGCTGGTGGAGGTCCTGGGGCCGGATAGGCAGATGGTGATGGCGCGGGAACTGACCAAGACCTTTGAAACCTTCCTCTGCGGCACCACGGCCGAAGTGCTGGCGCAGGTAGAAGCCGATGCCAACCAGCAGCGCGGTGAAATTGTGCTTATGCTGCACGGTTTTGTCAGTGAAGAAGCAGACGAAACGCCCGCCGCGGCGCTGGATACCCTCAAACTACTCTGTGATGAATTACCGCTGAAGAAGGCGGCCGCCATTGCGGCACAGATCCATGGGTTGAAGAAAAACGCTCTCTATAAAAAAGGGCTGGAGCTGGGCTGGTAAGGAAATGCCTTGGTGTGAGGCTCGCTATGGGCTATAATCCGCGCCGAGTTGGCCGGGCAGTCGCTGCGTTCGCAAGAACGGGGAGGAAAGTCCGGGCTCCATAGAGCAGGGTGCCAGATAACGTCTGGGCGGCGTGAGCCGACGACCAGTGCAACAGAGAGTAGACCGCCTGCCTTCGGGCCGGTAAGGGTGAAAGGGTGCGGTAAGAGCGCACCGCGCGGCTGGTAACAGTTCGCGGCACGGTAAACTCCACCCGGAGCAAGATCAAATAGGGTTCCACTATTCTTCGGAATTAATGCGTGGCTCGCGTTGGAACCGGGTAGATTGCTTGAGCCTGTGAGCGATTGCAGGCCTAGAGGAATGACTGCCGCTCCTTCGGGAGAACAGGACCCGGCTTATAGGCCAACTCACCAAATAAAACGAGGCCGCCCGTGTTATCACGGGCGGCCTTTTGCTTTTCTACTCGAGTGGAATGTTCATGGCTTGGGCTTGCTCAGGCTGCCATTGGGCCGGTTCAACCTGCCAGCGCTGCAGTAACTGGTGCCAGGCTTCTCCCTGCTGCAACTCCAACAACAGCCGATTGAAGCGGGCTATGGTTTGTCGGTCATTATGACGGATATCGAATGCCAGACAGTAGTAAGTCTTGGGTTGGCTGGGTAGATAGTCCAAGCCTTCAATCCCCTGTTTCCCTGCGTACCAGCGACCGACATCCCGGTTGACAAAATAGGCATCAAAACGCTTTCTGGCGAGCATTTTCAGTGGTAACTCATCGCTTTGTGGAAAGGTAACCACCTGCATGGGGGGAACTTGTTGCCGGATCAGTTCCTGATTCAATTTTTGCAGGGCATTGTGGGTATTGGATGGTGAGAACACTGCCACACGCTGATCCGATAGCTGCTGCATCTGCTTCAAACTCAGTGCCTTGAGGCTGAAGAAACCATATTCAGACTGCAACAGGGGGACCGAGAAATAGTATTGTGAGGTGCGATAATCTGCCCAGGCTAGCCCCATGGCACCGGTTTCTCCCGAGTTCATCTGTTGCCTGGCGCGGCGATTGGGCCACAGCTTGAGTTGGCAGCCTTCCTCCCAGCGCAGGCAGGCTAGGCGAGTCATCTCTACCATGACGCCCTTGAGTTCTCCTTCTTCCTGAAAGCTGTATGGCGCAAAATCAAAAAAGGCGATTTTCAACGTGTTTGCCTGTGCCGATATCAGACACGACAGGCCGAGCAGCACAGAGGAAAGGAGTTTTTTCATGTCAGGTCCAGGTTGCTGTGACCCTTCAAGTTTAGTGCAGCGTTTGCCGCTGGGATGGCAAAGTCAGCCTAGAAACTCTGTTTCACTTGAAAGCGCCATTCCCAGCCGTCTACTTCCTCGCCCCGGGTAAAGGGCACGCTGAAATCGATATGGGCGACATGACCATAACTGGAGCGGGAAGAGTAGATTCTGGCACCTATGCCGATAGAGCCTATGGGGCCTGAGACTTCGTTGTCATTGGCCATGGCACCACCAAAGGCCTGACCGACATCGATAAAGGCGGCCCAGCCCAATTCTGCCAGTTGGTAAAGGTTGATATTGGGGTAATAGCGGATTTCGCCGGTCAGCAGCCATTGATTGTCACCGTGCTGGTAGTCGTTGGGATAACCGCGAATGCCGGTTTCATCCCCCAGCGCAAAGGGACGGTCGATATAGTTGTTGTTGGAGTTGGACAGCCGCACCTTGGAATAGGCGGTCCACTTGGGGGTGAACTTATAGAAATACTCGGCGGCAACATTCACTTGATAAAAGTCCCGTTGCCGGGTGGCCAGGGTGGCTTCACCGCCAAATGCCAGCAACAGCAGCTCCTTGCCTTCAAAATAGCCGCGACTGCTGCGCCAGTTGAGGTGATAACCCAGGCTATCACTGTCTTTGGTTTCCAGCCCCAATTTAACGCTGTGATGCCAGCCGAGGTTGAAGTCTTCGTTATAGTTGACCAGGTGAATATTGGTCAGTACCCGAAAATCATCCTGCAAGTATTCCCATTCTACCCAGGGGTAGAGAAAGTCTCTATCCTGAGGCAAGGGCTGCTGCGGGTATTGAGGCAGGGCGTAAAAGCTGTGCTTATCCTGGGTGACTCCAAGGCGTAATCTTTGCCGGCTCTGGTTTTCTTTGGCGAACATAAAGCCCCAGTAGAGGTTGCGATAGCGGAGCTCTTCATTGAATTCGTTGATGTCGAGGCCGTTTTGGCGAATGGTGTCGATTCTGTCTTCATCCAGATACTCGGCGCCGTAGGCGCGTGTGTCGTCCAGAGTATAGAAAGGCTTGTCGAAATACAGCTGTTTGGCCTGACCATCGCTGTTGTCATAGAAGTTGGCCGCCACAGTGGCATTTTTGATGATGTTCAGCGGCATTTCGAACGCGACTTTGTAGCCGGTTCTGTCCTCGTCGGATTGGTACTTCAAACGGGTGCGGATCCCCAGGCCAAGAATATTGTCGTCTTTCAGCCCTACGGAGAAGCTGTTGTTGCCACCGCTGCGTCCCAGGCTGATGGTGGGCAGCAGCGACCATTGATCCCAGGTTTCCACCAGCAAGGTTTCACCATCAGGCTGTTGATCGGCACTCGGGTCGGCCTTGACCACAGAGATCCTGGCGTCTCTGAGATAGGCTTCACGCCTAAGAATTCGCTGCGCTTCTTCCAATTGCCTTGGGGTCACTTCCTGCCCCTCCTGGATACTGAGGCGATTGAGGATCACCGACTCCCGGGTATTGATATGCAAGGCGTTGGCCCAATTGTGCAGGAAGATGGCGTTGTCGGCAGACTCGTCGAAAATTGGGTTGCTGACCACCACAATTTTGCCAACCCTGAACCGCTCAGGGAGTGGATTTTGGCCTTGGGAAGACGAGGTTGTGCTATCGCCTTTGGTGCCTGTGTCGGCCAAAACGGAGAGGCTGGCAAACAGGGTTGCCAGAAGCAAGACACTGCGGCTTGTTGCCATAGACTGCCTCCTCTCGGTAGTGAATATCGGGCTGATATTCACACTTCAATAACACAACCGAATAGGCGGTTAGTCAAGGCGACAGTCGAAATAAAGTAATGATTTAGCTTGTAATAAATTACCTTCCCCCGGCGATAATGCCCACGGTGGCTGCGTTTAGAGGGTGTTTCTCGGCGGCACCACCACGTTGGAGAAGATAAGCCCGGCGATCAGTGACATGAATATCAGAAAGATTTGCGACCCCAGATGCGACTGGTTCAACATGGTTTCACCCGAGATCAGCACATTGAGGCCGATATAGGTCTTGGAGCCAGGCACCAGGATGACTATCCCCTGCAGCAGGGCGATGGAGGCCGGTGCCTTCATCCAGCGGGCAAACAGGTTGGCGTAGATACCCACGGCCAGGGCGCCGAAGAAGATCCCCAGAGAATCCCCCAGATAGAGGCCGCCGAACATGGCGGAGAAGAAGGCCACAATACCCGCCAGTACGCCCCAGGGGGCATCTTTGAGCCTGGCCTTGAAGATGAACACCAGCGCCATGGAGAGGATGGGCACCGCCGACCAGATGGCCCAGCGAGGCAACGGCATGGGCTCAATATAGAGGGATTCGCCGAACAGGGCATTGCCTATTGCCACGCCGAGTACGGCGCCGAAGTAGAGTTTGAATAGCAGCATTACCGCATCCATGATCCTCATGGTGCCTGACATAAGATCCCTTGCCGCCAGTTCGGCCAGGCCCAGGGTCAGCGCCAGGCCGGGAATAAAGACGATGATCCCCGACAGTACCACCACGGGGATATTCAGCCCGGCATCCAGTTGCGCCAGGCCACAGGCGGCGAAACCGGCCAGCATGGCGGCCAGAGGCTCCAGCAGTTCGGCCATCCGCCGCGAGCGTTCGGCGCTGAATACCAAGCCATAGACCAGCATGCCTATCAAGGCCGACCAGAACACATCATTCCAACTGCTGCCCATCAGCATAGCAAAGGCGGCGGCCGAGGTGCCAAAGGCACCCAGGGTTAACATGGGGCCATAAGGATTGGGCTTGTTGGCTATCTCATCCAGCCGTTCCAGCGCTTCACTCAGGCTGCGTTGCCCCAGGCTCAGCTCCTGCACTAAGGCGTCGGTGCGGGCCAGCGACCCCAGATCCAGCTCGCCGGGTTTGACCCTGGCAACATGGTTGTATTCCTGATCTGTGTCGTGCTGCAGCACAAAGGTCATCGAAGTGGGGGATATCAGAAAATAGCCTTCGATGCCGAGCGTCTTGGCCACTGTCTGCAAGTGGGTTTCGAGCCGATAAGCCGGGGTGCCGAACTTATGCAGAGCCTTACCCAACTTAATGATAAAACGGCGCTTTTCAATGAATTCTTGATTATCCACTCGGTTTCCCACTGTGCCCTTGGTTGGATGGACGGTTTTTTGCCCGCGCGGATTCTACAGTAAGGGGGCAGAATCCGGTTAATGACATTTTAAAAATTATTTCCTTTATGTGAGCTTAAGTGCAAGCTTGTTGCGTTAAGGTTGATTGGCTGCGCTTGGACAGCGTCGCATCAGCCAAGGCTGAACAGAGAATTTCAAAAGGAGATAAAAGAAATTATGTCATTGTTTATATCGGGTTTTTATGCCGCCTTGACGGGGCTTTTGGTCTTGGCTTTGGCTTACCGGGTGGCGCGGTTGCGCCGTGCTTACAAGATAGGCCTGGGCGATGGCGGTAACGATGCACTGCATTTGGCCAACCGGGTACACGGCAACCTGCTGGAAAATGCCCCGATAGCCTTGCTGCTTTTGGTGCTGGCCGAGGCCAACGGCATGGTCGGCGTTTGGTTACATCTACTGGGGACGATTTGGCTGGTGGCCAGATTGCTGCATGCCATAGGTCTGACCCAAGGCAAGGGCGGTTACCACCCGGGCCGTTTCCTAGGCACCTTGTTCACCTGGATAAGCATACTCGTGCTGGCGCTGTTTAACCTATGGCAGTATGTGGGGCGCTTATTGCTCTGAGCCCGAGATAAGCCACAATCCTAGTAGGGCCTTGGCTTGCAGGCACAAACAAGGGGCACAAATAGTCGGCAATTGGTGAAAAATCAGTCACACTTAACCAGGTTAGCCTGTTATACTCCGCGGCCCTGAGGCAGCGTGGCTGCCGTGTGTCGAATCCTCTGATGGTCAGTCTCAAATGCAAGTCGAATCCAGCTTATTTCAGTATCCCAAGTATTGGGCCGAGTGTTACGGCACGGCTCCCTTTCTGCCCATGTCCCGCAAGGAGATGGAACAACTGGGATGGGACAGCTGTGATGTGATCCTGGTGACAGGTGATGCCTATGTGGATCACCCCAGTTTTGGCATGGCGGTGATAGGCCGTTTGCTGGAAGCGCAGGGATTCAGAGTGGGGATCATCTCGCAGCCGGATTGGTCCAGCAAAGAGGCCTTTATGAGCCTGGGTAAACCGAATCTGTTTTTCGGGGTCACTGCAGGCAATATGGATTCGATGATCAACCGTTATACGGCCGATCGTAAACTGCGCCACGACGATGCCTATACCCCGGGCAATGAAGGCGGCAAGCGCCCGGATCGCGCCGTGACTGTTTATACCCAGCGCTGTAAGGAAGCCTTTAAAGAGGTGCCCGTGGTCATAGGCGGTATCGAGGCCAGCCTGCGGCGGATTGCCCACTATGACTATTGGTCCGACAAAGTGCGCCGCAGTGTGATTTTTGATGCCAAGGCCGACATCCTGATCTACGGTAATGCCGAGCGGCCGCTGGTGGAAGTGGCGCATCGTCTCGCCAAGGGTGAAACCATGGCGCAGATGCAGAATATCCGCGGCACAGCGGTTATCCGTAAAGAGCCTCTGCCAGAATGGCGCGGCATGGACTCGCGCAAGATAGATCAGTTGCACAAAATTGACCCTATCCCCAATCCCTATGGCGCCGATGATGTCGGCTGCCAGAATCTGTCCGGGCCATCAGACAAGAAGATCTTCGACAACGACGCTCCCAAGCCCATCAGCGTGCAGCCACCCAAGCCAAGGCCCTGGGAGCAGACCTATGTGTTGCTGCCGGCCTTCGAGCGGGTGAGTGAAGACAGATACCTGTACGCCCATGCATCGAGGATTTTGCATCAGGAGCAAAACCCAGGTTGTGCCAGAGCCCTGTTCCAGCCCCACGGCGACCGTGGTGTTTGGGTCAACCCACCGGCTTGGCCGCTCAACACAGATGAGATGGATGCGGTATTCGACTTGCCTTACGCCAGGGTGCCACACCCGGTTTACGGCAAGGCCAAGATCCCGGCCTACGACATGATCAAGACCTCGATCAATATCATGCGAGGCTGTTTCGGTGGCTGCTCATTTTGTTCGATAACCGAGCATGAAGGGCGGATTATCCAGAGCCGCTCTAAAGAATCCATTATCAAAGAAATTAAAGATATACAGCAGAAAGTGCCTGGCTTTACCGGGGTGATTTCCGATCTAGGCGGCCCAACGGCCAACATGTATCGTCTCGGCTGCAAGAGCGAAAAGGCCGAAAAGACCTGTCGGCGCTTATCCTGTGTCTTTCCCGGCATCTGTGGCCATTTGGACACAGATCATCAGCACACCATAGATCTTTACCGCGCCGCCCGGGATGTTCCCGGGATCAAGAAGGTACTGATCGCCTCCGGCGTGCGGTATGACCTGGCGATTGAAGATCCGCGTTACGTTAAAGAGCTGGCCAAGCACCATGTGGGCGGCTATCTCAAGATAGCGCCGGAACATACCGAAGAGGGGCCTTTGTCCAAGATGATGAAGCCAGGTATGGGCACCTACGACAAGTTCAAGGAGCTGTTCGACCAATACTCGGCCGAAGCGGGTAAGCAGCAGTATCTGATCCCCTATTTTATTTCGGCTCACCCGGGCACCACGGACGAGGACATGCTCAACCTGGCGCTGTGGCTCAAAGAGCGTAAGTTCAAGCTGGATCAGGTGCAGAACTTCTACCCATCGCCTATGGCCAATGCCACAACCATCTACCACACAGAGCTGAACTCGTTGAAAAACGTCAAACACAGCAGCGAACAGGTGCCGGTGGCCAAGAAGGGGCGCCAGCGGCGACTGCACAAGGCCTTGCTGCGCTATCACGACAGCGCAGGTTGGCCGCTGATCCGCGAGGCGCTTATCGCCATGGGGAAACAGCATCTTATCGGCACCGGGCCACAGCATCTGGTGCCCCCGGAAGGCCGCGCCGAAGCCTGGGCCGGTAAGCATAACCGCAAGGGGGCAGACAAGGGCCGCCAGGGACTCACCCGTTTCAGCGACAATCAGTTTGCAGAGCGCAGCGGCAAAGCCGCCAAGGGTAAGTCCACTGAAGGGGCCAAAGGCGGTAACAAGGCCGGAAAAGGCAAGGGCGGCGACCACACAACAGGCAAACCGACAACAGCTAAAGGCTCCAAGCCCGGCAGTGGCAAAGCCAGACCCGGAGCCAGGCCTGTCTTTGGCCATGCTCAGAGCCATGCTCAGGGTAAAAGTCAGGGTAAAAGCCAGGGCCAGAGTAAGAAATCAAAGTAAAAACCCAAGACGATAGAGGGCGCTAGCAAGCCTTTGTTCTACACAAGGGCTGCGTAGGCTAACAGCCCAGCAGACGCCGGAATTCCAGTGACAGATCTTCGCCGAGTTGTTGCGCCGTCGCTTGGCGGTCCTTGATGCCGTTATGCATGGCGTTGTCTACCGCGCCATGCATGCCGTGATAGAGGATGATGGCGCTCAGCTCAGGCCTTTCCAACTGCCAGGCGCCATGGCGCTTGCCGCTTAGCAAAAGCTCAATAATCTGCGCCAACACCCGATCCCGCTCACTGTTGCCGTGACCGTGATAATAGTTGTCATGGAAGAGCAGGTCGTGCAGCTCTATACCGGCCAGATAGGCGTTGACACTGGCCCGGCACCAAACATCCAGTCGTGTCGGCCAGTCATCGCTATCGCAGGCATCCATTGCCAGTTGCACCTGCTCGACAAAATGCCGGCTAAAGCGTTGCCGCAGAGCCGAGAGTATCTCCGGCTTGGCATTGAAGTAGTGGTAAAAAGTCCCCTTGGCGACCTTGGCCTCGCGCACTATGTCGTTGACTGTAGTGGCTTCAAACCCCTTCTCAATAAATAACTTCTGGGCCGCATCCATGAGTTCATCGAGACGAACCTCGGCCGGTTTAGTGCGTGGAGCTCCCGGGGTGCTGTTATTTGTCATTAGCCATACCACTCAATATAAGAAGTTTGATCTGCCAGGAAACTGCGTTGGCCAGGATAATGTTTTTCTTGGCCGATTGGCCGCCAAATTCTTTCATACTCGCCGAGTGAATCAAGCCCCTGTGCATAAGGAAGGTGCGAATAAGTCCTCGTGGCCTTCTCTTTTGTAGAGAGTGGCTTTCACAGCAATTGGCGTTCAAGGCATCTGACTGAAGGCATGCCGGGGCCTGTCGAAGTCGGATAACGCAGAGAGCCGGTTGCTGTGAAAGCCCCGAAGGGCGTGGCTTACAGGCCTGCCTGCGGTGTTGTTCTTCTTGCAAAGGACTAGGGCCATTTGCTGCGAACCACGCCTTGCATCCAAGCCAGTAAGCCGACGCAGAGCACACATGGGATTTGTTCGCACCTTCCTTAGGTCAGAATCGGCATTCATCCTACCTAAAGTGCTGATCCAAGGCCAGATGCCGGCCATCCAGTGATTGTAAATGCCATTGACCGACGGTCGGTCGAAATCTATATTGAGAATTATTCTCAATAACAACTAAGCTTCAAGGAGGAACAGCATGTCTTCTCTGCGTCAGGTCGCTCTGCTTGCGGCCATCTGTCTGGGCACTTTTATGGCGACTCTGGATATCAGCATAGTCAATGTTGCCTTGCCGACAATGAAACAGGAGTTGGCAATCAGCATGGCGGATTCCCAATGGGTGGTGAACGCCTATGCCCTGTGTTTATCGGCTTTAATTCTTTCTTCCGGGCCGCTGGGGGACCGTTTTGGCCGCAAGTTGTTGTGGCTCTGCGGGGTCGTGCTGTTCACTCTGGGTTCAATCGCCTGCGCCATGGCAGACTCTCTGTGGCTGTTACTTCTGGGAAGGGTGATTCAAGGGATTGCCGGTGCCGCCGTTATCCCGGGAGCCCTGTCCCTGTTGACCCACGCCTTTTCTGACGTTGGCGCCCGCACCCGCGCGATAGGCATCTGGTCATCGGTCAGTGCCCTGTCACTGATACTGGGGCCGATAGTCGGCGGTTTGCTGGTGCAGCATGTGGGTTGGCAGAGCATTTTCTGGATCAATGTCCCCATAGGCATAATCGCATTACTGCTGGGGGCTTGGGGGCTGGACGAGAGTGCCGACCCGGAACAGGCGGCACTGGATTTTGCCGGGCAGTTGCTCAGCATACTTTTCCTTGGGGGACTGACCTATGGCCTTATCGGCTTGGGTGAGCATGATTGGTTGAGTTATCACACCTTGGTGCCGCTGCTGTTGGCCGCCATTTTGTTTGCGGTCTTTATCCGGGTTGAACTTAAGGCGCCGCGGCCACTGCTGCCGCTGAAGTTGTTTCGGCAGCGGGACTTTGGTTGCTATAACTCGGCTTCCTTTGTGTTGGGCTTTTCTGCCTACAGCAGCGTGTTTTTTATGTCGCTGTTTTTTCAGGAAGCGCAGCGTTGGGATGCCGCCGAGGCCGGTTGGCGGATGGCGCCCGAGTTTATCGCCATGGCTGTGGCGGCCATGGGGTTTGGCCGCCTGGCGGCGAACTTTGGAGTCAGGCGACTGATGAGTCTGGGGTATGGATTGATGGCTTTGGCGCTCATGTTGCTGTCAAACCTGCAAGCGGAAACGGCTTATTTTCTGACGGCGGGCTATCTTGCCCTGCTTGGTTTGGGAATGGGGCTGGCGGTACCGGCAACCAGTGAGCTGGTGATGGCCAGTGTCGGGGCTCAGCGCTCGGGCATGGCTTCGGCCACCATGAATGCCGTGAGGCAGACGGGTATGACCTTGGGGATCGCCCTCTTGGGCACTCTGATGAGCCGGGTCATCTACACGGCCAAAGAGACTGAAAGTGGGGGACAGTTTGATCCGAGTGGGATATCAGCGATAAATCATCAGGCGGTTGCCGCCGGCTTTGGGGTCGCTATGTTTTGGGCCGGCGTGCTTTGTTTGGGGATGACCTTATGGTTACTGCTGCTGCGTCATCCCCGTTTGGGTTCGCTTGCGGCCGCCAAAACCGCTTCTGATGATTGTTAACTCTGGGGTTCCCGAGTCAGCTTACTGCGAATGCGCTCGATACAGGCACCGGGATTCTTCAACCAGAGTCCATAGCTGATGGGCAACATGGGCACCTTGGCCCGCTGCAGTATCTTGTATGTGTCCAGTTCAAAGAAGTCCATCCAGGGGCCGGGAAAGCCGATGAGATCCAGCGCCAGATACTCCCCCTGCCAGCGGCAGAGGATATCCACCTCTGTGCCGGCTATCTCATAGCCCGGCCAGGTTTCGATATTGTGCCCGGCCAAGGCGTCACAAAGCTGGCGCTGAAACTGATCCAACTGGTCATTTTGCCTGTGCCGAGCATTGAATTGACGGCTGGATTCCAGATAGAGGCGCAGCAGTGAGTTGCTCGGCAGCTCTTGAGCCGCTACCGAAACAAACAGGTGCTGTTGTTCCCTGGCGCGGGTAATGGCTACATTGAACACATCTTCGCGGTTGAGATATACCGCGGCTCTCTTGCTCTGTGGGTCAACGGCGAAGGAGAGATACATAATGTCGCGTTCCTCTCCCTGAAAACCAAAGGGGGTGTCGGCCCGCAGGCGATATTTTTCCAGCTCGGTGGCGGAAAACTGTTTGAACAAAGCATCGGCCAGCGCATCGGCCTGAGCCCTAAAAGGCGATAACACTCCCAGCGACTTGGGCATTCCCGCTTGTTCGCAACTGTCTATCTGCTGCCTTATCAGGTTGCACAGTGCACTGACTTCAGCCTGGTTGACTCCCTGTTCACTGCGCTCGCCCATCACTGAGTGCAGATGCAGATGGCCGCTGCTGGTACAGGGTCTGTGCTGCATTATCCGCAGCCGCTGCTGATAAAACTGTGAGTTGCTGAAGCTGATAAGCTCGGGAGCGCTGCGAAAGTGCTCATCGAGAAAGGCGATCTGCTGCTGGGAGGCTATCTGCTCGGCCACCAGATCCAAAATCGATTTATCGCGATAGCTGCAGATGCCGGATTGCGCTGTGGACACGCCATGCAGTTGTTGCAACGCCTGCTCTTTGCTGCGGGACAGGAAAGAGATATGCCTGAGTTGCTTGCCATCGCCGACCACCAGGGCCCGTTTGGCCCGAAACAGCGCCGGTAAGGCGCTGGTGATATTGCTCTGGCTGGCTTCATCGAAGATAACCAGATCGAATAGCTCCCGCTGCAGCGGCAATACCTTGTGAAGGGTGTTGAGGCTCACCAGCCAGATGGGAAACGCCTGCTGCAACACCTGGTAATCCAAGGTATCGAACAGTGCAAACTGCCGCTGTGAGGTGCGGGAACGAATCGCTTGATTGAAAGTTTGCAGCTGTTGCCTGTGGTTGTTCAGCAAGCCGGCGACCCGGCTGGCTTTGACATTTTGCAACAACTTGGCTGCCAGCGCCTCTTTGGTTGTCAGGCTATCGTTCAACTCATCCAGGGTGTCCCAATGTTGGTTCAGGTTTTCCATGCTGTGGCCAAACAGAGCAAGATAGAGCTGCAACAACCAGCGCCGCTGTGAGCGTTCCAGTTTGTGCAGCCTTTGACCGCGGCGAATGGCGCGGCGTAAAAAT
This sequence comes from Shewanella sp. 38A_GOM-205m, assembly GCF_000518445.1. NCBI lineage: Bacteria > Pseudomonadati > Pseudomonadota > Gammaproteobacteria > Alteromonadales > Shewanellaceae > Shewanella > Shewanella sp. 38A_GOM-205m. The sequence goes on along the minus strand of NZ_JADP01000031.1, from coordinate 26,905 downwards.
CGCAGCAGCCGGCGTTCTGAGTTGTCCAGTTGCCGGTTCAATAAATTGAGCTGGCTTTCCAACTGCTGCGGGGGTGTGTGCTCAAGTGAATGATAGCCGTCCAGCAGATTGCTGAGATAATCCTTCAGCTGTTTCAGGAAGGCCTTTTGTCCCGCCCGCAGGCTGATGTCCTTGAGCCCGAACTGACTCTCAAGCTTGTCGTTAATGACATCGAGCGCATGTTCGTTGTTGGCAACGATCAGCACAGACTCGCCCCGGGCCATATGTTCGGTCGCGACGGCGGCTATGGTATAACTCTTGCCGGTTCCCGGCGGCCCGACAACGCAGCCAAGACTGTGGCCGGCGCCAATCTCCAGCACTTGCTGCTGTGCCCGGGACAAGAGGCAGGGCAGGTACTGGCTTTTGAGGCGGCGCTTGGCTTCGGCCTTGGGTGGCAGTTGTGTTCCCATCAGATTCTGCAGCGGCGCCGAGAGTTCGGCCGCATTCATCATGGCAGAGATCTCATGCAGAATGCCGCGACTGGCGCTGGGGCGTTTCAGAAACACCAGTGCCGATGCCGGCACCAGAGTTAACTTACGCTTGCGGGTCAGGCGGGCGAGGCTGTCATAGCCTGTCAGTTTGGGGAATCCCAGCAGCCCCAGGGTATCTATGTTCTGGTGGCTCTGGCTCAACAGCGAGGTCCAGCTGTCGGGGCGCTCGGGAGCGAAGATGGCATCAAAGCCGGCTTCCATACTGTCTTCCGGCAGCAACAGCCGCAGCAAGGGTTCGTTAATCTGCAGTGCCCCCTCTTTGAGGGAAACATAGAAGCTGCCGTCATCCTCTTCCAACTGGGCTTCTTTAAAAACCAGAGGGCTGAGTACAGTGCGGGTCTGCCCCTCTTCCTTCAATTGGCCGACCACAAAATGGGAAACGTAAAGCAGTTGGCGCTCGCGCTGGTACATGGCGATTCTGGGCAGGAGCTGCGCCCCGGCTTCATGGGCGATTGGCTGTCTTGGCAGGAAGCCTGAAAGCAGCGAATCCTCGCCCTCAATAAATAGCCTGTCTTCCTGGTTTAGTTTGCCAAGGTGCCACAGATTAAGGTCGACACAATCTTCCCTATAGCAATCCTGGTAGTAAGCGAGTAATGGTTTGGCGGGCATGACCTTGGCTACTTTTTTGCGTTGGCGCGGCTGCATCCACTGAAGCCGCGGGATGGCAAGTATCCTAACGGTTTAGGAGTAAGCTTTCCAGAAGTGCGCCATGATGCCGGTTGTTTTGAGTGGAGCCTTGGGGGGCATATCTCCCGCCAATCTTTTCGGTTTCAAGTAAAAAAAACCACCCTGGAAGGAAGTGGGGTCAGGGTGGCCGAGCGTGCCTGGCAAAAAGGGTACTGCCAGCAATGGAGCGGGAGTGTGCCGCTATAGAAGTTCAGTTAAAAGAAGTAGTTGATCCCCACTGCGAAGTTATTGTCCTGGGCGGCATCTTCGGCCGGGTCATCCATGTCGCTGAAGTCAAGTTTGGCCTCAAAGAACATCACAGTGTCTCTGCTGTATCTATAGTGCAGACCCACCATGGCAAACTGGCGACGCCAGTCCCCTTGAATGGCGCTGTGCTGATCTGTATCCAGATCCAGGTAGCTGAGCATGGCAATGGGCACAAAGCCGTTGTCGTATTGGTAGGCCACCATCAGTTCGGCGCCGGTGGCGTCGTACAGTTCACCGCCAACCAGTTCGTTGTTGTCACTCTTGTGGGCGTTGAAACCCACATACAAACCGCTGGCTTCACGGTTGGGTGCATAGTGATAATAGTCGCCATACATGGCACCTATGCCTACTATCTGGTTGGTCACCTTGAGTTCGGTACCTTCCAGGTGGCCATCGATATCACCACGGTTGAAGCCGGCCAGCAGTTTGAACTTGTCAGTGACGCTGTAGGTCAGGCTGGCACCGTAGCTGGAATCAAAGTCCAGTTCAGAGTTGGCCAGTGGTTCGCCGTTGCTGTCCTGTACCGAGACCTCACCATCTTGCTTGGCGGCGTATTGCAGTGCCAGATGCAGTGGGCCAAAGTCATTGCGGTATTGGAATGCGGCATCGGCGCGCCCTGTGCCCGTCAGGCCACCATCGCCGAAGGTGTAAGCGCCGACGGCATAACCTGCCACGACATTGGGTAAGTCAGTGGTACCGGCCACATCATAATAGGCGCCCCACTGCTTCCCGAAGGTCAGGCTACCCCAGGTATCGTGGGACAGACCGACATAACCCAGGCGGTTGTTAAGGAAGTCATCGGTTTTCTCTGCGGCGAGTCTGCCACCCTGTAGCACCAGATTGTCATCACTGGTGACCATATTGATGCCCCATTCGGTGACGGCATAGGCGGTCCAGCCGTTGCGCTCTTTACGCTCGAAGCTCAAACGTATCCTTGATGTGTCGTCAATTACCGAGGTCTCGTGGCCATCATTGTAGGCGGCGAAACCCAACCAGCCGCTGATGCCAAAGCTATTGGTATCATCGTTGTACAGATCGATTGCCTGGGCTGAGCCGCAGAGCAGCAGCGCAGGGATTGCCAGCGCCAGTATTGTCTTGTTCATAGTCCACCTCATCCAATATTGTTATTGATTTAACTTTTAGGTGGGCGCGCACGCAGGGGAGTGCACACCCGTAAGCCTTAAGCGTGTTTCAATTTTTGCTTGTCGTTTTTGTTGGAAATAATGCCGAACAGGGTCCAACCGAAGAAGGTTGCGATAGAACCCAGCATTACGGCGGTTTCCCCTGAGCTATAGAGGGCATAGAAGCTGTACAGGGCACCAATTACCGCCATAAAGTTGGCAATTCGGGCCTGTTTTACAGGGATATTCAATTGCTTTTGCATCACACCCAGAGCAGCCATGGAAAGGATGTAAGGGATGATGTTGGTGACCACGGCCAGGTTAACCAGCGCCTCAAACTGTTTGCTCAGCGATGGGCTGATGGTCATCAGTGACAGTACCGTTTGTACCGAAACGATGATCAGCATGCCGACAACCGGGGCGTCTTTCTTGGTCACCTTGGAGAAGGCTTTAGGGAAGAAACCTTCATCGGCAGATGACTTGAACACCTGGGCGATGGTGAACTGCCAACCCAGCAGGGAACCGGTACAAGAGATGATGGCGCAGGCCATGACGATAGAACCGATAGTGGGGTTGAACATTTGCGCAAAGGCCAGACCGAAAGGTGCGTTGGACAGCGCCAGCTCACCGTTGGGCACAATACCGGCGATCACGTTGGTAGAGATGATGTAGATAACCGCTGCACCTATGGTGCCGCCCATTACCGCGATAGGCACGTTTTTCTCTGGGTTCTCTACTGCTTCAGAGTTGGCACAGGCAGATTCCAATCCCAGGAAGGCCCACAGTGTCATGGCGATTGAGCCACCCAGAGCCTTGAAGAATGGCATGTCGTGGGGGTTCCAGGCCGCTTTGTACAGGTCAAAGTCGAACCAGAACCAACCTATGAGGGACACCCCGATAACCGGAATGATAATCCCCCACACGGTAACACTGGATACCTGACCTGTGATGCGGGCACCACCGAAGTTGGCCACAGTGGCCAGCCAGAGCACACCTATGGTGGCCAGACAGATAGCGATGGGGCTGAGTTCGACACCGAACAGCACGGCACCATAGCCCACGGCGGAAATCGCGATGGCCACGTTGGCGATCAACAGAGATACCGCATAGGTATAGTTGGCCATAAAGTTGCCACTGCGACCGAAGGCATACTCGGCATAACCGCCCATACCACCGGATTTTTTGCTGAACATACCGCACTTGGCAAAGGCGTAGGCCAATGCCGTTGAACCCGCCGCCGTCACCAACCAGGACAGAATTGAAATCGTTCCCACCTGAGCCAGCTGGGTTGGCAGCATAATGATACCTGAGCCCATCATGTTCACTATGGTGAGTATGGTTAGCTGAACCACGCCAATTTTATTATTTGCTTTGCTCATAATTATTTACCTAAGTCATGTTGCCAGGTGGCGGGGCGCCATGCCCCGCCGCTTATGGTTAAGCTTTCAGGACATAGCCCATGGCCTGTTGCCGGCCTTCAGGGGTTTGTTCCAGATACACACCCTGCAGCTCAGGTGAGAAACCCGGCAGCAGATTGATCCCTTCTTCCAGGGCGAGGAAGTAACGTTGAACCGCGCCACCCCAGATCTCGCCGGGAACCACACAGAGCACTCCCGGTGGGTAAGGCAGGGCGCCTTCGGCCGCGATGCGACCTTCCACCTGTGACAGGGGCACCAGCTCCACATTGCCGCGGATAAACTCTATGTTGGCTTCCTGTGGGTTCATCACGGCTTTGGGGAAGTGGGCCTGGCGGAACATCTCTTTTTGCAGCTGTTTTACATCATGGCTGACATAGAGATCATGCATCTCCTGACACAGCTGGCGTATGGTGTAACCCTGATAGCGTTCCTTGTTGGCGTTGTAGACATTGGGCAGCACTTCAGACAGCGGCGCATCTTCATCGACCAGCTTCTCGAAGCGGGCAATCTGAGATACCAGATGCTGCATCTTGGCCATGTTTTCGGCCGGGGTGATCAGGAACAGAATCGAGTTGAGGTCGCACTTCTCCGGAATGATGTTATTTTCACGCAGGAAGTTGGCCAGAATCGTTGCCGGAATACCGAAGTTGGTGTACTTGCCGGTTTCGGCATCGATACCCGGAGTCGTCAGCAGGAACTTACAAGGGTCGACGAAGTATTGGCCTTTCTCATATCCCTCGAAGGCATGCCATTTCTGACCGGGTTCGAATTCGAAGAAGCGCAGGTCATCGGCCATCTGTTCGGTTTCATGATCCTGCCATGGGGTACCTTCTATCATTGGCGGAATGAACGGCTTGATATATTTGCACTTTTTCAGCAGCAGCTTACGGGCTTCGATACCGGCTTTCACCGCCTCACGCCATAGGAAGCGGCCACTGGCGCCTTCGTGCATCTTGGCGTTGACATCCAGTGCGGCAAACAGCGGGTAGAAGGGGCTGGTGGAGGCGTGCAACATAAAGGCGTTGTTGAAACGTTTATGGTTGCAGTATCTGTCCTGGCCCTTGATATGGCTGTCTTTCTTGTGGATTTGCGAGGTTTGTGAGAAACCGGCCTGCTGTTTGTGTACCGACTGGGTCACCAGGATCCCCGGATCTTCTGCGGTCAGCTCCAGCAACAGCGGTGAGCAGTCGTTCATCATGGGGATAAACTGCTCATAGCCCACCCAGGCGGAGTCAAACAGTATGTAGTCACACAGGTGACCTATCTTGTCCACGACCTGACGGGCGTTATATATGGTGCCGTCGTAGGTACCCAGCTGGATTACCGCCAGACGGAAGGGGCGCTTGGCATCGGCACGGCTGGGGTCAACCTTTCGGACTTCTTCGCGCAGATAGTTTTCGCTGAAACAATGGGCATCGATACCGCCGATAAAGCCGAAGGGGTTACGGGCAGTTTCCAGATAAACCGGGGTAGCACCGGCCTGGATCAGCGCTCCGTGGTGGTTTGACTTATGGTTATTGCGGTCAAACAGTACCAGATCGCCCTTGGTCAGCAGCGCATTACACACCACCTTGTTGGAGGCTGAAGTGCCGTTGAGGACAAAGTAAGTCTTGTCGGCATTGAATACTTTGGCTGCATGCTTCTGGGCATCACAAGGGGCGCCTTCGTGGATCAACAGGTCGCCCAGTCTGACGTCGGCGTTACACATGTCGGAGCGGAATACTGTTTCGCCAAAGAAATCAAAAAACTGACGGCCAACAGGGTGCTTACGGAAGAACTGGCCGCCTTGGTGTCCTGGGCAGGCAAAGGTGGAGTTACCCATTTCCACATATTTCTTCAGTGTACCGAAGAAAGGTGGCAGCAGTGCCTGCTCATACTTATTGAGCGCGGTTTCTACCTGTTTGCCGTAAAACTCAGTACTGCTGCTGGCGCACAGCTCAAATACGCCGGTAATGGAAGAGCAGATATCATCGGGAAAGGCTTCTTCACAACATACGGCAACGAAGATCGGCAGTTTCAGGCCTGTGTTATTGATTTTGTCGACTATACCGTTATTAACGTCTGTGACTGAAACAACCACGGCACCAATATCGCAAAAGTCGGTAGTTAATACGTTGACCACTTCTCTTTCAGTATCAAAACAAGAACGAACAGATAAACTTGCTGCAATTTTTAGTGATTTCATAAAATAACCTTATTTAAAAAAGTCAGCAGGGCTCGTATCGGAAAATAAATTCCAATATTAAAATTTAGATAAAGTCAGCCCTGGGCTGATATATTCAAGCAGCGATATTTATGTAAGGCGTAGAGATACCATGACGAATGCTTCGTCAGAGAATAAGGTATAAGAAAGCCTTACCGTTACGCGTGCAGGATATTACCGGCCGAGTAAAAGCAACTAATTGTATGTATTGGGGATGCTAAGGAGATGGATGCGCGGAGCAGCCTATCTCCTCAGTCAGCGATGATTGAGGCGGGGAAAAAGTAGGAGTAGTCAAAATAGTCACGATGGGTTGGCATCATGATATGTCGGGTGCGCCTTATATGCGCCATGATTTTGGACTTTCTCTTCATATACAACTCCATTACGTTTAGAGAAAAGCACTGGTGATAACTTAATTGCGAGTTTATATCCGGCCAAAAAATAAAAGTATGAGCTAAGTCATAGTTCCAATCACTTGTGAAAAAGTGTATCTGCTTATTTTAAATTTTTATTGTTTTTAATGAGTTGTACCAAAAACTTACACTTTATATTTATATATTGTTTTGGTTATACATAAAATAAGGAACATGTAAAATAAATGGATATGTATGATATGTCGATATATTTGAGATTATATTTCGATTATTTGATTAAATATTCACTTTATTAAGACTGTTGCATAAAGGTAAATGAGTCGGCGGATTATTCCAGTATCAACCATTTGTATGGTGCTTGACGTTGTCGGGGCTTGGGTTGAATACTGTCCTCTATATCGGCAGTGGAGAGTGAGATGGAACAAGAGCAGTACAGCGACAGTGGTTTCTGGGCCAAACTCAAGGGTTATGCCAGGCAGGCCGGCAGGGAGGTAGTGCAAAAGGCGCTCTGGCTATACTATGCCGCCCAAAGACCCGATACCCCCAAATGGGCCAAGACGGTGATCTTTGGCGCCCTGGCGTATTTCATTACTCCCTTGGATGCCATTCCGGATCTGACGCCCTTGGTGGGTTTCAGTGATGATCTCGGTGCGCTGGCAGCGGCACTGACCATGGTGAGCCTCTACGTGAATGCCGAGGTGAAGCAGGAAGCCGATCAGACGCTGAAGCGCTGGTTTGGGGATGAGCAGTAACTCAAGGTTGGCCGTCCCTGGCCCAATGGAGAAGGTTCAGAAGCGCCAGTTCAGATCGAAGTCGTAGCGAATGCCTATGGCAATGCTCTTGTCGGTGGCACCTTGTTCGTTGTCTTGCTGCAGGTACTCCAGGTGCAGGCGTACATTGCCGGCGGGGTTCCATTCCAGCGTGGTGTTGAAGCCCTGATAATCCAGGCTGATATCGGGCTCCAGGCCATCATCGAAGCGGAAGTAGCCCAGCTTGAGTTTGTAGTCCTGCCACAGCGGGATGGCCAGTGCGGCGTCCAGGGTGCTGCCGTCCCTGTCTTCGGAGCCTGTCAATTGATAGTCTTTATACTGGTAGGCGAGCGCCAGATAGATGCCGTTGTCGAAGCTGTAGGCCAGTGCGGCGGCGCTGGTCTTATCCTTGCCGGTTTTTAGCTCACCCTCGAAATTGTCCTGTTCCAGATAGCTCACCCCCAGATGCAAACCCTGCCAGTCAAAGCCCAGACCCGCATTGATGGCATCGGCGCCGCTGTTATCGCCTTCACCATCGAAACGTGCCGAGGCCATCAGGGTAAAGTGCTGTAACTTAAACTGGTACAGCGCCAGATTGTCGGCGAAGAAGGGGCTTTCCTGGTTGTAGGCAAATGGGCTGTTGGCGTTGTTGAATATGTCTGTGTATTCGGCCACCAGGGTGTATTGTACCGGCCGCTGGCGGCCGAAGCTGAGTTGACCATAGGGTGAATCTACCCCGGCAAATGCCAGCCTGGCATCGCCGAAGCTGCCATCACCATTGAGGTTGATTTTCCATTCACCCTGAGCCAGCAAGGCCCAGCCGGGGGCAAATTCGGTGCGCCCCTTGACGCCGATGCGGGACAGGGCATCGCCCACATCCCACTCATCTGTGATGTCACTGTCGCTGTAAACCAGGGTCGGGCGCAGTGAGCCATAGAGACTGAAGCTGGTGTTTTCGGCGCTGGAGCTGACTTGTTGCTGCTCCAGGCGTTGCAGGCGCTGGTCAATCTGCTGCCAGTCACCGTTGCTGTTATTATCGGCCGCCATTGCTGTCAGCGGCAGGGCACAACTGAGTAAATACAGGGAAGATGTTCGCATCTGTTTGTCCCTCATTTGGGTATAGGGATCCCCGACCCATCAGGGCCGTGGTTGCCATAGGTTTGGAAAACCCTCCCCCGGGAGCAGGAGGAGGGCGCAGGGGTTATTTGCCTTTGGAGAGGCTGTCGTACCAGAGGTTGTGGTGCTGTTTCGCCCAGTTTTCGTCGCACTTGCCGCTGAGCATACATTCCATACCGCCTTCAGAGATCACTGTGGCCATATAGATATGCACTATTGTAAAGGCGCCGAGTACGAAGGCACTGACTAGGTGGAGGATCAATGCCAGATTGGCACCGTCTTTGGTGGCCACCAGGCTTGGGAACATAAGCACCAGACCCGAGCCGACCATCAGGGCACCGAACAAGGCGAAGCACCAGAACCAGAGTTTTTCACCGGCATTGGCAAAACCGGCATCAGGATGCTTGCCCTTGAAGGGGCCGAAGTTCAGATAGCCGCCAACCACTTTGAGCCAGCCGATATCACAGGCTTCCGGCAGCTGCTTACCGGCCCATTTGACCACCATGACCGCCCATCCCAGGATGAAGGGGAAGGCCATCAGGTCGTGCATGGCTACCGAAGTACCGATAAAGCCGGTCCAGTGGGAGGCGCCCATGTTGGGTTCCAGCCAGAAGCGGCCGGCAACCATGATAAGGCCTGTGATGATCAGCAGCAGGCAGGCGATGGCGCCCACCCAGTGCACCAGCACATCCATGCCACTCCAGCGGTCGACCTTTTTGCCGGAAAAGCCCTGGCTCAGCTTGGCTTTACCATTGATGGCCACGAACAATGCCAGCAGTACTATCATGCCAAAGAAGCTGTAGCTCAGGAGGTCGGCCCACCAGGAGGCCGGCGCCAGAGTATCGAGATACCCTTGATTGACGGGGGGCAACGCGTCCGGGAACTGTGCCTGTTGCGGCATGCCCCTGAGTTCAGGGATATCGCCCTGAATCGCCACTTCCTGTATCGGTTGCCACTGTTGTGGCTCGGGTGTCAGAGTGTCGGCGGCCAGCAGCGGTAAGCTGAATACTAAGGCCACAGCACCTGAGATAAAGGCATTTAAACTTTTCATGTCAAATCCTTAAACATCTTAATGATGCTTTGCAGTCGGAGTCTCGACCCCGGAATTCTTCAGTCTGGAAGTGAGGAAGTCTTCCAGCGCCTGGGCATAGCAGCGCCAGAAATCCAGCCGTGCATGTTGGCTGATCCCCTGGGCAAACGCCTGATACCAGGTGCCCAGGTGTTGCTCGAGGAAGACTTGCGCCAACTGCTCCAGCTCATCGGCCGCGGCCGGGTCTTCGTTTTGCTGCTGATGGCGCAGGGCCTCGGCACAAAACAGAAACTCCAGCTCATTGCCTATATAGTCCGCCGGTTCGTTGAAACCTGTATCTGTCACCAGTCCCAGCTGCTGGTAGAAGTCGGCGACCTCCAGAGTGCGAACCGTATGGATCTGCCGGCCGACATCGCGGTAGACAGACTCATAGGGAGGCACCAGCAACTTGGTGGGACCGATACACATACGGTTGAAGTCACACTCAAGTTCCAGAGGCTCTGATTGCCATTGTTTGGCTTGTTGGAGCAACTCTGGATAGCGCTGCTCCTGTTCCAGCCAATCGATAAGCCGCTTGAGCGATTCAGGGCTTGAGGGGGAAAACAGCATTCCCTTCAAGGCCTGATAGCCGCTGGCGACCGGACCGAGGTCGAGATGTGTCATGGCCGCTCCTTGATGATGACCATATTGGGCTTGGTGATGCAGTCGCCGTAACCTACGCCTTGTTTACTGGCTGAAGGTTTCTGGGCCAACACCTGCTGTACTCTGTCGGTATCCAGACACTTGACCGGACAACCGTCGACACAGGCGGGCTTGAGACCCTGATCGATAAGCTCAATACACATGTTGCACTTGGCGGCTTTGCCATCGGTTTTCAGCATGACTACCGCATCATAAGGGCAGGCACTGACACACAGGCCGCAACCGGTACATTTCTCGCGGTTGAGTACTACCAAACCATCGTCACGCACTGTATAGGCCTGAGCCGGGCACACCATGAGACAGGCCGGGTTGCCGCAATGCATGCAGGAATGACTGAGCCACACGTCCACCATGCCGTCGTCACGTTTGACTTCGTAGCGGTCTACCTTGCGAAAGCGCACGTCTTCCGGCAGCTCATTGTGGATCTGGCAGGCTATGGTGCAGGCTTGGCAGCCGACACAGTTTTCCTGTCTGAAGACGAATCCGAGTTGATGTTTGTTTTCCATGAGGATCTCCTTCAGGCTTTGGCCAGTGCCACGCGGGTTGAGTGATAGGCCGAGCAGCCGCCCATATCGGTCAATTTATCTGTGGTCAACGAGTTGGTGCAGCCTTCGGTGCCGTTGGGATTGAGCCTGAGCCAGTTACACTTGGGAGTCATCAGCGAGCCCTCTGGCACACCTGTAGTGACCATGGCCACAAATTTGGCTTCACCTCTGTGGTTGCTGAGTTTGACTGTGTCGTTGTTGGCAATGCCGTATTGTTGGGCATCTTTGGGATTGATCTTGACGTAGTAGGCTGGAATGGCGCGGATATACTTCACGTTGTAGAAGGAGCTATTAACCCGCTGTGGTACCCCGGAAGATAGCAAGCGGAATGGCAACTCTCGCTCTCTGGGTTCCATCTCATCCTCTGGCAGGCCCCAATCCAGTACCGGATGGAAACCGGCATCGGCCATCAACTGAGAACTGAATTCAATCTTGCCGCTTGGGGTTTCATATTTACCGTCGGCCAATACGGGCTGAGGAATGTCCAGCTTGATGTATTTCTCCTTCATCAGCCGGTCATAGGTTACTCCTTTATAGTACTCGGAGTCGGTATCCAGCAGTTCGCGGATCACATCGTCATTGCTTGCCTGGAAGGCGGGGTCTTCAAAGCCCATTGCCTGTCCCAGCTCGCGGAAGAAGGTCCAGTTACACTTGGCTTCACCCAGAGGTTCAATCACCTTCTGGCACACCTGTACATAGTAGCCGTGGTAGTCGCCGACAATATCATCGGTTTCAAACTGGCTAGCAGCCGGGACTATGATGTCGCAGTACTGCAGAGAGTCTGTCATTACCATGTCGTGGCCGACAACAAACAGGTCTTCGCGCTTCATCCCCTCGAGCACCGCATTGGTATCGGGTGCCACAACCACAGGGTTACCGTTGTAGATGATCATCCCGTGGATAGGCTTGCTGGGCTTGTCGTGGCTGGTGGGATTGGTTGGATGCAGCGCCTTGGCCAGCTCTGTCATATTGATCCGCTGGGCATCCGGATTCGGGCGCATGTATTTGCCGCTGGCCTGGTACTGATTCAAGCCACCACCGGCATGAACGTTGTCATAGATAAGGCCATTACCGCGCTTACCGAAATTGCCTGTGACCGCCAGCAGCATGGCGACGGCGCGAGACATACGGGCACCGTTGAAGTTGCGCTGGAAGCCATAACCCATACGCAGCATGGTTTTTTCGTTTTCACCCAGTACCTGGGCAAACTCAAACATCTTGGCTCTGGGGACCCCGGTAATGGCTTCGATTTCGTCGTAGCTGATTTCATCGAGGCGCTTGAGCAACTCGTCGTAGCCTATGGTCTGTTCGGCAATAAATTTATGATTAACAAGATCTTTTTCTACAAGATACTTCATGATACCGGCACACAACTGTACGTCTGTGCTGGGGCGAGGTTGCAGGTAGATGTCGGCCTGAGAGCACAAAGGTGTGCGCTGTGGGTTGACCGCCAGCAGCTTGGTGCCGCGATCCCTGGCCTGGTTGATGAGCTTGATGGCTATGGTGTTGGAAACGACTTCATCGTGTCCCCAGGTCAGATAGACGTCACTGAGCAGCACATCTTCAGGATCCGGGCCGAGGAAGGTGCCGTAGAGTGACTTGAGGCCGTCGTAGGCGGCGTAGGTACATACCTTACGTTCCAGAATGGAGGAACCGATACGGTTCCAGAAACGCTCGCCGGAGGCCGACATACCGATGGCACCATAGTTACCCGAATAGCTGTAAGGCAGAATTGCTTCCGAACCGTGCTCATTGATGATCTGCTTAAAGCGGCTGGCGATCTTGCTGTAGGCTTGATCCCAGGTGATCCGGCGCCATTTGCCTTCACCCTTCTTACCCACCCGTTCCATGGGATGCAGGATACGGTCGGCGGCATAGGTGTACTGAACATAACTTTGCCCCTTGAGGCAGGGTGCCTTGCCAGTCTTGGCCTGTTCCTCGGCGCCGGTGACATAAGTCATTCTGCCGTCCTGAACCCGGAACTTGAGCAGACAGCGGGCGGCGCAGTTACGCAGGCAGCTGTGGTACACGACTTTGCCGTTACGCTTGGCCAGCAGCCCTGAATTGGCTCCCGCCTCTTTGGCATTGGCAACACCGGGAGTCAACCCTGACAGGGAGGAAAGCACGGCTGTGGCGCTGGCCCCCTGTAGAAATGTGCGTCTGTTGATTTTCATAGTCATCACTCACCATAATTTGGACCCTGGGTCCGTTATGATTGTTGGCCCAAGGGCCTTTATAGTGCCGGTTTCCCGGCGTTACCCCGGGGGATACCCCCCGGAGCTAAGGTGCATTACATTACAAAGGTTTGCAGTTGGTTACGGCCATTCACCAGGCTGACAGTCAGCAGTTGACCATCGCGAACCAGCAAGCCCTGTGGGTTGTTTGTGCCAGGCAGTTTCACACCTGAGTGAACTTCACCTGTGAGCAGGTTGAGTTGCATGGCTTCACTTGCATCATTGTTGAGCAGCCAGGCTTGCTCGCCATCGACGCTGATACCCGTCAGTTGTGGCAGCGCCTTGCCTTCAAGCCCCTTGAGATTGGCTTCGGCAGACAGTGTCATGTCACCCTTGTCGAAACGGGATACCACCAAGGCATCGCTGAGTTCGTTGCGGGTGGTGACAGTGACGTATTGATCCAGCGCTTTGCTGTAACCCAGTGCCAGGCTATAACTGGTCTTGGCTCTGACAGTGCTGAACTGACCACGGGCCGTTTCGCCTATACCGTCGCTGCTCTGACTGAAGCGGCGATAGTTCATTTCCCAATTTTGCTCAGGATCCACTACCAGTTCGGCCCAGGCCTTGTTGAACCCCATCACCAACAGGCTGTTGGCCGAGGTAAAGCTGACGCCGCTCAAGGTTTCAATGTGCAGCATATACATGCCGTCGATTTGCGCCTGAGTGAGCAGTTTGAACTGACGGTCGAGTATGTAGACCCAGTTGTCTGAAGTGGTCAGGGCGTAGAGCTGGCTTTCAGGCTGGTAGTCGATGGCGGTTACCCGGCCGGAAATCGCTTCCGGCAATGTCGTTTGACTCAGTAGTCTGGCTTCTGGAGCCGAGGTAAACAGTGCAGCCGTCTTGTTCCAACTTTCCATATCAGGGTTGCTGATGGCATAGGCGCCGCGGGCATCCGGGGCATAGGTTGGCCAATGGTCCAGTTCCCAGCTCATGAACTTGGGATTGAAGGATACGCGGCCTGGACTATCCTGGCCGACGAAGGGAATCGGGCCGGTTTGGGTAAAGGCCTGTACTATGTTGCCGGCAATCACTACCAGGAATACGCCGCAGGCCAATTTTGGCAGGGTGTCCAGCGGCTGTTTGCCATAGGCGTTGCCGGGAAATTTATTGCCCAGGGTCAGCATCAGCAGAGCAACAACCACAAGGACCACGATAAAGACCAGCAGTGCCCAGGTGTAGGTATGGGCGCCCATGATCTTCAATGAGAAGCCCTGGCCTATGTCGCTGCCGAGGTTGATGGAAGTATGCACGGATGCCATAAAGGCACCATAAATACCCAGCCAAACCAGCGCGGCAATATATTTCGGCTTGAGGCCAAAGCGCACAATATACAGAGCGGTCAGCGCCACCAGAATCATTGCCGTACGTTCTTGCCAGCAAAATGCACAAGGGTTATCCAGGAGAATAAATCCGAAAAAGAAACAGGCAATACCTACGGGTAAGGCCATGATGACAATAGCGGCGAAGGATGCCAACTTGTTGAATATATGCTCTTTCATAACGACTCTTTAGTAATTTCCGACTGGAAGTAAAATGCCCCAGGACATCATGATCCAAATAAAGAAACTCATTCCGATACAACCGAAAAGAAGTTTATCTGCCAGTTTTTCTTTTTCTGGTTTCTTATAAACCAGATAAGCGGCATAGGCCGTAATGCAAAATAGTGTGAACTCCATTGGATACCTCTTGTTTCACTTGTGATTTATCTCTATGTGGCCGCAGCCAAACGCCATTCCCGTTCCAGTCCATAAACGAGTTTTGATTTCACCCAGTTGAATGCCGGGGAATTATTAATATTTCCATAAAGAATGTAATTGCCGACGGTACGATGTTCGCTACGGATTTCTTTTATATTTTCAATCATGTTGTCAGATAATCTTCGATAACTGACCGCCGGCAACATGTCGACAAACTTGCGGGTAAATTGATTGCAGCTGAGGGTTATATTGTCCGACTCGGCAAGGATCTGCATCGCGGTGGCAACACTGTCTGTATAACCGGCGACATCCATCTGCAGGCCGTTGTCCCGACACAGATTGACCAGCAAAGGGCAGGTCAGGTCGTTGTAGTTGTCGATTTCCAGCAAGGGATAGTGGGATAGCTGCTCCAATGACATGGATTCGGACAGAATTGGATGATCTTTTCTGGCCAGAATGTAGATATCACCTGTCTCAGAGAAGATTTCATAGTTGAGCCTGGTGTCATCAAAACCTTCGTAAACCACCACGAAATCGACGCCGCCACCAATGAGTTCATTGCTACAGTCATGGCTGAGTGTACGAATGTCGAAACGCAAGTTGGGTGCTTCGGGAAGAATATAGTTATCTATGACTTTATGAACCGCATAGACAAATTCATCATAGGCTCTGATAACAAAATGACCGCCGGATTGGCTGGGGGAAAAGACAGAATGTTGCCTCTCAAGCAGTTGATATTGTTCTACCAATAATTTGGCGTGTGGGATTAACTCTTCGGTCTTTTGTGTAGGAATTAATCCATTTGATTTACGGACAAATAAAGAGTCCATAAAAACATCACGTAGCGCATTTAGTGTACGGGTGACGGCACAACTGGATATACCTAATTCGGCTGCGGCCAAGCTTCCTTGACCGTGCTTATATACAGCGAGTAAAACTTTTAATTGGTTGTAATTAAGGCTGTCAATTTTCATGTAATCGCTCCCCACACTGCTGAGACATTACTATGAATTCATTGTTGGCCTATTGCCAAGATTAAGATCACATTGAGAAATAGTTAATTATTTGAAACATGAATTGCTTCCTATTTTTAACTAAGCGAAAAAACCTTATTTCCGCAGGCGAAATTAACATAGGGTTGTTTTTATTCTCAGGGTGTGAATTTACTCAAGTAATACAGTGAAAGTATTTTCGAGATACTCTCTTGTGACTTTGCTACTTGCGCATGGCAAAAACTTGTTATAGGGATTCAGTTTGGTTTCAAACTGTGTCCTTATAGTCGTTCATTTAATGGAGAAGGAACAAGAATAATGAAACGATTAGGACTGATGGCATCTTTGCTGCTGGCAACGACGGTACAGGGGCAGGAGTTGACTGCTGCCGAGCAGTTTTTTAACCACCTATCCGGTTTATGTGGCAAGGCCTACAGTGGTGAGTTGATCAAGGGGGGCAGCAGCGGCGATGGTTTTACGGGCCAGCCGCTGGTGATGCATGTGCGCCAATGCTCAACAACCGAGATCCGTATTCCGCTGCATGTGGGAGAGGACAGATCCCGCACCTGGGTGATCAGCAAGACGGCCGATGGCCTCAGGCTCAAGCATGATCATCGTCATCAGGATGGCAGCGAAGATGCCGTAACCCAGTATGGCGGTGACAGTCGCAGTCCGGGAACCGAGTCCTGGCAGTCATTCCCGGTGGATGAATTTTCAATTGCCAATTTCAAACAGCATGGTCTGGCCCAGTCGGTAACCAATGTTTGGCATCTGGGGCTGGATCAGCAGAATTTCAGTTATCGCCTGACCCGGGAGAAGCGCGATTTTCTATTGCAGTTCAACTTAAGCAATGAAGTAACGCCACCTCCGGCGCCATGGGGACATTGATAATACTGGCAAATGGGTGAGGCGACTCAGGATCACCTCACCCATGGGCTTATTGCGCTTCGAAGGTAAATGATTGTCCGGCAAGTGCGGCTTCAACCATGAGGCCACCCTTGGCAGCGGTAAACACCGCCATGCCGTTGATATAGGAGGCCTTGGCAGCCTGACTGCCGCCGGATTGGCCGGCTCCGGCCGAGTTGCCTGTAGTACCGGCCTGAGCGTTGGCACCGGCGTTGATGGCTACGGCGGAAGCCTGGGCGCCGAATTCAAAGCTGCCGCTGGTAAAGTCGCGGTAGGCCTGTTCATCCTTAAAGAAAATAATCTCACTGTAGGCCTGACCACCGATTTGAAAACCGATGGAAACCTGAGTCATGCTCGACTCACCGGTATAAACGCCGCCGCGATAGACACGTCCTTTACCATAGGCCGCCCCTATGCCCAGACCTCCCTTGCCGACAGTGGGGAATATGGCGTAACCATAGGCAGAGTCGAAGAATTTATGGGTTTCACTGGCTTGTTTGAAGGTAGCTATGGCACTGCTGTAGCTGTCATTGGCACTGGCCGTCGGGATCAGCAGCAGGCTGCTCGCCAGGGCTAATAAGGCAAACAAGGTACTTGAAATGGCTTTCATGATGAACCTCCAAATTGAGAGTCTTAAGCTCCCCGTCAATGAGAGACTGGGTACCTGTAGGTACTCTTGAGCTTACTTGTCCGGCAGCAAAAATACAGAGGGGGAGACTAAAAAAGCGCCGATAACGGCGCTTTTTGGAGTGAATGTCAGCCAAAGTTCAGTTAACTAGAGCTCAGTTAACCCGGCTGCTAAGACTGCGCCGCCAGGGCTAAGGAAAGGGTTTGCCGAGAACATAATGTTCAAACCAGGCCTGATCCCAGTCCATCTTGGCTTGTTTGTGCTTGTAGCGGCTCAAACCATGACCTTCACCCGGGTAAGTAATCAGTTCCACCGGTACATTCAGGTAATGCTTGAGGGCGCGATATAGCCCCTGGGCGTGGCCCAAAGGTACCCTGGCGTCTTTCTCTCCGATATGGATAAGTGTCGGGGTCTTTATTCTGTCTGCATGCGTCAGCGACGAACCATGGGTATAAGCCTCGGGTTTTTCCCATGGCAAGCCCTGCATAAAATTGACCACATGTCCGGGCGTATCTTCCAGCATCCATTGTAGACGCTGATCGAATACCCCGGCCCCTGAACTGGCGGCCTTGAATCTGTCGCTGCTGGCGATAAGCGCATTGGTCAGATAGCCGCCGTTGCTCCAGCCCATGACGGCCAGCTTGTCGGCATCGACCAGGCCCTCGGCAATCAGCTTGTCCACACCGGCCATGATGTCGTTTACCTCAATCTCGTGTTCATGGCCCACCAGATCAGTGAGGAACTTGTCGCCATAACCGGTAGATCCGCGGTAGTTGGGCGACAACAAGGCCCAGCCGTTGGCGGCGAAAGTGGCACGGCCATAGGATCTGTGTTGCAGTGCAAACGGGGTAGCAGCAGTGGGGCCTCCGTGAATTTGCACAACAAGTGGCAGGGGGCCATCGGCTTTGCGGTAGCCGGATGGTAATTCCAGTATGCCTTCAACCTGAGTGCCATCGGCGGCTTGCCACTTGACTATGCTCAGTTGTGGCAGCAACCAGGAATCGGTTTGCGGATTGATATTGGTCAGGCGTTTGGCCGGTGCTTTGCGCTTCTCGGCGTTGGCGATGAACAGATCGTAGAAGTGATCCAGGCCGTTATGGCTGAACGCCAGTTGCTTGCCGTTGTGACTGAAACTGTAACTGCCGATGACGGTATCATCCTGCAGCAGAGTCCGGGTGTCACCCTGTTCCAGGTCATTGATTTCAGTGCAGTAGAGGCGTACCAGCGCATGATCGGCACCGCGATAGCAGATTTCTTCACTGCCCGGACGCCAATGGATGTCGCCGCCGCTGAGTGTCATATCACCCTGGCGTTTAACACTCAAAGGTGCCTGTTCGGGTTTACTGGTATCACTGATAAACAGCCTGCCGGGATGGCCGTCGAAATCGATTCTGAAGGCGAGACGGCGGTTATCCTCGGCCCAACTCAGCTCCAGCAGCCAGCCGTAAGGAGAGGGCGCCTGTTCACGCCAACGCTTGTCGGCCAGAACCTGGTTGCCGGCGTTTTTGATATCGAAGACTTCTACTTGGGACCAACCTTCCAGATTGACCAACTCGTTGTCTTCTGTGGTGATCCGCGCCAGTTTATTGCCATCATGGCTGACGCTGAACTCCCAAACCACTTTGTCATCATCCAGCAGCAACTGCTTGCGAAAATGGTTCAGATCCAGGCGATACAGGGGATTGGTATCGCGACTGCCGTGAGCATACTCAGGGCCTTGGTGATCGGCGCGCATACCGGCCCAGGGATCTTTGTCTGTCAGGGTCTTATGGGTCATGAAATAGAGCTGGCTGCCATCGTCACTCAACTGGTAACTCTTGACACCACCGGCCTCTTGGGTAACGGGAACAGCTTCACCACCTTGGATAGAGAGACGATAAATTTGCGGTTTGGCGTTGAAGGGCGCCGGCTGCTCGGCATTGCCGCGGCTGCTGAGAAAATAGATATATTGGCCATCAGGGCTCCAGCTGATAGCGCTTTCACTCTCGTTGCTGAAGGTCAGTCGTTTGCTCTGGCGGCTCTTGCTGTCGACCAGCCAGATGTCTTTCTGGGCCTTATCCAGATTTTTGTCCCAGCGCGATTCCAGCCAGGCGGCCATTTTGGCATCCGGGCTGAGCACTACCTGGCCCATGTTGGCTATCTCGAAAAAGTCCTGGTTGGTTATTTTATGCTGCCGCTCTGCGGCCAATACCTGGGTTCCCATACCGATAAGGCACAGGGCCAGCAGGCTGTAGCTGTTAGGCAATCCCATCTCTGTTCCTTTGTTTTTGTTATTAAAAGCCGCATTAGATTAACGTAAAGGTCACAGCCTGGGCGATGTTACTTATCTTTTTTTTCGTGCAGTATCTCATTGAGAAAATCCAGCTCTTCCTTATCGAGAGGCTGTTTGGGTCCAGAGGCGGCTTGAGCACGGGATTCGCGTCCACGCAGATAGGCGGCGCGGGTGAGCTGATTGAGGCCGTAGATGGCCAGCAGATAGAGGGTCAGCAGCAGTGCCAGTCTCGGGATTGCCTGCGCCACAACCGAAAATTGATCGCCGAGAAACAGAGTCAAGAGCACGGCAATGTTACGAACCAACCAGTTCAGTATCAGTGCCAGGGTCAATACCAGCAGCCAGTTACTGCGCAGCTGTTGCAATCTGTTGTCCTGCTGAGCCGATGCATGAAAGTGGCGCTTCATCAGCTGCAGCACCAATATCAGGTACAGGGTGGTTTGCAGTAACAGCAACAGTGGCAACAGCAGGGAACCCCAACTCAGGCTGGGCTGGTAGCCCAGTAGAGCCACACCTGTGACCAGGCTGGGATTGAATAGCCACAGCAACACCACCAGAAACATGGCAAGTATGGACGGCAACAGATGCTTGAGCGGCAACCTTGCATCTACAGTCGGCCTGAGTTGTTGCTTCAGATATTGATACAGGGCCGGCATCAACAGGAAGTACAGCGGCAGTAATAACAGAAACAGCAAATGGATAGGCGCCGGGGTATTGTCACGATTGAACAGGCCGGTAAAGAAATAGAGCGCCATCAAGGCAAAGATGCCTGCGAGCAGCCGACGTTGGCTATGGCTGTCCTGATAGACAAAGCGGGCGTAGATGGATAACGCCAGGCAATGCAGGCCTCCAAGCAGCGACAGCCACCAGTAAGCTTGGGTAAAAATGTCGCTGAATGCAGTCATCTGGCCCCCTTAACGACATTCTTATCTCAGCCGCTTGAGGGGTGCAACAAAAAAGTAGTCAGTTTTTGGCGCACTGCATGCGCTTATGGCGGTTGGAGGCGTCCTTCGGAGGCTTGCCCGGCGCGGCTTTGCGCTCGCACCAGAGGTGGCGCAGTGCCAGTATCGGGTGGCTCAACAGCATTCTGGGACCGGCGTAACGCATCACCTGACGCATCTGTTCTTTGGGTTCAGGTTTGTAGCAGTGTACCGGGCATTTGTTGCAGGTGGGCTTGCTTTCACCGTAGGGGCAGCGGTCGAGGCGGGTGTGAGCGTACTCCATCAAGGCCTGACAGTCGGGGCAGAGGCTGCCATCTTCAGTTCTGGGGTGATGGTCACGGCAGTAGATCCACACCATGGCTGAAACAGTGCGGAACTCGGTCAGTAGTTTTCCTTGCAGCAGTTCCATAGCCTTACCTTGGTAAATAACTCAACTATGGTCATCTTAGTCCTGAGGCGGGGCAGGGTTCAAAGTCAGTGGCAGGAATTATGAAGGTGCGCACAAAATGAAGCTTTATGCGCACCCAAGGTCAAATGACAAGTTAACCCTAGATATGGATAACCTTGTCGGCTTCCAGGGTCCAGCGGCTCAAGTCGCCGAGTGTGCCAATGGCGGCGCCGTCCAGCAGCATGTCGGCCACTACGCCGCGGGCTTCAACACAGGTCTTGCACAGCAGCAAGGGCACACCCTGAGCAGTAAGGATTTCAAACATCTGCTGCAGGTTGTAGCTGAGATCCGGCGTATTCTGACCTTTTACTGCGCCAAAGACAGCGTCTGACATCAGGAATAACTTGAGCTCCACTTCGGTCTGCTCCTGGTCTTTCAGCGCCAGGGCGATACGCAGAGTGTTGAATAATTTTTCTGTGCCATAAGGGCTGGCGTGAGCCACTATCAGTAATTTTTGCATCTGAATCCTTGTTTGCCATTCTTGGGATCAAAACCCTAGGAGTGTACCAGCTTGTATCTGTCGATGGCGCGCCAGGCTTCACAGACTGAGTTTCAATTGCAAAAAGCGCCTAAAAGCGAGCAGAAAAAGCATAAATACTTGATTTATACTAAGACGATACTCTATTAATATCGGTTAAACTCTGTGCAGAGCGGGGTGGCTTTGGCTGATTGCCAATACCACAAAACAGGGCCGCCAGTTGGCCCGGCACTCAAGAAATGGTGGACGAAGATGTTTCAAATTCTGGTCGTAGTACTGTTGGTCGCAGCGGGTATTTTCCTCTATAACCGGGCGCAGCGGCTGGCAAAAGAGGAGCGTGATGAGGCGCTTAAGCTCAAAGACAGAGCTTCGGCCATGCCTCAGGCGCCACAGGCCGAGACGGAAAACGAGACTCAGGAGGAGCACCAGAGTGTCGATCTGGACTTTGCCGAATCGAAAGAGCAAGCCGAACCCAAGCCTCAGCCATCGGCTGAGCAAGCGGTCGCAGAGTCGCCTGAGCTTGAACCTCAAGCGGAAAATATCGCCCCAGAGGTGGAAGTTGGCCGCGCCGAGGTCGAGACTGTCCTGCCAGAGCCAGAGCCAGAGCCAGAGCCAGAGCCAGAGCCAGAGCCAGAGCCAGAGCCAGAGCCAGAGCCAGAGCCAG
>NZ_JADP01000031.1:0-4914 GCF_000518445.1 Shewanella sp. 38A_GOM-205m | reverse complement strand
GCCAGAGCCAGAGCCAGAGCCAGAGCCAGAGCCAGAGCCAGAGCCAGAGCCAGAGCCAGAGCCAGAGCCAGAGCCAGTCAAGGCGGCTGCGCCGGATATCAGTTGGGGCAATATCACCCTCAAGCGGGCGATGGAACAGTATCAGGCCTCTGAAGGCGCTATCGAAGCGCATGATGCTTTACTGGCCGTGATAGGTGAATGCTACAAGCAGCGGAAAAACAGCAAGTATCTGCAGTTGGGGCAAGAGTACGATACCGCATATAGCGCCCTGTTTGCCGCCAGTCGGGAGAAAGTACTCAGCAAATCACCCAAGGCCGAGTTCAAGGGCACAGGTTTTATGCAGCTCTCTACCCTGTGCAGCGATGCAGGTCGTTTCGATGCCGCCATAGCTCTGTGCAACAAGGCGATTGAATATGGGCTGGAAGATGGCACAGTTACGGGCTTTGAAGGTCGTATCAAGCGGATAGAAAAGGCCAGGGATAAAGCCTCAGCCTGAGTACAAAAGCCGATTCAATGTGTAGAATCAAGCAAGGAGTGAAGGGCAAAGTGCTTTTTCACTACTTCCCAAGCGAGCCCGCGGGTTCGCTTTTTTATTGATGGAGAGCCGCAATGAAACCAGCGACTTTATGGGTTGCCCTCACTTCGCTGTTGCTGCTGGCAGCCTGCAGCAAGCAGCCGCAATGGACCCTGTTTTACTATCCGGATACGGATATACAGCAGCCGAATAGAGATAAGTCGGACGTCGAGCCGCAAACGGCCGAGACGTTGGATCGTTACCACGCCATTGCCGGTTATTATCAAACCCTGCAGCAGTGCCAGGACAAGGGCAGAGGCATGCAGCGCCTCAATGAGGGCAAGGGCAGCTTCGAGTGTGGTCACAACTGCCGTCTCGACGACAGGGATATGATAATCTGTGACCAATGGCACAATAACGGCCCATAAGGGACATGAAACTTAAACAGGATTACTTCACCCGCCTGGCGGGATTTTACCAGCAGGTACTGCCTGCCGGGCTACCTTCGCCCCATTGGTTGGCCTGGAGTGATGATGCGGCGGTGCTTTTGGGCTTGGCTGGCCCCAATGAAACCCTGCTGCAGCAACTCGCCGGCAACCAGAGAATGCCGGGCGCCGAATATTACGCCCAAGTCTACAGTGGACATCAGTTTGGCGGCTACAGCCCCAGGTTGGGCGATGGCCGTTCGATCATTCTCGGTGAGGCGCAGGGGCCTGACGGTGCCTGGGATTTGGCCTTGAAGGGCGCGGGACCCACGCCTTACTCGCGTCACGGTGATGGCCGTGCAGTGATGCGTTCTGCGGTGCGCGAGTTTCTGGTTTCCGAGGCGCTGTATCATTTGGGCGTGCCCACCACCAGGGCGCTGGCGGTGATCGGCTCTGAGCTGCCGGTGTGGCGCGAGTCGCTGGAAAAAGGCGCCATTACCGTGCGCCTGGCCCGTAGCCATATACGTTTTGGTCACTTCGAGTATTTCTGTTACAGCGAGAAGGGTCAGGCCGACAAGCTCAAGCAGCTGCTCGATTTCACCCTGAGCCAACATTATCCCCAGCTCAGCCTGGACTATGAGGGCTACAAGGCCTGGTTTGCTCTGGTGGTACGTGATACCGCGCGTATGATAGCCCACTGGCAAGCGGTGGGCTTTGCCCACGGGGTGATGAATACCGACAATATGTCGATTCTCGGTGACAGCTTCGACTTTGGCCCCTTCGCCTTCCTCGATACCTTCAAGGAAGACTTTATCTGTAACCATTCTGATCCCGAGGGACGCTACGCCTTCGGTCAGCAACCCGGCGTCGGCTTGTGGAACCTGCAACGTTTGGCGCAGGCGTTGACGCCAGTGCTGGCTTCCGATGATTTGATAGCCGCGCTCAATAGCTATCAGCATGAGTTAGTGCAGCAATATCTTGGTTTGATGCGCGCCAAGTTGGGGCTGGCACCTTTGGCCGAAGATTTAAGCCTTGATGCCCGGCTGGAGCAGGACAACAAGGACCTGGCGCTTATCGGCGCCTTTACCGGCTTGTTGGAACAAAACGCCTTGGACTACACCCAGAGCCTGCGCCGCTTTGGCGAGCTGGATCCCAAGGCAGAAAACAGCAGTCTGAGGGATGATTTTATCAATCGTCAGGGCTGGGATGATTGGCTGCCCGAGTACCGGTGCCGTATCGATACTCGCCAGGGACTTGAGCAGTGGCAGGCCGAGCGCCGGGCCCACAACCCCAAATATATCTTGCGCAACTATTTGGCTCAGGAAGCGATCATTGCCATCGAAGAGGAGGGCAATACCCAGCCGCTTGAGCAGTTGCACCAGCTCCTCAGACGCCCGTTCGATGAACAGCCTGAGATGCAGGAGTATGCCAAGCGACCACCGGATTGGGGTAAGGGGTTGATCATGTCCTGCAGTAGTTAAGAAATAGGATTAAAAAATGCAGTATCAAAATCTTAGCTTGGATCCCGAGCATAAAACCCTGTCGATGACGGCCGGGGTCGAGTTCGAAGCCTTCGACAGCTTTGCCGAGCCCCTGTGCCGGGCGCTCGATGCCAAGGTGCTGGAGCGGCAATGGGGGGCTGATCGTCACCAATGGCTGCTGGATTTTGAAGGCAGTCTCTTGTGGCTCAACTATGAGTTCTACGGTGATGTATGCTGGTTGAGCTGCCAGAGTGAACAAGACTGGGATGTGTTGGTATACCTGAAGCATTTACTGGAGTCACAGGCATGACAGAAAAGCAGGCCACGGCGGCGTTTCATTATCGGGATCTTTCCCCTGAACTGATTTTGGATGCCATCGAAAGTCTGGCGATTTACCCCGAGACGGGGCTAACGCCACTCAACAGCTATGAGAACCGGGTCTATCAGTTTCGTTGCGATCGCGGCCAGAGGTACGTGGTTAAGTTCTATCGCCCCGAGCGTTGGACCGATGCCCAGATTTTGGAAGAGCATGAATTTACGTTCGAGCTGGCCGAAGCCGAGATCCCCATTGCCGCCCCAGTGGTGCTCGACGGCTGCAGTCTGCATCACTTCAAAGAGTGGCGTTTTGCGCTGTTTCCTTCCATAGGAGGTCGCAGCTTTGAGGTGGACAACCTGGATCAGATAGAGGGCGCCGGCCAGTTTATCGGCCGTTTGCACCAGTATTCCCGTGGCAGCCTGTTTAAGCAGCGTTTGAACCTGACGCCGATAACCCTGGGGACTCCGGCGCTGGAGCAATTGCAGTGCACAGAGCTGATCCCGAACGCTTTGCGGGAACATCTGCTCGAGGCGGCGTTAAGCCTCTTCTCTGAGCTGCAGCGGCGTTGGCAAGGTATCGAATACCAGAGTATGCGTCTGCATGGCGATCTGCATCCCGGCAATATTCTCTGGACCCCCAATGGCCCCGGGTTTGTCGATCTCGACGATGCCTGCAACGGCCCTGCGGTGCAGGATCTGTGGATGATGCTGTCCGGCGACAGGCAGCAACAGACGTTGCAGTTGGAAGTCTTGCTGGAGGCCTACGAGGCCTTCTCCAACTTCGATACCAAAGAGCTGCAGTTGATAGAGCCACTCAGAGCTCTGCGAATGCTGCATTACAACGCCTGGCTGGCCAAGCGCTGGGACGACCCCGCGTTTCCGCGCCACTTCCCCTGGTTTGCGACCGAAGAATACTGGCTACAGCAGTTGCAAGCCTTTAAAGAACAGCAACAGCGCCTGGATGAAGCGCCACTGAGTCTTATTCTTTATTGAGGCTGCATCGAACGAGTGCCGGGTGTTGAGGATATGGCCGCCCGGCATTTGGATTTAACAAAAAGGGAACTCAGAGCTTGAGTTCGACTCAAAAAGAAGATTATGTTATTCAGCAACTCCAGCAGTGTTGGCTGAAATTTTAATAAACAAGGAACTCCAATGAAGAAAATCCTGATGTTGGCGGCGGCATTTTTGCTGCTTCCCCTGGCGGCCACAGCGGCCCAGTACAAAGAAGGCGTGCATTATACTGTGGTTAGTGAAGGCCCCGCCTCCGCCAAGCCTGAAATCACAGAGTTTTTCTCTTTCTACTGTCCTCATTGCTATAACTTTGAAAAGAACGTGATCCCCAAGCTGAAGGCTCGTCTGCCCGAAGGTGTGGCTTTTGAGCAAAACCATGTCGACTTTATCGGCCGCGAGATGGGTGTTGAGATGTCCCGTGCCTTTGCCATTGCCGAAGTACTGAAGGTGTCTGATAAGGTCAATCATGCCATGTTCAGCGCGATTCAGGACAAGAAGCAGCACTTCACCAATCGTGACGACATCAAGGCTATCTTTGTTGCCAATGGTGTGGATCCCAAGCAGTTTGATTCTGCGGCCAACTCTTTTATGGTCAACAGCATGGTGGCCAACATGAAGCGCAACACAGAAAACGCCAAGATCTCAGGTGTTCCTGCGCTGGTGGTGAATGGTAAGTATCGGGTTGAAACCGGTGCCATCAAGTCTTATGACGAGATGTTGGATATTGCTATCTATCTGACTCAGCTGAAATAATTTAGCATCTAAATACAAAAAAGGGCCTTAACGGCCCTTTTTTGTTACCCGGAAAACAGCTGGGCATAAAGCAAAAAAAAAGGTTCATCGCAGATTAGCGTGGACTGGAAATGAAAACGGTTGGAGAGTTATTGTTTAGTCGCCAAACAAAAACAATGACCAACCCCAACCGTTCTCAATGTCGAATATTACCTTCCCCATTGCGCTCTGGGAAGGCTTTGAAGCCGTCCATACCGAGCAAAATCAACAAACCCTCATCATCCACCTAAAGCCGATTGATAACGGCCACTGTGCTTGCGGCAAACCGGCTAAGGCTGTTCACGACGCTTCACTTCGCAGCGTATCGGAACGAACCATACTGGCGTTTCAGGTTCAGTTACGGCTACCCGTCCGCCGTATTCTTTGCCCTGATTGC
>NZ_JADP01000030.1:0-72905 GCF_000518445.1 Shewanella sp. 38A_GOM-205m | reverse complement strand
CATCTTCAAAAGCAAGCTTTTGAAATGTTACCGCTCGACTTGCATGTGTTAGGCCTGCCGCCAGCGTTCAATCTGAGCCATGATCAAACTCTTCAATTAAAGTTTTGGTTGAACCCGAAGGTTCTGCTCAATGAATTCTGTTCGTATGAACACTCTTCATCGAGTTAAATCGTTTTGTCGATTTCTCAATGCCTGTGAGTGTCCACACAGATTTGCTTGTTTATCTTGTTAAAGAGCAATCCCTTAGGCGCTGTGGCCATCGGGTCAGGGCTGCGTATTCTACGCTTTCCTGCTGCGGCGTCAAGAGGTATTTACCATCTTTTTTTCGCCTGTCGTTGAAAGGACTCAAAAGCCTCTTTTCTTCGACCCTGTCACGTCTTTCGCGTTGCCGCTGTGCCGTGTCAGTGGGAGCGCATTATAGGGAGCCTGAACTTTTGTGCAAGGGCTAAATCTTAGAAAAACAGGATTAATTTATCGTTCGCTCATAAAAGCAACCAAATGACCAAAAAAGCGATCTTTTTTGATGAAAAAAGGGGCTCGCGCCCCTTTTTATCTATCTTGAGTCTTTTCTTAAAGCTTAAGGCCCGAAGAAACGGGACTCCTGTTTGGCTTCAACCGCCTCACCATCGACTTCGGTAGTGACAATAAAGTCTATCTTGGTAATGGGACGTTTCAGCTCCACAGGGTCGACCGCCACACTGATTGGCAGCGTCAATACTTCACCGGCCGCAATTTGCACTGTTTGTGGGCCATACCACTTATAGTTGTTTAACCCATCAATGTGCATCTGGTACTCGTGGGCCGTTTCTGTTTTGTTCAATATCTTCAAAGTGAAGGTATTCTCTGTCATCCCCTGAGTATTCTCGGTATAGAGCTGATTCCGGTCACGAATGATATCAATGCGTACAGGGGCGATATTGGCACTGGCGTAGATAAACACCAAAATCATCGCGGTAAGCACAACACCATAGCCCACCAGCTTGGGACGCAGTACTTTTTCCTTGATCCCTTCCAGTTTGTTTTCCGTGGTGTAACTGATAAGGCCTTTGGCATATCCCATACGTTCCATGGTGGAGTCGCAAGCATCGATACAGGCGCCGCAGTTGATACATTCGTACTGCAGGCCATTACGGATATCAATCCCTGTCGGACAGACCTGAACACAGAGATCGCAATCGATACAGTCGCCCAGCCCCAGAGCTTTGGGATCAGCCTTACGGGAACGGGGGCCGCGAGTTTCACCACGCTTGGTGTCATAGCCAACAATATAAGTGTTCTTATCGAACATGGCTGCCTGGAAACGTGCATAGGGGCACATGTGAATACACATGATTTCCCTCATCCAGCCGGCATTACCATAGGTTGCCAGAGTGAAGAGAATGACCCAGAAGTACACGGCGCCACTGGCCTGTAAGGTAAACACCTCTAGGTATACTTCTCTGGAGGGCACAAAGTAAGACACAAATGTCATGGCCGTCAGCAGGGAGATCAACAACCAGGCAGTATGCTTGGCCGTTTTGCGCCAGAGTTTGTCAAAACTCCAGGGCATCTGATCCAACTTCATCCTTTTGTTGCGTGCCCCTTCGAGCTTTTCTTCAAACCAGATAAAGATGAAGGTCCACACTGTCTGCGGGCAGGTGTACCCGCACCAGACCCTTCCCAGGTAGGTAGTGACAAAAAACAGTGCAAAGGCGGCAATCATAAACAAGGCCGCCAGCAACGTCAGATCCTGAGGCCAAATAGTCAGGCCGAATACATGAAACTTCTGCTCCGCCAGGTTAAACCAGACTGCCTGCCTATCCCCCCATGGAAGCCAGGGCAAGATGAGAAAAAACAGCATGGCTATCCATCCCATCCGCCGCCTTAACGTACTCCATAGACCATCAACCGCACGAACGTAAATTCGGTTGCGAGGATTAAAGCGGTCTGCTTTACTCGCATCAGGCTGGTGAATCTTGATTCGATTGGCTTTCGAATAATCCTTATTGCTCGACTCTTCACTCATCTTTACAGCCTTTTACTGCTTATTGTATAAAAACTGGCGTATTATACCTTGTAACACAAGGGTTATTAACCTTAGTTGGACTAAATGATGAAAGGCTGGATTATTTTGGCAATATTGGCCGGAGTGCTTTATTACCTGGTCACTCAGACGGATAAACTCGATGAACCCATTGCCCAAACCGAAGCATTAGTAAAGAAAATTGAACGCAAGCTGGATGCCATGACGGGCACGCAGATCATTCGCCTCGATCAGAAAAAGGCCCGCCTCAAGGCAGATATTGCCGAGCGTTTGTCAGCTTCAGAGCTACAAGAGCTGGACAACATACTGACCACACCAGATACCCTGATGGACTTCAAGGATGAGTATTGTCGCGGCAATGTCATATCTCATCCTGTTTTCAACAAAGATAATCTGCTGTTCATCTGCGATAACCTCTGAGTAAAGCCGCGGGTTTTGTCGACGGTCGCAAAACCCGCACCTGAAATCATTGACCTCCCATGCCAATCCACCTAGCCTTTGAGCCATTATCAATATAGGGGCTGTTTGTTATGACATCTTTTGTTTCCGATACTTTTGAACCTGAATTGTGGGAAGAGGTTGCCGGGTTCGCTTTTGAAGACATCACTTACCACAGAGCCAAATCTCAAGGTACGGTGCGAATTGCCATTAACCGCCCCGACTGCCTGAACGCTTTTCGTCCCAAGACGGTTGATGAACTTTACATAGCTCTGGATCACGCCCGGCAATGGTCTGATGTAGGTTGTGTGCTGTTAACGGGCAATGGTCCATCGGCCAAGGGGCAATATTCCTTCTCCTCCGGTGGCGATCAGCGTATTCGCGGCAAGGACGGCTACAAATATGAAGGTGAGGAAGCCGGCAAGGCCGATTTGGCTCGCATGGGCCGCCTGCATATTCTCGAAGTGCAGCGCTTGATCCGCTTTATGCCCAAGGTCGTCATAGCCGTTGTTCCCGGTTGGGCGGTTGGTGGCGGTCACAGCCTGCACGTGGTGTGCGATCTGACACTGGCATCGAAAGAACATGCCGTTTTCAAACAGACAGATCCTGATGTAGCCAGCTTTGATTCTGGCTATGGCAGTGCTTATCTGGCGAAGATGATAGGTCAGAAGCGGGCAAGGGAAATATTTTTCTGTGGCTTTAACTACAGTGCCGATGAAGCCTTTGCCATGGGCATGGTTAACCGTTCAGTTCCTCATGCAGAACTTGAAACCGAAGCTCTGCGCTGGGCCAAGGAGATCAATTCCAAGTCCCCAACCGCAATGCGCATGCTCAAATATGGCTTTAACCTGCCTGATGATGGTTTGGTTGGCCAGCAACTGTTTGCCGGAGAAGCGACCCGTTTGGCCTATGGCACAGCCGAGGCCCAGGAAGGCCGAGACGCGTTTCTTGAAAAACGCGATCAGGACTTTTCCAGCTTCCCTTGGCATTACTGATAGTATTAGACGACTAAAGGCCGCATAAGTGGCCTTTTTAATAGATAAAAACGGTCAAATTAATCTGTTAAACCCTCTTTCAATTGTTAATAAGAATTATTATCATTAAATTATCGAGAGAGGAGAACCGCCATGATTAAGACAATGACCTTTGCCATACTGCACTTCAGCGTAGCCTTTACCATCACTTATCTGCTTACTGGCAGTGTACTTATAGGTGGTGCCGTGGCCCTGGTAGAACCCAGCATCAACACAGTTGTTTTCTACTTCCACGAAAAAGTCTGGAAGAGATACGAAGCAAAAAAGCAGCAGCGGCTGACACAATTAACCGCCTGAGCATACACTCAGGCGATTAATGGCAACACTTTCAGGCTTGAGCTTGATTCCGGCCAATTACTCCACAGTAACCGACTTGGCCAAGTTTCTTGGCTGATCCACATCAGTCCCTTTGATCAGGGCAACATGGTATGACAGCAACTGCAGCGGAATGGTGTAAATAAGCGGTGCCATAAACTCATCACAATGTGGCACAGGAATTACCTTCATGGTGTCATCGGATGCAAATTCAGCATCAACATCAGCAAACACATACATCAAGCCACCACGGGCACGCACTTCTTCCACATTGGACTTGAGCTTTTCAAGCAGTTCATTATTGGGTGCCACCACTATCACAGGCATGTCGGCATCGATCAGCGCCAATGGTCCATGTTTCAGCTCTCCGGATGCATAAGCCTCGGCATGAATATAGGAAATCTCCTTCAGCTTCAGCGCGCCTTCCATCGCTATGGGGTACTGATCGCCACGTCCCAGGAACAGGGCATGGCTCTTATCGGCAAAGTCTTCTGCCAACTCAGCAATGGCATCATCCAACCCCAGAGCCTGCTCCACTTTAGCCGGCATAGACTGCAGACTCTGGGCGATTGCCGCCTGCATTTCCACACTCATGCTGTTATAACGTCCCAGTGCCGCCGTCAGCATCAACAAACCGGCCAACTGCACGGTAAAAGCCTTGGTGGAAGCCACACCTATCTCGGCACCGGCTTTCATCATATATGCCATGTCGGACTCGCGAACCAGCGAGGACCCGGGGGCGTTACATATGGTCAAGGTTGCCTTGTACCCCATCTCTTTGGCCAAACGCATTGCCGCCAGGGTATCGGCCGTTTCACCGGATTGAGAAATGGTGACCAACAGGCTGTTGGGGAACAGATGCGACTTGCGGTAGCGGAATTCAGAGGCGATTTCCACATTACAGGAAACACCGGCCCAATCTTCCAGCCAATAACGTGCCGCCATACCGGCATGGTAACTGGTACCACAGGCAATGATCTGTACGTGTTTGATATCTTTGAGAAGATCGTCTGCATTATCACCAAAGGCACTATCCAGCACCTGCTGTTGGGCAATTCGTCCTTCGAGAGTACGGGCCAGCGCCATTGGCTGCTCATAGATCTCTTTAAGCATATAGTGACGATACTCGCCCTTGTCACCGGCATCATGGGTGATTTCCGACTCTTTCTTTTCACGTATTACCGGGTTACCGTCCAGATCATAGATATGGACCTCACGGCGAGTCACTTCGGCAACATCGCCCTCTTCCAGGAAGGCAAAAGTACGGGTCACCGGCAGCAGCGCCAACTGATCCGAGGCGACGAAGTTTTCTCCCAGGCCAAAGCCTATTACCAATGGGCTGCCACTGCGGGCGACCACCAGCCGTTCAGGGTCACGGCGGTCGATGACCACAGTGCCATAGGCACCTTCCAGTTGTTTGACCGTGGCTTGTACCGCCGCCAGCAAGCCGGGGGCAGACTTAAGCTCATGGTCGACCAGATGACAAATAACTTCTGTATCTGTATCTGAGTTGAACTGATACCCCAAGCCCTTGAGCATCTCCCGCAATTTAGCGTGATTTTCAATAATGCCGTTGTGCACCACGGCTATGTCGCTGCCGGATTGATGTGGATGCGCGTTGCGCTCACTGGGCTCACCATGGGTCGCCCAACGGGTATGGGCGATACCTGTACCACCGGCCAAAGGAGCAGTTTGCAAAGCATCGGCCAACTCCTGCACCTTGCCAACTCTGCGGGTACGGGTCAGTTCACCTTGGTGAATGACAGCCACACCGGCCGAATCATAGCCACGATATTCCAGGCGTTTCAGCCCCTCTATCAAGATTTCAGCTACATCCCGCTGCGCTACTGCGCCAACAATTCCACACATATCAATATCCGCTTAATTTAAAGTTTATGCTGTAAAAGGGGCTAAGATCAGCTTTACCCCTTGATTTGAAATACTTTCAGCGGCTGCATCAGGCAGCCTGTCATCTGTCACGAGGGTCGTGACCAACTCCCATGGCAACTCAAGATTAGGAATTCTGCGACCCACCTTTTCCGATTCGAGCAACACCACCACATCCCTGGAGACTTCCGCCATCACCCGGCTGAGTCCAATCAACTCATTGAAAGTGGTGGTGCCTCGCTGCAAGTCAATGCCATCGGCACCGATAAAAAGCTGGTCAAAGTTGTAGGAACGCAATACTTGCTCAGCCACCTGTCCTTGAAA
The DNA here is from genome assembly GCF_000518445.1 of Shewanella sp. 38A_GOM-205m. Taxonomy (NCBI): domain Bacteria; kingdom Pseudomonadati; phylum Pseudomonadota; class Gammaproteobacteria; order Alteromonadales; family Shewanellaceae; genus Shewanella; species Shewanella sp. 38A_GOM-205m. Next base: position 66,884 of record NZ_JADP01000030.1, on the reverse strand, counting down.
AGATTCGGAGTGGGGATCCCAAGTGCCCCCTGTCATCAAGAGTGTGGGCTCATTTTCCAATTCATGTATCGCATTGGCCAACTGCAGGGAGTTGGTCATAACCACCAGACCGCGCTTATCATTGAGCTCAGGAATAAGCCCCAAAGTGGTGCTGCCACAATCTATGATGATGCGGTTATGATCTTTGATAAGCCCGGCAGCGGTCTGAGCTATGGCCAACTTATTGCGGGAAGGCGGTTCAGATAAGGTTTGGGTCATCTCTTGAGGAACGACGACGGCGCCACCATAACGACGCAGCAGCAAACCGGTTTTCTCCAGGGCTGCCAAGTCTTTACGTATGGTCACTTCCGAAGTTTCAAACTTCAGCGCCAAGGCATCGACACTGACTTCACCCTGCTGCTGCAGCAGGGTAACTATGGCGTGACGCCTTTGTTGAGTGTTGCGTTTGGTCATTCCAGACTGAATAAGTTTCGATTCGAAAGGCGAATTATATAACTTCGAAACCTAAACGCAATTACTGAGTGAAAAAAGCCCGTTAGCAGTTCAGCCGATATACAGGCATGCCTTAAAGCCAGCCCGAGCCTGGGTGCGCCACAAGAAGCCGAAAGAATTAGATTTCATCCATAAAAAATGCCAGCCACTGGAGTGGCCGGCATTGCTGAATAGCATGATATCTATTGGCGATTAAAACTTGGCTTCAAGTGCCAGACTGAAATGGCGACCTTCACCAATAGTGACCATCTGGTAATCACCGCCATCCAGATAATCTTTATCGAACAAATTACGTATGTTGGCGCGAACACCCAACTCGGTACCGGCAATATCAAAGGTATAAGCTGCACCTATATCGAAACGCACATAACCGTCTTTGGTGATCTGATTGTTTTTATCTGCAAAGCGCTCACCGACATAAACGGCACCGAAGTTAAGAGCCAGTGCTTCAGTCATCTCATAACGGGTCCAAATATTGGCCGACCATTCAGGAGCATCTATAGGAGTCTTTCCATCTAGTTCATCTCCCGTCTTGTAAGTGGCATCCAGATACATCATGGAACCAGTCATAAACCACTTATCACTTAACTGCCCCTGAGCTCCCATCTCGAAACCCTTGTGATGCTGAGTCCCATCCTGACGGGTAATTTTGGTCTTATCACCTTGAGGGACATCCAAGCTGTGAGTGACAATCCTGTTGTCTATCTTAATGTCAAACACAGCAGCGGTCAGCAACAAGCTATTGTCGAACAGCTCCCACTTGGTGCCCAATTCATACTGCTCACCATATTCGGGATCCAGTTCCATACCGTCATTAAGATCCAGTTCGTTATCAACACTTCCTTGAGGAACAAAGCTCTTGGAGTAGTTCAGGTAAATACTGCCATTATCCATAGGCGAATAGATGATGCCAAACTTGGGAGACGTTGCGCTGTCGGTAACTCCGTCTTCTTTTTGCTCGTCATAGCGTATACCTGCGAGCAGTTTCCACTGTTCGTTCAAGCTGATTAAATCCTGAATGTAGACGCCATAAAAGTCATATTCACTAGGGTCACCCTTGGCCACAGAGTGATAATCAAGATCCGGCTTGGCAGGTAGGCCAGTACCAGGAATTACGGTTATGGAGCCGCCGCGGTCGCGACGTTGTTGATAGAAGTAGTCCAGATAATTGGCACCTATCAGCAACTGATGCTCGATACTACCTGTATTGAAATGACCACTGAAATCCACATATGCAGTCTTGTGCTGCCAATCATCATAACGATCGAAAGGTCTGATGCTATAGCCATCCGTCATCGCATTTTCATTATAAGACGGAGCAGAATCCAAGCGCTGACGCTGGAACTTCTGGTGGTTATATCCCAGCTTCACATTCCAGTCATCGTTGAGATGCCAAACCAAATCGGCTCCCATGTTCTGTACCTTATTATCGGTAAATGCCCAAGGCATATCCCAGATAATGTCTCTTCCACCGATAAGCTCACCTTTTTTATTCAACCAGCCACCCACATCAATCCCGGTCTTATCTTGGGTGTGGTCATATTTCAACGCCAAGGTAATATCGTCGCTGAGATCAAACTCCAGGTTTAAATAGCCCAGCCAACGATCTCTTTCCTGATTTTCACCATCCTGATATTCGCGCCAATATTGGGTGTCCTGCTTAACCAACACGGTGCGATAACGTATGGTTTGAGCTTCGTTAAGGCTACCACCGGCATCCAGCTGAAAGCGGGTAGAGCCATTGTCATCGGTATCAAACCCAAGGTTAAACAGAGTGTCGTAGGTCGGCTTCTTGGTCACCATATTAACCAAGCCACCTGGGCCTGACTGGCCATAGAGCATACTGGATGGGCCCTTGAGTATTTCTACCTGCTGCAGGGTTTCAATAGGTTGTACATAGTGCGACCACTGTTGATGACCATTGATCAAGTAGCCCGACCCAGAGTCCAGTTCAAACCCCCGAATAGAGAAAACCTGCCGGTTCCAACGCTGTGTACCCGCTGTGACCGAAGAGTCATTTACCAATACTTCAGCCAGGTTCGTTGCCAGCTGTTCATCGGTGACAAAGTCGGGGATAACGGTAACGGATTGAGGTGTATCAATCAGATTGATATCACCACGCATCGCGCCTGAGGCGACGCCGGTCTTATAATCATTGAAGCTACGGCCGGTAACACTGATGCGTTCAATATCTTCTGGCGCTTGCTCTGCTGCCAGTGGCATTGAAGAGATAGCAGCAACCACTGCCATACCTACACAGGAAAACTTAAACCTCATAATCACCTCACTCTCGATGCCGGACCGGCAATCTGTTCTATTTTTGCCAGCAAATATAAATGAGAAGAATTAGTATTTAAGTTTCTTTACGGATATTTACAATTAAATATGATTGACTTCAAACCCATTCGCGGGTTTGTGAGATAGAAAGCACCCAGGTGGGTGCTTTCATTTAAGGGAATTACTTCTTTTGCTTTTGTGGACGCTTCCAGTCCTTGATATGTTTCTGCTTGACCCTGGTAATAACCAGTTCATCTGCGCCAACATCACGGGTTACAGTGGAACCGGCTCCCAGTGTTGCTCCCTTGCCGATAGTGACAGGAGCAACCAGTTGAGTGTCGCTGCCGACAAACACTTCATCTTCAATAACGGTCAGATGTTTGTTGGCGCCATCATAATTGCAGGTAATAGTACCGGCCCCTATGTTTACCCCTTGGCCAATTTGTGCATCTCCGAGGTAAGCCAGATGCCCAGCCTTGGAGCCCACACCGAGTACGGCTTTCTTCATCTCAACAAAATTGCCTATGTGGGCATCTTGCTTAAGTTCAGCGCCCGGACGCAGACGAGCAAACGGGCCGGCACTGGCGCCATCACCCAACTTGGCGCCCTCTACTATGCTGTAAGGCTTAATCTCGGCGTTGTCGGCAATCTCACAATCGATAAGGATAGCCCCGGCGCCAACAGTCACGTTATTACCCAGCACCACTTTACCTTCGAAGATCACATTAACATCTATCATCACATCCATGCCGACGGTCACTTCACCGCGAACATCTATGCGTGCCGGATCTCTTAAGTTGGCACCATCCAACATCAAGGCTTCAGCACAGCGCTGCTGATAAGCACGTTCCAACGCCGCCAACTGCACCCTGTTATTGGCGCCTTCGGTCTCTATGGAATTAACTGGATGAGCCGTGTCTATGGCCACACCATCGGCGTGAGCCATGGCGATCACATCGGTAAGATAAAACTCGCCCTGAGCATTGTTATTTTCCAAGCGTCCGAGCCAGTTTTTCAATTGTTTGCCCGGCAATGCCATGATGCCGCTGTTGATCTCATTAATCTTGAGTTGCTCGGCAGTAGCATCTTTTTGTTCGACTATGCCAACCACCTTGCCATGCTCGCGCACCATACGCCCATAGCCACTAGGGTCATCCAGATGCACTGTCAGTACGGCTACGCCATCGTTTTGCCTGGCAGCAAGCAGGGCTTCCAGGGTTTCCTTGCGGGTGAGGGGAACGTCGCCATAGAGCACCAATACAGTGTCATTGTCATCTATATGGGGAATCGACTGGGCTACCGCGTGGCCAGTGCCCAGCTGTTCAGCCTGCAGCACAAAGTTAAGCGGTTGCTCGCCCAGTTCCGTCATCAGCTTGTCGCCGCCATAACCGTAAACCAGATTGATCTTGTCGGCATTAAGTGAATGGGCCGTATCAATCACATGCTGCACCATGGGCTTATGGGCAACCTTATGCAGGACTTTAGGTAAATCGGAACGCATCCGGGTCCCTTTCCCGGCGGCGAGAATTACAACATTCAATGACATGGGAGATTCCTTTTCTATAGGCTGGCGCAAGTGTACCGGAATCACAGTAAAAATGCAGCGCTCACGCAGCTTGGAAGCTTGCAAATCTGCTTGAGGCAAGCAGGAATAACAGACACAAAAAAGGCGCCCTGAGGCGCCTTTTTTCAGCAGTGCTGTTATCTGGCAATGTTCTTCTTGATGGTCTCAACGACCCGCAACTGAGCCACGGCCTTAGCCAGTTCAATTGCTGCCGCAGCATAATCGAAGTCAGCACCGGCATCGGCCATGTGGGCCTCAGCACGACGCTTGGCTTCTACTGCAGCCTGCTCGTCAATCTCATCGGCACGCATTACAACATCAGCCAATACGGACACGGAATTGGGTTGAACTTCCAGTAAACCACCTGAAAGGTAAAACACCTCTTCCTGACCATTTTGTTTGACGATGCGCGCCATGCCAGGTTTGATATTGGTCAGCAGCGGAGTGTGACCAGGCATAATACCCAGTTCACCCTCAGAACCCGTTACCTGTAAATGGGCAACAAGGCCTGAGAAGATTTTGCTCTCTGCACTGACGATATCAAGCTGTACTGTCATGGCTGCCATCCCGTTCTCCTTACCAAACTATGCAATATTGCCTAGTTATTTCTTGTTGGCTTTCTCAACGGCTTCGTCGATTGAACCAACCATGTAGAACGCTTGCTCTGGCAGGTGATCGAACTCACCGTCCAGAATTCCCTTGAAGCCACGGATGGTTTCTTTCAGGGGCACGTACTTACCTGGAGAACCGGTAAAGACTTCAGCTACGTGGAATGGCTGAGACAGGAAACGCTCGATCTTACGGGCGCGGGATACTGTCATCTTGTCATCATCTGACAACTCGTCCATACCCAGAATAGCGATGATGTCTTTCAGCTCTTTGTAACGCTGCAGAACTGTCTGTACACCGTTTGCCACGTCATAGTGCTCTTGGCCAACAACCTGTGGATCCAACTGACGAGAGGTGGAATCCAGTGGGTCAACCGCTGGGTAGATACCCAGAGAAGCGATTTGACGAGACAGTACCACAGTCGCATCCAAGTGGGCGAAGGTGGTTGCTGGGCTTGGGTCAGTCAAGTCATCCGCAGGTACGTATACCGCTTGTACCGAAGTGATAGAACCCACTTTGGTAGAAGTAATACGTTCTTGCAGAACACCCATCTCTTCAGCCAGTGTTGGCTGATAACCCACAGCAGAAGGCATACGACCCAGCAGTGCCGATACTTCGGTACCAGCCAGGGTATAACGGTAGATGTTGTCAACGAACAACAGTACGTCACGACCTTCGTCACGGAACTTCTCGGCCATAGTCAGACCGGTCAGAGCAACACGCAGACGGTTACCTGGTGGCTCGTTCATCTGACCGTACACCATGGCTACCTTGTCCAGTACGCCAGAGTCTTTCATCTCGTAGTAGAAGTCGTTACCTTCACGGGTACGCTCACCTACACCGGCGAATACGGACAGACCTGAGTGGGCTTTCGCGATGTTGTTGATCAGTTCCATCATGTTAACTGTCTTACCAACACCCGCACCACCGAACAGACCTACTTTACCACCCTTGGCGAACGGACATACTAGGTCAATAACCTTGATGCCGGTTTCCAGCAATTCAGTGGTGTTAGATTGCTCTTCATAAGAAGGAGCATCACGGTGGATGATATAACGCTCATCTTCACCGATAGCGCCCGCTTCATCCACAGGCTCACCCAGAACGTTCATGATACGGCCAAGGGTCGCAGCCCCAACCGGAACGGAAATTGGTGAACCAGAGTTTTCTACCTCGATACCACGACGCAGACCATCGGAAGAACCCATGGCGATGGTACGAACTACACCACCACCCAGCTGTTGCTGAACTTCCAGCACCAAGCCTTTACAGGCGCCTTCGCCTGTGATCTTCAGAGCGTCATATACCTGAGGTACGGCATCTTGTGGAAACTCAACGTCCACAACCGCGCCAATCACTTGGACAACAGTACCTGTGCTCATGATTAATCCTCTAAAACTTGTATTCGTTACCCAGCCTAAACCGCGGCTGCACCTGACACAATTTCCGACAGCTCTTGCGTAATCGCCGCCTGACGGGCCTTGTTGTATACCAGTTGCAGATCATCGATCAGCGTGCCGGCGTTGTCTGTTGCTGCCTTCATGGCCACCATACGGGCAGCCTGCTCGGAAGCAATGTTTTCAACGACACCCTGATACACCTGAGACTCCACATAACGAACCAAAAGCTTGTCCAACAAGACCTTTGGATCTGGCTCATAGATGTAGTCCCAGCGATGCGCTACGTCATCTTCGTCTGATTTAGGCAAAGGTAGCAGCTGCTCGATCACAGGAGTCTGCGTCATGGTATTAACAAACTTGTTGAATACCACATACAGACGATCCAGCTTGCCTTCGTTGTAAGCCTGGAGCATTACCCGCACAGTACCAATCAGGTCAGCGAGCTTGGGAGCATCACCTAAACCTGAAGCATGGGCCTGTACCTTGCCACCAAAGCTCTTGAAAAACTGAACACTGCGAGCACCGATAGGGCAGAATTCAACTTCTACACCTTGCTCTTTCCAGCTTTTCACGTCTGCGACAACCTTTTTGAACAGGTTGACGTTCAGACCACCACAAAGGCCACGGTCGGTTGCCACTACTATGTAACCAACCCGCTTGGGTTCTCTCACCTCCAGGTAGGGGTGTTTGTACTCCAGAGAACCTTGAGCGACGTGACCGATCACCTTACGCATGCTCTCCGCATATGGACGGCTTGCAGCCATGCGGTCCTGCGCCTTGCGCATTTTGCTGGCTGCCACCATTTCCATGGCGGACGTGATCTTCTGAGTGTTTTTCACACTCGCGATCTTGGTTTTAATCTCTTTAGCGCCGGCCATCTCTACTCTCCAATCTGGACCTGAGGTGCCTTATGACACCTCGCATGTATTTACCAGGTTTGGGTTGCCACGAACTTGTCGAGACCAGCCTTCAGCTCAGCTTCGATTTCGGCATTGTAATCGCCGCTATCGTTGATCAGCTTCATCAGCTCAGCATGCTCGCCGTTCATGAAAGAGAGCAGAGCGGCTTCGAAGTCACCGATCTTCTTCAGCTCAATACCTTTCAGGTAGCCTTTTTCAGCTGCAAAAATAGATACAGCTTGGTCAGCTACGCTCATAGGAGCGTATTGCTTTTGCTTCATCAGTTCGGTTACACGCTCACCGTGCTCCAGCTGGGCACGAGTTGCATCGTCAAGGTCAGACGCAAACTGTGAGAACGCAGCAAGCTCTCGATACTGTGCCAGAGCAGTACGGATACCGCCGGACAGTTTCTTGATGATCTTGGTCTGAGCCGCACCACCTACACGAGAAACAGAGATACCTGGGTTAACCGCTGGACGCAGGCCAGAGTTGAACAGGTCAGTTTCAAGGAAGATCTGACCGTCGGTAATAGAAATTACGTTGGTCGGTACGAACGCAGATACGTCACCTGCCTGGGTTTCAATAATTGGCAGAGCGGTCAAAGAACCCGTCTTGCCTTTTACTTCACCATTGGTGAACTTCTCAACGTACTCTTCGTTCACGCGGGAAGCACGTTCCAGCAGACGAGAGTGCAGATAGAATACGTCACCTGGGTAAGCTTCACGGCCTGGTGGACGCTTCAGCAGCAGTGAGATCTGACGGTAAGCAACAGCCTGCTTGGACAGGTCATCGTAAACGATCAGAGCATCTTCACCGCGGTCACGGAAATATTCACCCATGGTACAACCAGAGTATGGTGCCAGGTACTGCAGGGCAGCTGCTTCAGAAGCAGTAGCAACCACAACAATAGTGTTGGCCAGAGCACCGTGCTCTTCCAGCTTGCGTACTACGTTGGCAATAGTAGAAGCCTTCTGGCCTACTGCAACGTACACACACTTGATGCCGGAATCTTTCTGGTTGATGATGGCGTCGATAGCCATCGCAGTTTTACCGGTTTGACGGTCACCGATGATCAGCTCACGCTGACCACGACCGATAGGGATCATGGCATCAACCGCTTTATAACCGGTTTGCACCGGTTGAGATACGGATTGACGCTCAATAACACCAGGAGCAATCATTTCAACAGGTGCAAAACCATCGTTGTCGATTGGTCCTTTACCGTCGATTGGCTCACCCAGGGTGTTAACAACACGTCCCAGCAGACCACGACCCACTGGAACTTCCAGAATACGGCCAGTGGTTTTAACTTTTACGCCCTCAGCCAGATCGGCATAAGGACCCATAACTACGGCACCTACAGAATCACGTTCAAGGTTCAACGCGATTGCATAACGGTTGCCAGGCAGTTCGATCATCTCACCCTGCATTACATCGGCCAGGCCGTGAATGCGGATGATGCCGTCACTGACCGAAACGATAGTACCTTCGTTGCGGGCTTCACTGACGACTTCGAACTGCTCGATCCGCTGCTTAATCAGATCGCTGATTTCAGTGGAATTCAGTTGCATGCTCAAACTCCCAATTACGACTGCAGCTTATCAGACAGGCGGTTCAATTTACCGCGGATGGATCCGTCTATAACCAGATCCCCTGCCTTGATAATTACACCGGCGATAAGCTCGGCGTTGACGCTGCAATTCAGCTTAACTTTGCGTGCGAGACGTTTCTCTAAAGAAACACTGATCTGCTGTTGCTGCTCAGAGCTAAGCTCAGTAGCAGACACCACGCTGGCTTCGATTTCCTTAGCCCATTCGTGGCGAAACTCAGCATAGAGCTGAGATACAGCAGGCAGTACCTCCAAGCGACCGTTTTCAGCCATTACCTTGATCAGATTTTGACCGTGCTCATCAATTTGCTCGCCACAGATATTGATAAAGAGTGCAGCTAGCTTATTGCTGGACATAGATCCAGCCAGCAGTGGCTTCATGGATTCGTTTTCACTCACCATTGCCGCGAAATCGAGCATTTCTGCCCAGTTTTCTACTGCTTGATGTTCAACAGCAAAGTCAAAAGCTGCCTTAGCGTAAGGGCGAGCAATGGTGGTTAACTCAGCCATAACTCAACTCCCTTATCAAATTTCAGCAACTAGTTTATTAACTATGTCGCTTTGGGCGGCTTCATCAATCGAACGCTCGAGGATCTTCTCTGCACCAGTGATGGCAAGAGTAGCAACCTGCTTACGCAGTTCCTCTTTCACGCGATTACGTTCAGCTTCAATTTCTGCTTTACCCTGAGCAATGATTTTCGCACGCTCAGCGTCTGCTTCAGCTTTGGCTTCGTCAATAATCTGAGCCTTGCGCTTGTTGGCAGACTCAATGATTTCGTTGGCTGTAGCCTTGGCGTCTTTCAGTTGGTCAGTCGCTTTCGCTTGAGCCAACTCCAGGTCTTTTGCTGCACGGTCAGCGTCAGCAAGACCATCAGCAATCCTTTTCTGGCGCGCTTCGATGGCATTCATCAAAGGGGGCCATACAAACTTCATGCAGAACCACACGAAGATAATAAAGGCGACCGTCTGACCGATTAGGGTAGCGTTGATATTCACAACAGCCTCCTATTTAGAGTTAAGACAGAAGCGTTTATTACAGCATTGCACCCAGTGGGTTAGTAAACAGCATGTAAAGTGCAATACCTACACCGATCATGGTTACGGCGTCGAGCAGACCCGCTACGATGAACATCTTAACTTGCAGCATAGGAGCCATTTCTGGTTGACGCGCAGCGCCTTCCAGGAACTTACCACCCAAAAGGCCGAAACCGATAGCGGTACCCAGTGCACCCAAACCAATGAGCAGAGCAACAGCAATTGCAGTAAAGCCCAGAATCGTTTCCATCTGTATCTCCAGTATCTAAATCTATGTTAGTTGATGATTTAGTTAAAAAATTTCTTCAGCAGTCCTTAATGATCTTCATGAGCCATGCTTAGGTAAACGATAGTCAGCATCATGAAAATAAACGCTTGCAGCGTGATAACCAGAATATGGAAGATCAGCCAGCCCAGTTGCAGAGTCACACCCAGAGCGGCAATCGCCAAGTTGGCACCATACATCAGCGCAATAAGGATGAAGATCAACTCACCTGCATACAAGTTACCAAAAAGACGTAGCCCCAATGAAATGGGCTTAGCTATCAAGGTAACTATTTCGAGCAGGAAGTTGACGGGTATCATTGCCCAATGGTTGAAGGGCTGTAGCGTCAGTTCTTTCGCAAAACCTGACACACCTTTGACCTTGATGCTGTAGTAAATAATCAGCACAAACACGCCCAACGCGAGGCTGAAAGTGATGTTAAGGTCAGTAGTCGGTACTATTTTCAGATAAGGCACACCAGCCAAAGAGGCCGCATGTGGTACCCAGTCAACGGGCACCATATCCATGAGGTTCATCATGAATACCCACATGAAAATAGTCAGAGCAAGAGGTGCTATCAAGGCATTGCGACCATGGAATGTATCTTTAACGCTGTTGTCGACAAACTCGACGATCATTTCGATAAAGCATTGAAGCTTACCGGGAACGCCAGAAGTTGCCTTTTTGCCAACGCTGCGGAACAACCACAGAAACAGCACGCCAAGACCAACCGAAAAGAGCAATGAATCAACGTGCCATGTCCAGAAACCTTCACCAACGGTAAGGTTGGTAAGGTGATGCTGGATATAGCCCTGCGGTGTTAATGCTTCACCAGATGCAGCCATGATTCATCCCACTTAACTTTGCTTGAAGTACAAAGGAGCTGCCCAATGCACTACCAACGCCAGTACATAGCAAACAAAAAGGGGCATAAATGCGACCTTTAAATTGATAAATACCAGCGAAAACAATGCTATTGTTAACAGCAACTTTACCGCTTCCCCCCAGTAAAAGCCTTTGAGAACTTTACCGGCAGCGCTTGCTCCCATATGGGAAAAAGCCAGGGTCGCGAATACAAAATTAGGGAGCACAGCTATGGCAGTTCCTGCCAGAGCAGAATAGCCAAACTGGGCTCCCCACACGGCGAAAAAGATAATTGAAGCACCCCCAGCTATCGCCGCCTGCATCATCACCAACTTATAGGCTGACCAACGGCCACGACGCGCTAAAACCTTACTCAATCATTCTTCTCCGCATTACTACTTTTTGTTTCGATGACCGGACTACAAATATCCGTATGGAGTCGAGGTACAAAAAGCTTGCGAAAGTATACCTTTTCAAGTCTTCTTTGCAACTTTGAGATAAGTAAAAACCTCACCTTTTAACGTGATACAGACCCAAATTCGTATAAATGCAATATTAACAAACGTCACAAATTTACACTAAAAAGCGTTAACCACGTTTTTTTAATGGATTTTGGCAAGAATACCGTCTAATTCAGCCAGATTTTGATAGTTAATTACAATTTTTCCCTTTCCCTTACTACCGTGGGAAATGGAAACTTTTGCGCCTAACCTCTCAATTAACTGACTCTCCAGACGGGCAACATCGGTATCTTTTACAGGCTTTTCGGCCTCTTTGGCAGGATTTAAGACCTTATTTACCAATCGTTCGGTTTCACGAACGGTCAATTCCTTCGCCACCACCAATCGGGCAACAGAAGTTTGCTCTTCACCTTGCAAGGCCAGCAAGGCTCGGGCATGACCCATTTCGATATCACCATACTCCAACAACCGCTTTACCGGTTCATTCAGACCATTGAGCCGCAGCAGGTTCGAAACGGTAGCCCGGGATTTTCCCACAGCATCAGCTATTTGTTGGTGAGTGAGATCAAATTCTTCGATCAAGCGGTTAAGCGCAATGGCCTCTTCCATGGCATTGAGGTCTTCCCGCTGAATATTTTCAATCAGGGCAATAGCCACGGCAGCCTCATCGGCAACCTGTTTGACTATGCAGGGCACCTTGTCCAGCTTGGCAATTTGCGCCGCGCGCCAGCGACGTTCACCGGCGATGATTTCGTATTTGTCATCGCTGATCTTACGCACCACTATGGGCTGAATGACTCCCTGAGCCTTGATGGATTCGGCCAGCTCTTCCAGAGCCTCGGGCGACATGTCTTTACGGGGTTGATACTTGCCGGGCTGCAGCAGATCCACATCCAGGGTAAGCAGGGTTTCGCCGGCATCAACCTTGGATTGCTCGGCATCATCGCGCTTCTTGCTCGCCGCATGGCTGGTACTCAAAAGTGCGTCCAGGCCCTTGCCCAGACCCCGTTTTTTCGGTGTCATGCTCATTCCTTTATGCCTGTTTCGCTTGCTGGTTCTGTTCGGAGCGGCGAATAATTTCGCCGGCTAAAGCCAAATAAGCCTTGGCGCCGGCGCTGCTCTTGTCATAGTACATCGCCGGTGCGCCAAAACTCGGCGCCTCGGCCAAGCGAATATTTCTTGGGATAACAGTGCGGTAAACCTTGTCACCGAAATGCTGTTTCAGCTGATCGGAAACATCGTTGGCCAGACGGTTTCGGGGATCGTACATGGTTCTCAGTATCCCCTCGATCCCGAGTTTGGGATTGACCATGGCCGCCAGCTTGGAAATAGTATCCATCAGGGCGGTCAAGCCTTCCAGGGCATAGTACTCACACTGCATGGGAACCAGTACTGAGTCGGCCGCCGACATGGCGTTTACTGTCAACATATTCAGCGAAGGAGGGCAGTCGATAAAGATGAAGTCGTACTCATCCTGTACTTTTGCCAAGGCATTGCGCAGGCGAATCTCTCTGGCAAAGAACTCCATCAATTTGATTTCGGCGGCAGTCACATCACCGTTGGCGGCAACGAGATCGTATTTCCCGGCTGTGTTACGCACAACGACTTCGTCAAAACTCTTTTCTTCCACCAGCAACTCGTAGGCGGTGTTTTCAACTTCGTACTTGTCGACACCACTCCCCATGGTGGCATTGCCCTGGGGATCCAGATCGATCAATAGCACCCGCCGCTTGGTTGCCGCCAAAGAGGCTGCCAAATTAACACAAGTTGTTGTTTTTCCAACGCCACCTTTCTGGTTGGCTACGGCAATAATTCTCGCCACACTGTCACCTTGTCTGTCAATTTTGTTATTGATGCCCGGTTCCGTTTGCATCAAGTTGCTTGATACGCCAGCCAATTGCAAGGCATTCAAACCTGGGGAGCTATGATCAGCAGATGTCTCTGTTCATCCAATTTAGGAACCTTGAGTTCGATGGATTCCCTGATGCTGTATCCCTCAGGGATCCCGGTCAACTCATCAGGGTTCAACTGCCCTTTAAGGGCATAGAATACCCCATTTTGCGCCGGCAAATGCTGACACCAGCTTAACATGTCTGCCACTGAGGCAAATGCGCGGCTGAGCACCCCATCAAACCCTTGTGGATCCTGAAAGGCTTCCACCCGGCTCTCAACCGACTGTATATTTTTTAATTTGAGTTCAATCTGAACCTGCTTTTGAAAACGGACCCGCTTGCCCAGGCTATCGAGCAGCACAAATTCTTTATCCGGATTCAAAATCGCCAGCGGAATACCGGGTAACCCAGGGCCAGTACCCACATCAATAAAACGCTGCCCCTTGAGATGAGGGGAGACGACCAGGCTATCCATGATATGCCGGATAAGCATCTGCTCAGGATCGCGCACCGAAGTCAGGTTATAGGCCTTGTTCCATTTGTTGAGCATGGCAACAAAACCGAGCAGTTGTTGCTGCTGTTCATCCGATACATTGAGGCCAGTCTCTGCCAGATATGTTTTTAACTGCGCTGCAAGCACGGGTATTCTCCCCAGAAAAATACTGCGGGGCTATTATGCGGCCCCAAAACGGCCAAGGGAAGCATCCACTGCTTCCCCGGCTCTGGAATAGTTCACGGTATCAGGCCGAGCGGCGCAGTAATCCCCGTTTTTTCAGATGCACCAGCAAAATGGAGATGGCTGCCGGAGTTACCCCCGAGATCCTGGAAGCCTGGCCTATGGTTTCCGGTTTATGGGCATTGAGTTTGGCGATCACTTCATTGGACAAGCCCGGCACTTCGTTGTAATCGAGCTCCAGCGGCAGACCGGTATTTTCGTTGCGCTGCGCTTTGGCGATCTCTTCCTGCTGGCGCTGAATATAACCGGCATATTTAACCTGGATCTGCACCTGTTCAGCGGCTTGACGATCCCCAAGACCCGGTCCAAAGCCTTCGATCCCCATAAGCTTGTCATAATCCAACTCAGGACGACGCAACAGCTCTTCAAACGAGGCTTCGCGAGATATTGGCGTATTGAGATGCGGATTCAGCGCTTCAACCAGAGGTGAATTCACATGGATCCATTGACTGCGCAGGCGTTGCAGCTCAGATTCAATCGCCTCAACCTTGGCAGAAAACTTGGCCCAGCGTTGATCGTCAACCAAGCCCAACTCACGACCTTTCTCGGTCAGGCGCAGATCGGCATTATCTTCGCGCAGCAACAAGCGGTATTCGGCGCGGCTGGTGAACATGCGATAGGGCTCTTTGGTGCCCAGAGTCGAGAGGTCGTCCACCAACACGCCAAGATAAGCCTGATCACGTCTAGGTGCCCAGGCGTCTTTGCCTTGTACCTGCAAAGCTGCATTCATGCCGGCCAGCAAACCTTGAGCCCCGGCCTCTTCATAACCTGTGGTGCCGTTGATCTGACCGGCAAAGAACAGCCCATCTATAGTTTTGGTTTCCAGCGAATTTTTCAGATATCGAGGATCAAAGTAATCATATTCGATGGCATAGCCAGGACGCATGATCTCGGCATTTTCCATCCCCTTGATCGAACGGACCAAGGCAATTTGTACATCGAATGGCAAACTGGTGGAGATACCATTGGGGTATAACTCATTGGTATTGAGCCCCTCGGGTTCAATAAAGATCTGGTGAGAACTCTTGTCGGCAAAGCGATGGATCTTGTCTTCAATCGATGGACAGTATCTCGGACCTATACCTTCGATAACCCCTGAATACATGGGGCTTCGATCCAAGCCACCACGAATGATTTCATGGGTTTTCTCATTGGTATGAGTGATATAGCAAGAAATTTGCTGTGGATGCTGACTCACATCTCCGATAAAAGACATCACGGGAAGAGGGTTATCCCCCTGCTGTTCAGTCATCTGTTGGAAGTCGACGCTGCGGGCATCGATACGCGGTGGCGTACCTGTCTTAAGGCGGCCAACCCGAATAGGCAACTCCCTGAGTCTGTGGGCCAGGGCGATCGCCGGAGGATCACCGGCACGACCACCACTGTAGTTTTCAAGACCTATGTGGATCTTGCCACCGAGGAAAGTGCCGGCAGTCAACACCACTGCAGGTGCTTCAAAAGCCAGCCCCATTTGGGTGACAACCCCTATGACTCTGTTGTTTTCAACAACCAGATCGTCAACAGCCTGTTGAAAGATCCTTAAGTTAGGTTGGTTTTGTAATATCTGTTGGATCTTTTGCCGATACAAGGCGCGATCCGCTTGGGCTCTGGTAGCTCTTACCGCTGGACCCTTACTTGAATTCAGGGTTCTGAATTGGATCCCGGCATAGTCAGTTGCTGTTGCCATGGCGCCACCCAAGGCATCTATCTCTTTAACCAAGTGCCCTTTACCTATACCCCCTATAGCCGGGTTACAGGACATCTGACCCAAAGTGTCAATATTGTGGGTCAGGAGTAGGGTATTGACACCCATTCTGGCAGCAGCCAATGCGGCTTCAGTTCCGGCATGACCACCACCTACAACAATTACATCAAACCGTTCATGAAAACGCATAGATTTACCTTTGGCTGGGTAAGGGATGAAAAAGGAATATCAGCCGATCATTTTAGCATCTGTAATGATGCAGGTGAATGCTCTATTTTGTGCTCTTGGATCGCAGGGGATCAGGCTTATAGATCTTAAGATCTTTATATAGATCTTCTTATTGTGTTTACTATTAGGATCGCACTTCGCTGTGGGTAAGGTTTATTGTTTATTTAAAACAACAGTTTAAGTAAAAATGATCCTGTGATCTGTTGGCGATCTATCTCCATTAAAGCTGGGGATAGATCGCGATCTTATCCACAAGGCGGATCTGGGCCGTATCGAGGATCTGATTCATACAAAGATTGATCAGATCAAAATAAAGTATTATCCACAGAGTTATATTTTTTAGACTTAATCTGTGGGTAAGTTAGATCTAAATTGTGAGTACTTGATGCTTTATTCAGGTTGAAAAGCATTTTATAACTCGGGCAGCCAGTCGTCGAGCCATGCCAATGCTGGATCTTCCGGTACGGGATCGTACTGAACATCGATCTGGATCTTATCCACATAGGGCTTGGCTCCCTTGGCGCTCAGTTGCTGTAGCAGCTTTTCCGGGCCTTGGCAGAAAGTGTCGTAACTCGAGTCGCCGATCGCACATAAAGCATACCGACAGTCCTGCAGGTTTTGGTTTGACTGGAGTAATTCCTGATAGAAGGGCTGCAAATTGTCCGGAAGATCGCCGGCCCCATGGGTGGAGGAAACGATCAACCAAAGGGCTTTGGGATCCAGTTGCCCCAACTGTGGGGTTAAGTACAGGCTTGTCTGGTGGCCGTTTTGTTCAAGCTTATTGATGAGTTCTTCGGCGACATATTCGGCTCCTCCCAAGGTGGTTCCAACTAATACTTCGACTTTCGCCATGATAATCCTCTCTGTATGTAGCGCTTGGCGCCTTGATTTAATCGGCCCATATTAATCCAATTTGCGGTGACAGACAGCCTTGGGTAACCTGAGTTTGAGCACTATTGCATTGATCCTGTTGTAGGCTCTTTCTGCGCTTGAGGCTGATATGAAACTGAAGTGGTTGCTGATCTTCCCGTTGCTTTCTTTGCTGGTGATACTTGGGGGATGGCATTGGTTGTTTACCGTACCGGCAAATGTTCAACTGCAATCTGACAGGGTTGATTCCAATACCGGCGCGGCCTGTATCCAAACGCCAACGGCAAAGGCGCTGGATAAGAATGGTGAGTTTGGCGTGTTGATCTGGAATATTCAGAAGCAGCAAAACGGCCTGTGGCGTTCTCGTCTCGATGATTTTACAACAGGCAGGCAGTTGGTGTTGCTGCAGGAAGCCAGTCTGGATCCCGGCATGTACCTTTATTTGAATGCTGCGCAGTGGTTTTGGCGTTTCGCCAACGCTTTCAGTGTATTGGATACCCCGGCCGGAGTGATGAATCTGTCACGCAGCGCTCCCTTGAGCAGTTGTGGCTACCGTACTCTTGAGCCCTGGTTGCGGTTGCCCAAGACGGCCTTGGTTGCCGAATATCCTTTGTCTGATGGCTCATTATTGACTGTGGTCAATGTCCATGGAATTAACTTCAGTGTCGGTATCGAAGAATATCGGCAGCAACTTAAGTCTTTGACTGAAGCCCTGGCTGAGGAAAGAGTAGTGGGGCCTATTATTCTGGCGGGTGATTTCAATACCTGGAGTGAGGAACGCAGTATGCTGCTGGCCGCCTTTGCTTCCTCTTTGGGATTGAATGAGGCTCATTTTGGCGAGGATAACAGGGTAAGAGTTCTGGGGTATCCTTTGGATCATCTCTTTTATCGAGGATTGAAACCCAAAGAGCTGTATGTGCCGGAAACAGATGTGTCGGATCACAATCCTATGGTCGCCAGCTTTGTGATTGCCGAGCGCTAGGCCATAAGGAAGGTGCGAACAAGTCCCATGTGTTCTCTGCGTCAGCTTACGGGCATGGATGCAAGGCGTGGTTCGCAGCAAATGGCCTTAGTCCTTTGTAAGAAGCACAACACAGCAGGCAGGCCTGTAAGCCACGCCCTTCGGGGCTTACACAGCAACCTGCTCTCTGCGTTATCCGACTTCGACAGGCCCCGGCATGCCTTCAGTCAGATGCCTTGAACGCCAATTGCTGTGTAAGCCAGAGTACCGCGAGGACTTATTCGCACCTTCCCTAATTAACTCATGTTTCCCTGACATCTGTTCCTCCAAAAAAGGGCCTGTGACCGAAGTAGCGGAAGTCAGCATTCCTAACGGAGGGCCCTGATAGATTATCTTTCCGCCATGTTTTCCGGCTCCCGGGCCCATTTCTATTACGTGGTCGGCATTGGCTATCATCTCAAGATTATGCTCGACGATTATCACAGTTTTTCCTTGATCTGCTAGTAAGGTAAACAGCTCGAGCAGGCGATCGACATCGGCCATATGCAGACCGGAGGTGGGTTCATCAAAGACATAAATGCCTCCGCTTCGTTCCAGTTCTGTTGCCAGTTTGAGTCTCTGCCTTTCACCTCCGGATAAAGTGGACAGCCGCTGACCTATCTGTATGTAGCCGAGTCCTACCTGAATCAGGCGTGTCAGTGCATTTACTATTTTCGTCTGGTGCTTGAATACCTGCAGAACCTCTTGCGGGCGCATGTTCATTATCTGAACGATAGATTTTCCAGCGACTCAAATGGTGCTGGCTTCCCCACTGTATCCCGAACCTTGGCAGGTTTCACACATAGACTCAATAGTTTCAAGAAACGCAAGATCTGTGCGTACAACACCTCGTCCTTTACATGCAGGGCAAGCCCCGGCTGCATTGTTCCTGAATAGGCCGACAGCTTTGCCACTCTGCCTGGCGAAATGGCGACGGATATCATCCAGGATACCGAGATAGCTGGCAGGGGTTGAACGGGAGGATGCGCGAAGTTCGTCTTGATCAATCACCACCACGTCTGCATAAAGGCGGGGCAATATCCTACTGGCTAACGTCGATTTCCCCGAGCCTGCGACACCGGCAACCACAGTTACGACCCCGAGGGGAATATCGACCGACAGATCATGAACATTGAACATAGACTGATGCTCAAGCTTGAGCCAACCTGAGTTTTTACGCTGTGATACTCTTGGAGAACTTTTTCGGCGCAAGCCTTGGCCTGTCATGGTATCTGCTTGTTTGAGCCCTATAAAAGGGCCTTGATAAACTACCTGACCACCCGCTTCTCCGGCCCCAGGGCCCATATCGATAACATGATCGGCAATGGCAATTACATCTGGGTCATGTTCAACTATGAGGACTCTATTTCCCTTATTCCGCAGGCGAGTGAGTAAATTGGCGAGTTGACGGACATCGCGGGCATGCAGCCCGACGCTGGGTTCATCAAAGATATATGCAATATCGCTGAGACTACTGCCAAGATGGCGGATCATCTTGATCCGCTGAGACTCACCACCTGACAGGCCAGATGTCTCTATTCAAATTAAATTTGTTGTTTGGATGTAGGTACGTCTGCTACTGATATTCTGCCTTCCACAAAGTCAAAGGTTCGGCAGAGCACCATTGCCAGAATTTCTTCTCCACCAAGTCACTTGCCGCGGCTGCATCCCGTTCCTCAAACAAGCGCCAATTTTCCTCTGCAGATTTCAGGGCATACTGTCTCAAGTAACCTGTGACTCTTTCGAAATCGGATGGCTCGAGAAGAAATATGCTGCCATCCCTGTAAGACTCCCAAGGTACCTGATCTTTAGGTTGTCGTTGATGATTCTGGAAGAACGCCTCGCTGTAGATGCTGGCCGAACCACCCGCAGACACACAGTCGTCCCAACGTTGGCAGCGAAAGAAATACTCGTCCTCAGCCTCAGCAGTGCCACTTAATTCACGGTAGGGGCAAGCTCGTTCCCAAGCCTTATCAATATTGGTTTCGGCCACACCTTGGCGCGCCAGTTCAATCTCATGGGGCTTGGGGAACCTGTCCATCAGCAATTGCGCTGGTTCGCCACTCTCGTTTGCCATCAAAATGGAGGGAGTTCCTATAAGGAACATACAGAGTGTAACGCTGGCGCAAGTTGAATTTGAAATCGATGGCATCAAGTGAAATGACATTCTACCTCCCTGAAGAACTAAGTTATTTATCCAGAAACAGGAATAGGCCATTTATAACTATGGCCTTTATCTTTACTTGTGCTGGTTACTTACGAGCACTGGCCTTTGAAGCCGTCTCGTTGTAAGCATTCAAGCCACCAGCCTTGGCAGCGCTCTGCCTCACGGTTTGTTGACTTGGCTGCAATGGCAATTAGAGCTATACCAAGTCGTACCGTGACCGTGAAATTTTCGTGGTATATAGCTTCAACCCCTTGAAGCAATTGATAGTCATTTAGCGGTTATTATTAGATCAATCCTTCGATGACTCAATTGCCCCTGAGAATAAATATTACTTAGGCATAACACCCTGAAGGATTAATTCATTAGTATGATGACATCAGATTAATCAATTATTTAAGGTTATTTTTTGGTAAATATGTAGGAGATGTATTTTCACTGTGTTCGGTGAAATTTTCAGTTTGGCGATTTAGGTGAAAGTAATCAATGAAGCTAGCTGAACGCTTGGTTCGATTCTCAAATCTATGCTTCTGAGATTGCCACTCAACCAGTCGTTTACTCTTAATGGTTTCGGCGAGAAGCATATGTTCTTTATTGTGTTGGCGCTGGGTAGGTGTTTGGGGGCGTTGTGATAGACTCCACTTGGGCCCCAATCAGTGCGAGTAGCATGTCATGGGCCCAACTGGGGACTAGATTTGGCAACAAACGGAAAATGACGAACTAATAAAATCAGTGGGTTATCTGCTATCGTTTGCTGTTGTTTTCCGTTATTTGCCCACTTTACTTCCCGATACAGAAACTGGAAAAAATTCTTCCCAGTAAATCGTCTGAGGTAAATTGGCCTGTGATCTCGGCCAGAGCCTGTTGAGTCATGCGCAGTTCTTCGGCTAACAGCTCACCTGCCTGATAGACTTCCAGCTGTACTTTGCCCTGCTGCAGATGTTCACCGGCGACTTCCAGGGCTTCCAGGTGACGGCGACGGGCGATAAAACCGCCTTCCAGGTTACTCTGATAGCCCATCAGGTTCTTGAGGTGCTGTTTCAGCGCATCGACCCCGAGCCCGGTTTTGGCTGAGATCCTAAAGACGTCATAGCCTTTCTCTTCGCAGGGGCTCAGTGACTCACCGGTCAGATCCGCCTTATTACGCACCACAGTGACGCCGAGGTTTTCCGGCAGACGATCAATAAAGTCCGGCCAGATTTCATGGGGATCAATGGCTTGGGTTTCTGTGCCATCGACCATAAACAGCACTCTGTCGGCGGTGGCGATTTCGGCCCAGGCTCTTTCTATCCCTATCTGTTCCACTGTGTCAGTGGTGTCACGCAGGCCGGCTGTGTCTATGACATGCAGTGGCATGCCATCCAAGTGGATATGCTCCCGCAATACATCCCTTGTGGTGCCGGCTATTTCGGTGACAATCGCCGACTCTTTTCCCGCCAGGGCGTTGAGCAGACTGGACTTACCGGCGTTGGGGCGGCCGGCTATCACTACTTTCATCCCTTCGCGGATGATGGCGCCCTGTTTGGCACTGGCCTGTACCAAGTCCAGTTTATCTATGATGCGATAAAGGGCATTGGCAATCTTACCGTCGGAGAGGAAGTCTACCTCTTCATCGGGAAAGTCGATGGCGGCCTCGACATAGAGACGCAGATTGGTAACCTGTTCCACCAACTCATGCACTTCGCGGGAAAACTCGCCTTGGAGTGATTGCAGTGCGCTCTTGGCGGCCTGTTCACTGGTGGCATCGATAAGATCGGCAATCGCTTCTGCCTGGGTCAGATCCAGCTTGTCATTCATAAAGGCCTGTTCGCTGAACTCACCAGGGCGTGCCAAGCGGATCCCCTCGACTTCCAGGACACGCTTAATCAGCATGTCCATGACGATTTGACCACCATGGCCCTGAAGTTCCAGTACGTCTTCACCGGTAAAAGAATTCGGGCCTTTGAAAAACAGGGCGATCCCCTGATCCAACACTTCTCCCTGACTTCCCTTGAAATCACAGTAATCGGCATATCTTGGCTTGGGCTGGTGGCCCAGTAATGCCTGTGCAACGGCTTGGGCCTTGGGCCCCGAGACTCTGACTATGCCTACACCACCGCGGCCTGGAGCGGTGGCCTGTGCCACGATAGTATCTGTTGTCACTGCATTAACCCTTGAAAACATATTTATAAAAGCAAAAGGCGACCCTTAGGCCGCCCTTGATCATTTGACCCAAAATCGGCTTATTTTAAGCCTTTTTTCTCCAGGCCGGCATAGATAATCTTCTGCTGGATAATGGCAACTATGTTACCCACCAACCAGTAGAGTACCAGACCGGATGGGAACCAGAGGAAGAATACGGTAAAGATTACCGGCATCCATTGCATCATCTTCTGCTGCATAGGATCCATGGTTGGTGCCATTGGCTGCATTTTTTGCATCAGGAACATGGAAACACCCATCAGCAGCGGCAGAATGTAGTAAGGATCCTGTACCGACAGATCGTCAATCCACAGCATGAACGGCGCATGACGCAGTTCCACACCTTCCATCAGTACCCAGTAAAGGGCAATAAAGATAGGCATTTGCAGCAAGATAGGCAGACAGCCACCCATGGGGTTCACTTTTTCCTTCTTGTACAACTCCATCATAGCCTGGCCCATCTTCTGGCGATCATCACCGAATTTGTCCTTCAGCTCCTGCAGTTTTGGTTGCAGGTTACGCATCTTGGCCATGGAGGTGTATTGCGCCTTGGTCAGCGGGAACAGAATACCGCGCACCGTCAGGGTGATCAGTATGATGGCCAAGCCCCAGTTACCCACTATTGACTGGAAGAACATCAGCAGCTTGTAGATAGGCACTGCCAGCCACCAGAGGAAGCCATAATCCACAACCAGGTTAAGGGTGTCAGACAGCTCGGACAGGGCGGCTTGATCCTTTGGACCTACGTAGAAGTCGGCGCTCAGGGTCATTTCAGTGCCCGGGGCTACTGTCTTTGTCTCACCCAGGTAGCCAATGTTGGCGGTTCCTGAGCTCTCTCTGGTGAATATGGTGTTGGTTTCATTCTTTGGTGGAACCCAGGCTGACACAAAGTAGTGTTGCAGCATGGCGGCCCAGCCACCTTTGGTTTCCTTCTCCAGATCCTTTTCCTGGATATCGTCAAACTTGTACTTCTCGTAGCGGATATCGGCAGTTGAGAAGGCGGCACCACGATAAGTTGGCATCATCATGCTGCTGTCTGAAGGTTTGATGGTCTGTTTAATCTGACCGTACATCTGAACCTGCAGCGGCTCAGAAGTGGTGTTGTCAATTTTGTATTCAACTCCCACGGCAAACTGGCCTTTGTGGAAGGTGTAGATCTTGGTGTACTTGGCGCCGTTTGCTGCGGTGTAACTCAAAGGAACTGACAGTGTATCCTGGCCATCGGCAAGGGTGAATTCCTTGGCACTGGCAGAATAGGTAGCACGGCTATTGACACTGTCAGTACCGCCGGTGCCCATCAGGCCACTCTGGGCTATGTAAACAAAACCGGGTTTCTGTTCCAACAGGACAAACGGCTCATCTTTGTTCAGTTCCAGTTTGTGAGAAACCAGAGCAGCATGCACTATGTCACCACCGACAGGGTTGATCAGCACATCCAGTTGATCTGTGGTGACCCTGATAAGATCTTTGGACGCCACGGCCGTTTCTCCTGGCATGCCTGATTTGGCAACCGGAACGTCAGCGCTGTGAGTTGTCTCTTGAACGGAAGTGGCAACTGTATTTTCAGTTACAGCGGGTTTGGGTGCTTTATCGGTTTGCCACTGTTGCCACAGCAAGAAGCTGACAAACAGCAGGCCGATAAGCAGTAAATTGCGTTGAGATTCCATAGCCTATTTATTACACCTGTCATTTTTAGGGGGGACGGGATCACTGCCGCCCGGATGTAAAGGGTGACATTTTAATATGCGTTTGATTGCAAACCAACTCCCTTTAATCGTTCCGTGCACTCGCACAGCTTCTATGGCGTAGTGAGAGCAGGTTGGATTAAAGCGACAGCGAGGCCCCAGCAGTGGGCTGATAAGGAGTTGATAGGCTCTGATAGCCTTGATTATCAGCCATTGAAACGGCGACTGAGTTTGCGCCATAACTTTTCTACCAGCTTTCTGAGCTGTTCATTATCCATATCCAGCACACCGCCGCGAACCAGCACCACTATGTCCAGTGGAGGTAAATCATGTTGATTAAGGCGGAAGCTATCTCGGATCACCCGCTTGATGCGATTGCGTTGATTGGCTCTCTTTACATGGCGTTTGGCCACAGTAAGTCCAAGACGCGGATGTTGCATCTCATTGGGTACAGCAAGCAGGGTTATTTCAGCTGAGGAGGCTTTAATGGGGTTGGTAAATACAGTTTTGAATTGCGCGGGAGTTAGCAAGCGTAACTCCCGCGTAAAGGTGTAACGAGTCACCTAGTTGTCTACTCGCAATTAAGCAGACAGACGAGCGCGACCTTTGGCACGGCGACGAGCCAGTACCTTACGGCCGTTCGCTGTAGCCATACGAGCGCGGAAGCCGTGAGAACGCTTGCGCTTCAGGTTGCTAGGTTGAAAAGTACGTTTACTCATGATGGCAATCCGTCTTTGTTAGTGAATTTACCTTATCTCTCGTACGAGGTAAGGGCAAAAAAGAGGCCGAATTGTAATCACTTTAGTCAGAGCAGTCAACACGCGCAGCCCTTCTCAAGGTAATTTATCTCGGCATTTTCGCGATCTGTAGAGCAGAGTTCACCACAGGATGTGGATAACTCTGTGTACGGACACTACATCTTGTGGATCCATTGATCTCTTGGCAGATCGGCGGTCGCTGATTATAGATCAGGGTGGATCGCTTTATAAAGCGGGATTTTAACCGCTTCACCAAATAGTGGATCTTGGTGGATCGATCCGGATCCGGTGGATCTGATGATTGGGATCCGGCTGGGGATAATTACACTTAAAGGATAGCGATTATTCAGATCTCACTATAGAATACCCTCCTTTCGAGGCGATCTTTTGGGGATAAGTAAGTGGCGGTTTCACTTTGGCAACAATGTATCGGACGACTGCAAGATGAGCTTTCTGCTCAACAATTCAGTATGTGGATCAGACCGTTACAGGCCGAAATGGATGGGGATACCCTGGTGCTCTATGCACCAAACCGGTTCGTGCTTGATTGGGTTCGGGATAAATATCTCAACATTATCAATCAGTTTTTTACTGAGCATTTGGGCAATGATGCGCCAAAACTCAGGTTTGATATAGGTAGTCGTCCGTCGGCCAAGCCCCAGGTTCAGACCCCAACTGCGACCAAGGCCTCTGTCAGTGCTCCCAAGAGTGCGGCCGGTAAAGGTGCGACCTTTAATACTGCCGCTGAACCGGCCGTAAACCACAGCTATCGCAGCAATATTAACCCCACTTACCAATTCGACAACTTTGTTGAAGGTAAGTCCAACCAACTGGGTAAGGCGGCCGCATTGCAGGTGGCAGAAAACCCGGGTGGTGCCTATAACCCTCTGTTTTTGTATGGCGGTACCGGTCTGGGTAAGACTCACCTGCTGCACGCCGTAGGCAACGGCATTATCAAGAATAATCCCAATGCCAAAGTGGTCTATATGCACTCAGAGCGTTTTGTGCAGGACATGGTCAAGGCGTTGCAAAACAATGCCATCGAAGACTTCAAGCGTTACTATCGCAGTGTTGATGCCCTGTTTATTGATGACATTCAGTTTTTTGCCAATAAAGACAGATCCCAGGAAGAGTTTTTCCACACCTTTAATGCCTTGCTTGAAGGCAATCACCAGATCATTTTGACATCGGATCGTTATCCGAAAGAGATCGACGGTGTGGAAGATCGGCTCAAGTCGCGCTTTGGCTGGGGTCTTACCGTGGCCATCGAGCCGCCTGAGCTGGAAACCCGGGTCGCCATTTTGATGCGCAAGGCGCAGGAGAGTGGGATCAACTTGCCGGATGAAGTGGCCTTCTTCATCGCCAAGCGCTTACGCTCCAACGTGCGTGAACTGGAAGGGGCATTGAACCGGGTTATCGCCAATGCCAACTTTACCGGTCGGCCAATAACCATTGATTTTGTGCGCGAAGCCTTGCGTGACCTCTTGGCTCTGCAGGAAAAATTAGTCACTATAGACAACATTCAGAAAACAGTGGCTGAATACTACAAGATCAAGATGGCCGATATGCTGTCCAAGCGCCGTTCCCGCAGTGTGGCGAGACCGAGGCAGATGGCCATGGCGTTATCTAAAGAATTAACCAATCAGAGCTTACCTGAGATAGGTGATGCTTTTGGTGGTCGTGACCATACAACTGTGCTGCATGCCTGCCGCAAGATTGCGCAGCTGCGGGAAGAGAGTCACGACATTAAAGAAGATTATGCCAACTTGATTAGAACCTTATCTTCTTAATCAGGGAACAGGACCATGAAATTTTCGATCGATAGGGATGCCCTATTAAAGCCGCTCCAGTTGGTCAGTGGCGCGGTGGAAAGACGCCATAACTTGCCCATTTTGGCAAACCTCCTGGTGGAAGTAAGTAATCACTCACTCAAGATGACGGGTACAGATCTTGAGGTGGAATTGGTCGGCAGTGCCGAGGTCAGTGGCGAAGTGCAGGAAGGTCGCACCACAGTGCCGGCCAAGAAACTGCTTGATATCGTCAAGTCACTGCCTGAGCAGAGCGAAATCAAAATCGAACAGCAGGAAAACAAGTGGCTGCTTCGCAGCGGTCGCAGCCGTTTCTCGTTGGCGACGCTACCGGCGGAAGAATACCCCAATGTCGAGAGTTTCCAGCCCGCCATCGAATTTAGCCTCAAGCAGGGCACACTCAAGTCACTGATAGATGCCACTCAGTTTTCCATGGCCAACCAGGATGTGCGTTACTATCTCAACGGTTTGCTGCTGGAAACCGAGGGTAATGTGCTGCGCGCCATTGCAACAGACGGCCACCGCTTGGCTCTGAGTCACAGAGAAATAGCAGCCTCTTTGCCGGAAAATCAGGTGATCGTGCCTCGTAAAGGGGTGATGGAGCTGGCTCGTCTGCTGGACAGTGAAGATCAGGATATCCATATTGCCATTGGTGATAACGCCATTCGTGCTACTACAGCCAGCGCTGTGTTCACCAGTAAGCTGGTGGATGGCCGCTTCCCGGATTATCGCCGGGTATTGCCCAAAGGCGGCGACAAGATAGTGCTGGCCAGTCGCAATCAGCTTAAGCAAGCACTATTGCGGGCATCTATCCTGTCCAATGAGAAATTCCGTGGTGTCAGGGTGCAGCTGGAAAATGCGCTGCTCAAGATCACCGCCAATAACCCGGAGCAGGAAGAAGCCGAAGAGATCATCGATGTGGATTACGCCGGTCAGCCGCTCGAAATCGGCTTCAACGTCTCTTATCTGCTGGATGTGCTCAATGGTCTCAAGGCCGATGAAGTGAGGATCACCCTCAGTGACGGTAACTCCAGTGCCTTGATTGAAAACCACGTCGAGGAAGACTCCATGTACGTGGTGATGCCGATGCGCCTCTAGGGGCGACTTTGGGCCATAAATGAGTCTAACTCGTCTCAATATCCAAGCTTTTCGTAATATCGATTCAGCCCAACTGCTCCCCGGCACTGGGCTGAATCTTATTTACGGCCAAAATGGCAGTGGCAAAACCAGTGTCCTGGAGGCGATTTACTTTCTTGGGATGGGGCGCTCGTTTCGCAGTCATCTGTCTCAGAGGGTGATCAATAACCAACAGGATCAGTTGACCCTGTTTGCCAATTTGAGCCTGCCCTCCGGTGACAGTAAGCTAGGGCTACGGCGGTTTCGCAGCGGCGAAACCGAGGTCAGAATCGATGGCGAGAAGATAAAGCGCCTGTCTGTGCTGGCCGACACCCTGCCTATTCAGGTAATAACCCCAGAGAGCTTTTCGCTGTTGTTTGAAGGCCCCAAGGCCAGGCGTCAGTTTATCGATTGGGGCGCGTTTCATTGCGATCCTCAGTTTTATCAGGCCTGGGTCAATGTAAGGCGGATCCTCAAGCAACGTAATCAATTACTTAAGGATGGCGCTGCCTACCAGCAAATCGCATACTGGGACCGGGATTTTATCCGTTATACCGAGTTGGTCACCGAGATACGAAAGGCATATGTAGACTCGTTAAATGAGCTACTTAAGGGTATAATCGGGGAGTTTTTACCACAGGTTGATATCAAGGTTTCCTTTACCCGTGGTTGGGATAGTAAAACTGAGTTTTCGACCCTGTTACAGGCGTCTTATTCCCGGGATCTATCCATGGGGCACACCGTCAGTGGCCCCCATAAAGCCGACTTGAGACTCAGAGTGGGTAATCTACCCGCTCAGGATGCTTTGTCCCGTGGTCAGCTGAAGTTATTGGTGTGTGCACTGCGAATAGCACAAGGAAAGCTGCTTAAACAACAAATAGATAAGAATAGTATCTATCTGGTCGACGATCTGCCGTCGGAGTTGGATGCGAAACACAGGAAGTTATTGCTGCGGCAGTTGAGCGAAACCGGGGCGCAAGTGTTTGTCACTGCGATTGACCCGGCAGCAATATCAGATTCATTAAGCACGCCCCCAAGCCGGATTTTTCAGGTGGAACAGGGGCGGGTAACGGTCATTGAATAACCGATGAGAGAATAATATGTCAGAGAACAGTTACGATTCTTCGAGTATCAAGGTCCTTAAGGGCCTTGATGCGGTACGTAAAAGACCTGGGATGTATATTGGTGATACCGACGATGGCACGGGTCTGCATCACATGGTATTCGAAGTCGTCGATAACTCTATCGATGAAGCTTTGGCGGGCCACTGCAGTGACATAGTGATCACCATCCATGTTGATGGCTCTGTATCTGTCAAAGATGATGGTCGTGGTATTCCGGTCGCCATTCACCCTGAAGAAGGGGTATCGGCTGCCCAGGTTATTATGACAGTGCTGCACGCCGGCGGTAAGTTCGACGACAACTCCTATAAAGTTTCCGGTGGTTTGCACGGTGTGGGTGTGTCAGTGGTTAACGCCCTGTCGGAAAAGCTGCAGTTGACCATTCGCCGCGATGGCAAGGTTTATGAGCAGTTCTACAAGCACGGTGAGCCGCAAGAGCCTATCAAGGAAATCGGTGAAGCAACCAAGACAGGTACTGAAATTCGTTTCTGGCCCAGCCATGAAACCTTTACTGATACTGAGTTTCATTATGAGCTGCTGGCCAAACGTATTCGCGAGCTTTCATTCCTGAACTCAGGCGTGGGTATCCGTCTTATTGACGAGCGCGACAACAAAGATGAGTTTTTCCACTATGAGGGCGGTATCAAGGCCTTCGTAGAGTACCTGAACCGTAACAAGACTCCGGTGAATAAGGATGTATTCCACTTCTCCCAAGAGCGGGAAGATGGCATCACTGTTGAAGTGGCCATGCAGTGGAACGACGGTTTCCAGGAAAGCATTTTCTGTTTTACCAACAACATTCCCCAGCGTGATGGTGGTACTCACCTGGCAGGTTTCCGGGCGGCATTGACCCGTAACCTGAACAACTACATGGAGAATGAGGGCTTTAACAAGAAGGGCAAGACCAACGCCACAGGTGATGATGCCCGTGAAGGCCTGACCGCAGTGGTTTCTGTGAAGGTTCCGGATCCCAAGTTCAGCTCCCAGACCAAAGACAAGCTGGTTTCCAGTGAGGTCAAAGGCGCCGTGGAACAGACCATGGGTGAGAAGCTGAATGACTATCTGCTGGAAAACCCAGCCGATGCCAAGATGATTGTTGGCAAGATTATCGACGCTGCCCGCGCCCGTGAAGCGGCCCGTAAAGCCCGCGAGATGACCCGTCGTAAAGGTGCCCTGGATTTGGGTGGTTTACCGGGTAAATTGGCGGACTGTCAGGAAAAAGACCCTGGTCTTTCTGAAATCTACATAGTGGAGGGTGATTCGGCCGGCGGTAGTGCCAAACAGGGCCGAAACAGAAAGAACCAGGCTATTTTGCCACTCAAGGGTAAAATTCTTAACGTAGAGAAGGCTCGCTTCGACAAGATGCTGTCTTCTCAGGAAGTGGCGACTCTTATCACTGCCCTTGGCTGCGGTATCGGCCGTGATGAATATGATCCGGAAAAAACCCGTTACCACTACATCATCATCATGACGGATGCTGACGTCGACGGCTCGCACATTCGTACGCTGCTGTTGACCTTCTTCTTCCGTCAGATGCCTGAGCTGATTGAGCGTGGCTTTGTTTATATTGCCCAGCCTCCTTTGTTCAAAGTGAAAAAAGGCAAGCAGGAGCAGTATCTGAAAGATGAGCCGGCATTGACTGAATACTTGACCACTCAGGCTCTTGATGGCGGCTGCATCTATCCATCCAAGGATGCACCGGCCATGTCTGGTGAAGGCCTGGAGCGTCTGGTTAATCAGTATCGCGAAGTGGAAGCCATCATTGAGCGCTTGGAAAAGCGTTACCCAACCAATGTGACCAACCGCATGCTGTATCGTCCACGGGTGACAGCCGAAATGCTGGCCGATGAGGCCGCTATGACCACTTGGTGCAAAGGCCTGCTGCAGGATCTTGAAGATGAAGAGAATGGCGGCGTTATCTACAAGATGGAAACTGTGCTGGATCCAGAGCGTAAGGTGTATCTGCCGCAGCTCATTGTGCGCAAACACGGTATAGATACCCATTATCTGTTTGGTTATGACTTCTTCCATTCCAGCGATTATGAGCGTATCGCCAAGCTGGGTGAGCAGATCTGTGATCTGATTGAAGACGGCGGCTATGTTAAACGCGGTGAGCGGGTCAAAGAGGTCAGCAGTTTTGTTGAAGCTCTTGACTGGCTGATTGCTGAGTCCAAGCGCGGTCTCTATATCCAGCGCTATAAAGGACTGGGTGAAATGAACCCAGAGCAGCTATGGGAAACCACCATGGATCCCGAGAGCCGCCGCATGTTGCAGGTCACCATTGAAGATGCGATAGCGGCCGATCAGCTGTTTACCACTCTGATGGGCGATCAGGTTGAGCCAAGACGCGACTTTATCGAAGCCAACGCCCTCAACGTGGCTAACCTCGACGTTTAATCAAACAGCTTGTTATCTTTAAAAGGAAGGCCTCAGGCCTTCCTTTTTTATTGGGTGTTTACCGCGTTAACTTTAGGAAATAGCGATTATACTGAACCATCTGGGGTGGAATAATTGCGCAGGAAATCAAGTGATAGGAATCTTCAGGAAACTGTTTAATGTCAGGGAAAACGTTGAAGTAGAGCGACCAAAAAGCTTCAACGAAGCCCCGCCCAATATCCAGCATGAGCAGCAAGCATTGAGCCGCTCGCGGGAGACTGAGGCTGACGAGCTGGTGGCTGCCGTCGATGCTACTGCACTGTTTTACAGTTTACTGTTCTCCGTCAGCAGCCAGAATAGCGGTGGCGTTGCCAATAAACTCGAAAAGCGAGTCATGAGCGACATTGAGCAGGCACTGGCCTCACCGCAGCAGATTGCCGATTCTGTACTGCAGATCCCTGGTCGAATACTGGAGTTGGACAACAAACTCAGCGATCCAGAATTTGATAGTCAGGATATAGTGGTACTGATTCAGCAAGATCCCGTATTGAGTGCCGAGGTGATCCGCATCTGTAACTCGGCGGCTTTTCGCCGCAGCGAGCGGCAGATAACCAGTCTCCAGCAGGCTCTGGTTCAACTGGGCAGCAACAGACTAAGACGGATAGTGACTACCTGCATGATGAAAGAGATGATAGATATCAAACCCATCTACTTTCGCCGTTTTGGGGCCCATTTGTGGCGCCATTCACTACAGGTGGCTTTCCTGGCCGGAGAACTGGAAACCGAAGAACCGGATACTGCTTTTATGGTGGGCCTGCTGCACGATGTTGGCAAGATAGCCATCTTCAAGCTGTTGCTCGATGCTTTCAATCAGGCCGACCCCGGCGAGCAGCCCAAGTCCTGGCTGTTCCGCCAGGTGATGACGGCGCGCTCTTTGTCATTGAGTCGCCTGCTGGTGAGTTGCTGGCAGTTACCCAAGGCATTTGAGATTGTACTGCAACCTCTGGCCAATGTCGGTGCCAAGCCTGAAAATCGTTTAAGCCAGCTGATTTGGCAAGCCAATCTGATCAGTGAATGCTCTATGCTGGTGGAAGAGGATAAGTTGCCCCCGGAATTGCTGGATGCCTTGTTGAAGGAAGCCAATATCAGCCGGGAAATGTTTGAACAGTGGCATCAGAAACTGCTTGAAATAAAATGAAAAAACGCGCCGAAAGGCGCGTTTTTTAGCTGTTTGGCATCACTGCAACTGCCATCACTGCAACAGTGATATATCGGCCACTCGCAGGAACTGATTCCGCAGCTGATTCAGCAGTGCCAGACGATTGCAGCGCAGCGCCTCATCGTCGGCCATTACCATCACATCTTCAAAGAAGGTATCTACCGGCTCTTTCAGCGTCGATAACAGGGTCAATCCCTGTTGATATTCCCCTTTGGCAAACAAGGGCTCAAGTTGTGGCTGAAGTGAGCTCAGAACTTGATTCAGGGCCTTCTCGGCATCTTCCTGCAGCAGGGCAGTATCGACTTCGCTTGGTAATTCACCTTCAACCTTGGCGAGAATATTGGAAACCCGCTTGTTGGCTGCGGCCAGAGAGGCGGCTTGCTCCAGGCTGCGGAAATGGCTGACGGCCTGGATACGGCTGTCAAAGTCGGCCGGACGAGTCGGCCGACGGGCCAGAACCGCCAGAATCACATCGGTACTGATGCCTTTATCCTGATACCAGGCACGGAAACGGCCCATCAGAAATTCCAGCACCTCTTCGGCGCAGTGCTGATTGCTGAGGTTGCTGCCGTGAGCCTTGATGGCGCAGCCAATCAGTTCGAACAGATCCAGTGGCAGTTTGTTCTCAACAATGATCCGCAGTACACCTATGGCCGCGCGGCGCAAGGCAAAGGGGTCGGCAGCGCCTTTAGGAGCCTGGCCGATACCGAATATCCCGGTCAGGGTATCCAGCTTCTCTGCCAGTGCAACGGCGCAGGATACCGGCGCTGTAGGTACAGTATCACCGGAGAACTTGGGCTTATACTGTTCTTCCAATGCCAGTGCAACGGCTTCGGTTTCCCCTTCGAGGCGTGCGTAATGCATGCCCATGGTGCCTTGGGTGTCGGTAAATTCCATAACCATATTGGTCATCAAATCGGCCTTGGACAACAGACCGGCCCGCTTGGCATCGGCTTGGTTGGCATCGATTTTGGTCGCAATGGCTTCGGCCACACAGGAGATACGCTCCACTCTGTCTTTAAGGGTGCCCAATTGCTTCTGGAATACCACGGTTTCCAGGCTGGCAATGCGGGACTCGAGTGATTGCTTTTTATCTGTGTTAAAGAAGAATTCGGCATCAGCCAGGCGAGGGCGGACAACTTTCTCATTCCCGGCTATGATTTGCGCCGGATCTTTGGACTCAATATTGGTCACAAAGATGAAGTTGGGCATCAGCTTATTGTTGCCATCAAATACCGGGAAGTATTTCTGATCGCCTTTCATTGTGTAGACCAGAGCCTCGGCGGGCACCTGCAAAAACTTCTCTTCGAAAGCCGCTGTCAGTACCACAGGCCATTCAACCAAGGAGGCGACTTCTTCAAGCAGTTCGTCGGCGATATCGGCACGGCCACCCAACTCGGCAGCGGCTTTTTCGGCGTCTGTCTTGATGATATCCATTCTGGCCTGATAGTCGGCAATCACCTTGCCGCGCTCTTTCAAGCTGCTGAGGTAGTTGTCGGCATGATCCAGCTCGAAGCTGGCTTCGCCCATAAAGCGGTGACCACGAATGGTACGTGCCGAGGTGATACCCAACAGCTCACCGGCAACCAGCTTGTCACCCAACAACATGGTAACTGTATGCACGGGGCGAATAAATTGAGTCTTGTTGCTGCCCCAGCGCATAGGCTTGGGGATAGGCAGCTTGTCCAGGGCGCGCTGGGCCATGGCCGGGATCAGGCTTTCAGTGGTCACACCTTCAACCTTGGCGCGGTGCAGCAGCCATTCCCCCTTGTCTGTCACCAGACGCTCGGCTTCGGCAACGCTGATACCATTGCCGCGGGCCCAGCCTTCAGCGGCCTTGGTTGGCTTGCCTTCGGCATCAAAGGCTGAACTGACCGCTGGGCCTCTTTTCTCAACCACTTTATCCTGTTGTGCCAGGGCCAGTTGCTCTACGTAGAGCGCTAAACGGCGCGGAGCGGCATACCAGTGTGCCTTGCTATAGCTGAGTTCGGCCTTGTCCAGCTCTTCACTGAAGTTGTTTACAAAAGACTCTGCCAGAGTGCGCAGGGCTTTTGGTGGCAGCTCTTCGGTACCTATCTCTATGAGTAAGTTGTCAAAATTCATTAGTTTCTACCTCACTTGCACATTGGGAAGCCCAGGGCTTCACGCGCCTGGTAATAAGCTTCGGCTACCGCCTTGGCCATGGTGCGCACCCGCAGGATGTAGCGCTGACGCTCGGTCACAGAGATAGCGTGACGGGCATCGAGCAGGTTGAAGGCGTGTGAGGCCTTCATGACTTGCTCATAAGCGGGCAGAGGCAGAGGTTTTTCCAGTGAAAGCAGGTGCTGACAGGTCTTTTCGCACTGATCGAACAGACCGAACAGGAAGTCGACATCGGCATGTTCAAAGTTGTAGGTTGACTGCTCCACTTCGTTTTGGTGGAACACGTCACCATAGGTGATCCTTCCCATTGGGCCGTCGGTCCACACCAGATCATAGACGCTGTCTACGCCCTGAATATACATGGCAAGACGTTCTAGACCATAGGTGATTTCGCCGGTTACCGGGCTACATTCGAGGCCACCAACCTGTTGGAAATAGGTGAACTGGCTGACTTCCATACCGTTGAGCCAAACTTCCCAGCCCAGGCCCCAAGCACCCAGGGTAGGTGATTCCCAGTTGTCTTCAACGAAACGGATATCATGGATACTTGGGTCTACACCCAGGGCCTGCAGTGAGCCCAGGTACAGCTCCTGAATATTATCCGGTGAAGGTTTCAATACGACCTGAAACTGATAGTAGTGCTGAAGACGGTTGGGGTTTTCACCATAGCGGCCGTCGGTAGGGCGGCGCGATGGTTGGACATACGCGCTGCTCATCGGCTCTGGGCCCAATGAACGCAAAAAGGTTTGTGGATGGAAGGTGCCGGCACCGACCTCCATGTCCAGGGGTTGAACTATGGCGCAACCTTGCTGCGCCCAGTATTCTTGCAGGGTTAAGATAAAACCCTGGAATGTCTTCACGTCGTGTTTCGTCGTCATATCTACTGCTGTCAGCTATTAATAGAAAATGGTTTCGATTATACCTTGTCGATATAGGCTTATGTAGGTTATTTTTTATCGGATTTAACGATTTAAGGGATTTTGAGTAATGGATATAGTTCGTTGTGGCTGGGTGACTGATGATCCTCTCTATCAGGAATATCACGACAAGGTATGGGGAAGGCCGGTTTACGATGCCAAAGAACTGTTTGCCAAGCTCTGTCTCGATGGTCAGCAGGCTGGTTTATCTTGGCTGACCATTCTCAAAAAGCAGGCCAACTATGAACGCGCCTTTGCCGGGTTTGATCCCCGAGTCATTGCCGGGTTCGACCAAGCCAAGATAGAGGAATTGCTACAAGACCCAGGGATAGTGCGCAATCGAGCCAAGGTGAATTCCATAGTTCGAAACGCCAAGGCATATCTGGCATTTGTGGAACAAGGTAATGATTTTTCAGAATTTCTTTGGGGTTTTGTCGGCGGGATACCCAAAATGAATCGCTTTGAAACCCTGACTCAGGTTCCAGCTCAAACACCCGAGTCGGAGGCTATGTCCAAGGCGCTGAAAAAACTGGGGTTTAACTTCTGTGGCCCGACGATTTGCTATGCCTTTATGCAGGCTGTAGGCATGGTCAACGATCATCTGTTGGATTGCTGTTGTTATCCCCATGATTAAATTTTCCCGGCGTCGCCGTTTTTTGCTGCTACTGTTCAGTTCTGGTCCGGGGCCTGGGCCCTTTGCGACGATAATCTATCTGCCATTGTGCATGCTATTCTGGATGTTTATCGCATTTGCTTTGGGTCGATTATTGACGCTTAGTGATGGTGCAAGTGTGTTTATTGGAGCGCTATTTACATTGCCAACTCTGGCGCTGGTGAACTTGTGGGCCGTTCGGGTGGGTGATACTTTACTGCGACTCAGCTTTGGCAAACAAGCCATCACACCTACACTCATCCGTTTCCTGTTGCCGGCGCTTGTGAGTTACCTACTGTTATCTTTGGCACTGCTACTGCTTATAAAATAAAAGGATGTTCCACGTGGAACATCCTTCCGTATTTACGTCGGGCGTAATCTTTTTTAAATCTCTTCAAAGAAGAAGGGCTGACGCTGCTTCTTATCACCATTGAGTTGATTCATGGTTTCGGCATCATAGAGTTTGCCATTGACCATAGTATGAGTGACCCTGTCTGTGACCCTAATATCCTCCAGTGGGTTACCGTCGATAACAATAAGGTCGGCTAATTTGCCCGGCGTTATCGAACCAAGCTGATGGTCCATAGCGAAGGTCTTGGCGGGATAAAGCGTTGCCGTCTTCAGCACTTCCATATTGCTCATACCGCCCTGGGCAAACATCCACATCTCCCAATGAGCAGCCAAGCCTTCGCGCTGACCATGGGCACCAATGTTGGGATGAATCCCCAATTGATTCACCTCATTGGCGACTCTGGCCACATTGAAGTGGTTGTAATGTTCATCCGGTGCGGTAGGCCTTCTCATGGAGCGAGCCCGCAACAGATCGGCTGGAACATATTTTGACAATCGTGGATGAGCCCAGACATCAGTCTTGTCGTACCAATAGTTTTCACCCGAAATGCCGCCATAGGCCACTACCAGAGTGGGGGTGTAACCCACTTGGGTTTGGCTCCAGAACTGCTTAATATCGTTGTAGATTGCTGCAGCCGGCAGTGAATGTTCCACTGTGGTGTGGCCATCGGCAATCATGGTGAGATTATGCTGCAGCAGGCTTCCTCCCTCAGGAACCACCATCATCTCCAGTTCTCTGGCTGCGGCTATGACTTGTTGACGCTGATTGCGTCTGGGTTGGTTATAGCTCTTGACGCTGAAAGCGCCGACTTTTTTAAGTCGTTCGAGATGGAATTTGGCATCATCCAATGAGTCTATGTGGCTGGTGTAGCCAGGTAAGTTGGCACCATAGAGTATGGTGCCGGTAGAGAAGATCCGCGGGCCAACAATCTTTCCGGCTTTTTGTTGCTCGCTGGCAGCAAAAATTTCTGTAGTGTCATTGGAGGGATCATGGATGCTGGTAACTCCCAAGGCCAAGCCGGCATATAGCTGCCAGTTCTGCTGGGGGATGATTTCGTTTTCTCCTTGAGCGCCATGGGCATGGGCGTCAAACAGACCCGGCATCAGTGTCTTACTTGAGATATCCACTAGCATGGCATCATCCGGAATAGCCATGCCGGCTTCACCCACGGCTTGGATATGGTTATCTTTCACCAACACCACACCCTTATCTATGACCCTATCATTCTCCATTGTGATGATCTTTCCGCCGACGAAAGCGATTGTTCCACGTGGAACATCCATCTCTGTCTGAAAACCAATCTCAGTAATTTGGATCTTGTCCTTAGCATTCTTCTCTTGATAGTCGTTATCCAGGCTCACTTGATAGAGCTCTGGGCCAAGGGTCCAATAGAGTTGATCGCTGTTGGCGCTCCAACTGATACTCTCACCGGCGCGGGTACTGAGTTGTGTTACCGGTAAATTAGTCGCCTTAGGCCCGATATCAACGGTTTCACCATGCTTGGCGAATGGGGTGACCCAAACCCGGAAACGCTCGGCAAACGCGAGCTGTTTACCATCGGGGGATACTCTGAATTCTGTGGCGTGTTTGCTGGTGTAGTGTACCCGCTTATCGAAACCAGTAAGTGATATCGAGGCTAGCTGCGGCGTTTCACCACTCTCCATAAAGTAGACTCTGTCATTGTCGGCACCAAACTGTGGTTGGAAGCCCTGAGCTGAGAGTTTCTTTAGTCCTTTACCATTGCTGTCAACCAAGTAGAGCCCGGGATCCTGACTCCAGGTTTTGGGGGTAATATAGCCACCCGCAATTTTACGAAACACCACCTGTTTGCCATCGGGAGAGAAGGTGGGCTCGATATATTTCCCTGGCTCTTGGGTAAGTGTTGTGGTTTTTCCTCCTCGGGCACTGATGGTTCTAACGCTGCCTTGTTGCTGATCATTCCATGTGGTAAACACCACTCGTTTACCGTCACGGGACCATTGAGGGAATAACTCTTCCAACTGTTCATCCAAACGGGTCAGGCGTTTCGGTTTGCCGTCCGGCAGCTGTTTTATCCAGATTTTTCCCAGAGCTTCGTAGATGACTTTGGTTCCATCTGGCGACACCTGAGCCATGCGCAGCATTTTGACATCCAGTTGTTGCTGATCTATATCCTGCTTAAAGCGCACCACCGGTTGCACAGCAAGCTCTGTGGTGACATTGAATGGGATCTCTGCCGTTTGCTTGGAAGCCAATTCGAGTTTGTGGATTTTGCCTTTTGCCCAGAAATAGATCTCTGCACTATCTGGACTCCAGGCCATAGTGGGATAGACACCGTGTATCGCCCAGGTTTCCTGCATGTCTCTGTCAAGGTTGCCATAGAGCTTTTGCTCTTTACCGGAAGCCAGATCCAACAGGTATAAGGTTGACTGAAAACCGTCGCGTTTGATATAGGCCAACTGTTTACCATCTGGGCTCGGAGTAGGCCTGATAGCACCACCTGTGCCTTCGATAAGCACTTCGATATCCCCGGTTTGGGTATCGTAGCGCTTTATCTTGTATATGCCTTTGACCGAGTCTTTGGAGTAGTGAAAGGTCTTGCCTGGGGTGACATCTTGGCTGAAGTAGATATATCGGCCGTCAGGGGAATAGGCGGGTTCACCCAAGTCTTTCTGATCATTTGGCCGCTCGGTGAGTTTAACTCCTTCGCCACCGGCAATATGATAAAGCCAGACTTCCCCGGCTCCTAGACTGCGACTGGCTGTGAAGTGCTTTCGCGCCACCAGATACTGGGAGTCTGGACTCCAGGCCGGGCTGTTGAGCAGGCGGAATGTTTCATTGGTTACCGGACGCGGATTACTGCCGTCAGCATTCATTATCCAGATGTTGTCGCCGCCATCTTGATCCGACGTAAAGGCAATGTATTTGCCATCTGGGCTGTAGACGGGTTGCATCTGCCAGGCTATGCCTTGTGCCAGAGGTCTGGCTTCGCCGCCCTGAGCGGGAATTCGGTAGATGTCACCCAGCAGATCAAAAACCAGATATTTGCCATCCGGGCTCAGGCTCAGATTCATCCAGGTACCTTCAGATACCTGAATTTTGGCTTGTTCAAGAGGAGCATTCAGCGGGGCATTGACGTCCCACTTGGGGGCTTGATCGTCACTGAATGCCGAAGCTGAAAAGAGCAATGAAACAGTTGTGTACAGAGGGGTTAGTTTAGGTCTCAACATGACAGCGGCCTTATTTT
Source organism: Shewanella sp. 38A_GOM-205m (assembly GCF_000518445.1). Classification (NCBI taxonomy): domain Bacteria; kingdom Pseudomonadati; phylum Pseudomonadota; class Gammaproteobacteria; order Alteromonadales; family Shewanellaceae; genus Shewanella; species Shewanella sp. 38A_GOM-205m. Next base: position 27,261 of record NZ_JADP01000030.1, on the reverse strand, counting down.
AGTTATCGGTTACCGACTGTCTGTTATCTCACAAATTTGTTAACAGTAAAACCTCAATACTGTATCAATTGGTTTTCCATGTTTTATAAGTCTAAGTTGCGATTTGGCCAGCTATCGAGTAACTGAACCGGGTCCTGAGGCCTGATTTTCCCCGGATTGATCACTTTGGCGGTACAGCCACCACGCCAAGCAGGAGTTAATGCTGCTTCCAACCCTGGGTATGCTCGCTCCATTTTGCCGCAGGGGTCAGTTTCTCCGGTAAGTTCAAGTACCAGTTGCTCACCAATCTTCAGGTATTTACCCACCAACTCAGGTGCAAACTCCAGACCATCCAGCAGCAAGTTGGCTCTGCGGCTCGTCCAGGGAAGCTCTGTCTGCAATTGAGCACAGGCTTGTTGCCACTGTTGTTGAGACAACAGCGTCACCTGACGCTTTCCCGGTTTACCGAAAACGTCGCCCTCTACACCTTGAGCCAAACTGACTTCGGCATAAGGCAATAAATCCATCGGGGCGTTTCTTTGCTTTTTATGGGCGATAGCGAGCAGGGTAATCATAGGTTCCTTCCTGATGGAGTGAGTTAATTAGAGGCCCTTCTTAATCAAATATTGATAAGGCAGGTTATCCGTTTGACTGGCCACCAAGGTGTGGTCCATAAACTGGCAAAAGCTGGGAATATCTCTGGTGGTAGCCGGATCATCGGCGATGATGAGTAGCGTTTCTCCTTCGGCCATATGACGGACTTTTTTACGAACCATCATGACAGGTTCCGGACACCTCAAACCTAAAGCATCCAGTTGATGTTGGGCACTGGCGAAGACCTGACTCATATAACCTCTTACAACGAGAACAACAGAAGTGGCTAATATTACTCCAAGGCAGCGGTCAAACCAAGTTGGCAGCTATTTTTTGTGCTCTACCGCATTGTTCCACGTGGAACATAGTTTTGTGCTTAATCCAACTCTGCGCTCTTAACTGTATCTTCGGCCTCCGGATCCCCGCCGGTTTCTGCAGTAGAATTCTGCTTGCGGGAACGCTTATAGGCATACATGCGCTCGTCGGCCAGATGGATTAATGCCATGGGCTCCATATATTCATAGGGACCGGTTTCGGCAATGCCGACACTAAGAGAAACCTCTTTGATTGATTGTTGTAGATACTGCCTGAGTCGGTCGATAAATATTTCTCTGGCCTGATCTTCGCGGCAGTTGGGCAGTATGATACAGAACTCATCTCCGCCATAACGGAAGCAGCAGTCCTCCAATCTGGCTGTATTTTTTATCGCATTGGCGACAGTGCAGAGAACTTCATCCCCTAGTCTATGGCCTTGGGTGTCATTGAAGTTCTTGAAATCATCTATATCCATATAGATGGCGGAGACTGGCTCGGCTCTCCTTTGTGCCGCTCGGAGGATTCTGGTGGCTATTTCTTGCAGATGGCGCACGTTCAGTAGCCCCGTTAGGGGATCGGTTCGCGAAAGCTCTTCCAACTGTTGTGTTCTCTGCTTTACCTTGGTCTCCATGCTGAGGGCGTATTGCTCCGCCTTGTACTTGGCATTCTCTATTTCGGAAACCAGGCTGCGAATGTAGGTATCGAATACCAGGGTCACATCAAACAACATTAACTTGTCCAGGGCGACTCTCACTTCCTGAAACTCTTGCTCCTTAGTCATGGATGTAGCCAATACTTCGTAGAGCAGCGACTTTAGAGTATGAACCGCCGACAAGTAGAGTTTGGGTTCCACACCGATACGTTTATGTACCAAACCGATACGCAGACGGTTGTTAACATACTCAAGGTCATAAACACCACTAAATAAATCAATAACATACCTTCTTTGTGCCGTACGCAACCGAGCGAGAGTGTCTGAGTCGCCAATTAGAAGGGCTATTTCGGAAACACTGGTCTGTAACTGATAAAAGCTGTCTACGACCCTGTCTATGTTGTGTTCGATAATGGGTTTGCAGGAAAGCAGAGCCTTGATGTCCTGACTGCCGAGATTAAAAAGGGATTTGCGGAAGTCAATTTCCAGCTCAGTGATCCGCATCTGCTCGAACAGTGTCTGTTCAGTCTGGAGCATGATGTTCTCTTCACCGTTATTAGTTACTGAAAGTAAAGATGAAGAATGGACTAAGAGCAAACTATCAGGAGGGGGAATCTTGAGTATTTGACGGCAATAAAAAACCGCTGCTTGGCTTTAACTGACCAGACAGCGGTTTTCGTTTGAGTTCGCTTGAAAGGGGCTGTTTTTATACGCCCTCAGCCTTGGCGATATTTACTCAGACACGCTCAAATACAGTGGCAATACCTTGGCCGAGACCAATACACATGGTTGCCAGACCCAAAGTCGCGTCTTTACTCTCCATCAGATTGATCAAAGTGGTGGAGATACGGGTTCCCGAGCAACCCAGAGGGTGACCCAAAGCGATGGCACCACCATTGAGGTTAACCTTTTCATCGACCAACTCCATAAGACCTAGATCTTTCACGCAAGGCAGAGACTGCGCGGCAAAGGCTTCATTCAGCTCAACCAGATCGATATCCGCTATGCTGAGACCTGCGCGAGTCAGTGCTTTTTGTGTAGCTGGAACCGGGCCATAGCCCATGATTGATGGGTCACAACCGGCAACCGCCATCGACTTGATACGAGCTCTGATAGGCAGTCCCAGCGCCTTGGCTTTCTCTTCTTCCATCACCAGCATGGCAGATGCGCCATCGGACAGGGCCGAAGAGGTACCAGCGGTAACAGTGCCGTTGGCTGGGTCAAACACGGGACGCAGGCCCGCCAGTGATTCCATACTGGTTTCAGGGCGGATCACTTCGTCATAATCAATTTTGATCAAGGCACCATTGGCATCATGGCCTTCGATAGCCTGGATCTCTCTGGCAAAACGGCCTTCAACTGTGGCTGCATGCGCACGTTTGTGCGAGCGAACGGCAAACTCATCCTGCATTTCACGGCTGATACCGTGCATGCGACCGAGCATTTCCGCCGTCAGTCCCATCATACCGGCTGCTTTGGCAACCCGGGTTGCCAGGCCAGGGTGGAAGTCGACCCCATGACTCATGGGAACATGACCCATATGTTCAACACCACCAATGATGAAGGTATCACCCATGCCAGTCATGATGGCCCTTGCAGCCTGGTGAATAGCTTCCATGGAGGAGCCACAGAGACGGTTTACGGTAACTGCGCCAACCTGCTTGGGGATACCCGCGAGCAGAGAGGCATTACGGGCGATATTGAAACCTTGCTCCAGAGTCTGCTGCACACAGCCCCAGATAACGTCTTCTATGGTGCCGGGATCCAACTGGGGATTACGTACCAGCAGGGCTTTCATCAACTCGGCAGAGAGTGTCTCTGCACGAACATTTCTAAAAACACCGGCCTTGGAACGGCCCATGGGTGTACGAATGCAATCTACGATAACTGCTTGTTTCATGGTTAAAATCCTTTCCGCAAATTAGGCCTGATAGTAAGAACCGTTGTTGGCTGCCAGTTCACGCATGCCATCGGTCACCTGGTAGAGTCCCCCCAAGTGGGCGTATTTGTCAGCCAGGGCGACAAAGTTGGCAACGCCCATGGTATCCAGATAGCGGAACACACCGCCTCTGAATGGTGGGAAGCCAAGACCATATACCAGACCCATGTCGGCTTCGGCCGGGGTGGCGACTATGCCTTCTTCCAGGCAACGTACGGTTTCTATAATCATGGGGATCATGGTGCGGGCGATGATTTCATCGCTACTGAACTCTTTGAGTTCACCGAATTCGGCCTGCAGTAATTCGTAGCTGACAGGATCCTTGTCTTTCTTCGGCTTACCACGCTTATCCACAGAATACTGGTAGAAACCTTTACCGTTTTTCTGCCCCAGGCGTTCATGGCCAAACATGATATCTATGGCGTCTTTGCCTGTTTTGCCCATACGGTCCGGGAAGCCTTCGGCCATGACGGCCTGGGCGTGATGGCCTGTATCCAAACCGACTACATCCAGCAGATAAGCCGGGCCCATAGGCCAACCAAACTGTTTCTCCATCACCTTGTCGACGGCGATAAAGTCTGCACCATCGGCCAGCAGGCCGTTAAAACCGGCGAAATAGGGGAAGAGTACCCGGTTAACGAAGAAGCCGGGGCAGTCGTTGACCACTATAGGCGTCTTACCCATCTTGCTGGCATAGGCCACTACAGAGGAGATGGTTTCTTCCGAGCTGTGTTCGCCACGGATCACTTCCACCAGTGGCATCTTGTGCACGGGGTTGAAGAAGTGCATACCGCAGAAGCGGGAAGGGTCTTTCAGACTCTTGGCAAGCAGGTTAATCGAGATGGTTGAGGTGTTGGACGCTATGATGGCATCGGCAGCTAGCTGCTGCTCGACTTCGGCCAGCACAGTCGCCTTAACCTTGGGATGTTCTACTACCGCTTCTACTACTATATTGGCGTCTTTGACGGCGTTGTAGTCGAGCGATGGGGTGATGTTGTTGAGCACTTTGGCCATCTTGGCCGGGGTGGAGCGACCACGCTCTACCTGGGCCGTCAGTAGCTTGGCCGCTTCGTTAAGGCCGAGATCCAGCGCCTTCTGCGCTATGTCCTTCATCACAATCGGCGTACCCTTGCTGGCACTTTGGTAGGCGATACCGCCGCCCATAATGCCTGCGCCTAATACCGCGGCTTGTTCAATGTTCTTGGCTTGTTTGGCGGCCTTCTTGGCTTTGCCTTTGACCAGTTGGTCATTGAGGAAGATGCCGATCAGCGCCTTGGCCACATCTGTTTTGGCCAGTTGAATAAAGGCTTGATGTTCTACCAATAAGGCTTCTTCGCGCCCCAGACCGGCTGCCTTTTCCACAACGTTAACCGCCGCCATTGGTGCCGGATAGTGCTTGCCGGCAACGGAAAACACCATGCCCTTGGCTGTGGTGAACGACATCATGGCTTCCAGCTTGGGCAGTGTCAGTGGCGACTGTTTACGTTGACGGCGGCTCTGCCAGTCAAGTTTGCCAGCCAGCGAGTCCTGTAGCATCTGTAGTGCTGCGGCCTGGAGCTGCTCTGGAGCCACTACTGCGTCTACAGCGCCGACTTTGAGAGCGTCTTCCGGGCGTTGGTCTTTGCCTGTGGTGATCCACTCCAGTGCATTGTCTGCACCTATCACTCTGGGTAGGCGCACTGTGCCACCGAATCCCGGGATGATCCCCAGCTTGGTTTCCGGCAGGCCGATTCGGGCACTGGTGTCGGCAATGCGGAAGTCTGTGGCCAAAATGGTTTCGCAACCACCGCCCAGGGCAAAACCATTGATAGCAGAAGCAGTTGGGAAAGGCATGTCTTCCAGCTTGTTGAATACCGCATTGGCTTGCTGCAACCATGACAAGAGTACTTCATCTTCCTGGGCGAACAACCCAAGGAACTCAGTGATGTCGGCACCGACAATAAAGGCATCTTTGGCCGATGTCAGCAGAAGTGCCTTAACGCTGGATTCTGCTTTGATGGCGTCCAGTGCCTCATCCAGAGAAGTCAGGGTGGCGCGGTCGAATTTGTTTACCGATCCTTCGGCATTGAAGCAAAGGCGGGCGATATTATTCTCGAGTAACTCAACCTGAATCATCGAATTTTGGTAGATCATTGCTTGCATCCTTATTGCTTAGGAGTAGGGCAGCTCAGGCCATCATTTGACCAGTTGTTGCTCAGTGTGCTTCGAAAAAAGGAAAAATACAACACCCAATTTAAACGATCGTTTAATTGCTTGCCGGTTAGCTGCAAATTTCAGCTTTGTGATACACTGCACATTGGCTTTTGTTGTAACTGTGAACAGCTTCCAATAGCAAGGGGAACCTTGATTTCAGATAACAGGAACGGCTTATTATGCAACTGGCTCAGCATTATCAATCACATATAAACACTCTTAATCAAAGGGTTGCCGAGATTTGTGCCCGTGAGGGACTGTCTGGATTGGCAATTCATTCGGGTCAACCCCACAGGCAGTTTCTGGACGATATCGATTACCCCTTCAAGGTGAATCCCCATTTCAAGGCCTGGGTGCCTTTACTGGAAACACCTCACTGTTGGCTGCTGGTCAATGGTCGTGACAAGCCTGTACTGATCTTCTACCGTCCCGAAGACTTCTGGCATAAGGTGACAGATCTGCCGCAAAGCTTCTGGTGTGACAGCTTCGATATCCGTATTTTGACCAAGGCCGATAAGGTGGCGGACCTTCTGCCTGTGGCCGAAGGTCGCTGGGCCTATATAGGTGAACACTTGGAAGTGGCTTCTGTGCTCGGGTTTAACAACTGTAATCCCGAAGCCGTAATGAGTTACATGCACTTTTATCGTGCCTGTAAGACAGATTACGAGTTGGAATGTATGCGTCAGGCTAACCGCATTGCGGTCAAGGGCCATCGCGCGGCCAAGAACGCCTTCTACAGTGGTGCCAGTGAGTTTGAAATCCAGCAGCAATATCTAAGTGCCATAGCACAAGGGGAGAATCAGGTTCCTTATGGCAACATCATAGCCCTCAACCAAAATGCGGCTATTTTGCATTACACTGCGTTGGAGCATGAAAGCCCACAGCAGAGGTTGTCTTTTCTGATCGATGCAGGTGCTTCTTTCCACGGCTATGCCGCCGATATCAGCCGTACCTATGCTTTTGAAAAAAATAGGTTCCATGAGCTTATCCAGGCGATGAATCTACTGCAGCTTCAACTGATTGAGCACTTGCGACCCGGCAAACGTTATACCGAGCTGCATCTGCTGGCTCATCAACAGCTGGCGACTCTGTTACTTGAAGTCGGTCTGGCCAAAGGCTCACAAGAGACGCTGCTGGAGCAGGGCATTACCCGGGCGTTCTTCCCTCATGGGCTGGGGCATATGTTGGGATTGCAGGTGCATGATGTAGGTGGTTTCTTCAATGACGAACGCGGCACACATGTGGCCCCTCCTGAAGAGCACCCGTTTCTGCGCTGCACCAGGACTATGGCGCCCGGGCATGTAGTAACCATAGAACCCGGGCTCTACTTCATCGACAGCCTGTTGGCGCCACTCAAACAAGATGGCCGCAAGGCGTTGGTGGATTGGGACCTGGTCGCCAGTTTGCGCCCGTTTGGTGGGATCCGTATCGAAGACAATGTCATAATCCACGCCCATGGCAACGAAAACATGACTCGAGAGTCTGGTCTCATTGATTGAAAGTTATCCCATTGCGGCCGAAGAACAGGAATATGAAGAGGAGATAAAGCACAGCCGCTTTATCTCTCTGGTATTTCCCTGTCATTCGCCGGAAGAGTTTAAACAGCAACTACAACAGATAAAGCAGCGTTATCCTGGTGCCAGTCATTATTGCCAGGCATTTATTTGTGGTGCACCCATGGGGCAGTCGGCCATGGGTTCGAGTGATGATGGCGAGCCAGGCGGTAGTGCCGGTCGCCCCATGTTGGCGGTATTGCAGGGGGCTGGCATAGGCGAGATTGGCGCGGTTGTCGTGCGTTACTATGGCGGTACCAAGTTGGGTGTGGGTGGGCTGGTTCGTGCCTACAGTAGTGGGCTCAAGCAGATGTTGCCCAGGCTGGCGACCAAGACCAAAATGCTCAGGGAAAAAGGCAGTCTGGTTTGCCGTTACGACCAATTGGCCGATGTCGAACATCTGTTGCAAAGGCTCGATGTGTTGATAGAGGGGCGGGAGTTTTCAGAGCAGATTCGGCTGACACTGGCCGTGCCCTTATCTGTTACCGGAAGCATCAATAAGGAGCTGGCTCCCATGAGCCAAGGCCAGTTAAAGATAGATTTTTCACAGTGAACACTCTGATAACTTGTGCGACAATGCTGGGTTTTATTGGCCAATGGACTGATTGAAAAACGGCATGCATTACCGAACAATTACCCGTATTACCGGGTTACTGATAGGGCTCTTCTCCATCACTATGCTGCCTCCGGCATTGGTGGCCCTTATCTATGAAGACGGCGGTGGTACAGCCTTTATCAAGGCCTTCTTTATCAGTCTATTTATCGGTTTCTGGCTCTGGTATCCCAATCGCCACCATAAGGCAGAACTCAAGACCCGAGAGGGTTTTTTGATTGTTGTGCTGTTCTGGACCGTACTTGGTGCCATAGGTACCTTGCCCTTTTTGCTATCGAAACAGCCGGACTTGTCGCTGGCCGACAGTATTTTTGAATCTTTTTCGGCACTGACAACCACAGGGGCCACTGTGATTGTCGGCCTGGATAACCTGCCAAAGGCGATACTCTTTTATCGTCACTTGCTGCAATGGCTTGGTGGCATGGGGATCATTGTGTTGGCGGTAGCTATTCTGCCTGTGTTGGGGATTGGGGGGATGCAGCTTTACCGGGCCGAGATCCCCGGGCCCGTAAAAGATTCCAAGATGACCCCCAGGATTGCCGAAACGGCCAAGACGCTCTGGTATATCTATCTGATGTTGACCCTGGCCTGTGCCGGCGCTTACTGGCTCGCCGGTATGAGTGCCTTCGATGCCATCAGCCATTCATTTTCTACTATCGCCATCGGCGGCTTCTCCACCCATGATGCCAGCATGGGCTACTTTCAAAGCCCGACCATCAATTTAATTTGTGTGGTATTTCTACTGATTGCGGCCGTGAACTTCAGCCTGCACTTTGCGGCGTTTTCCCGCCGGGGGATCAACTTCAAGGTTTACTTTCGTGATGCCGAATTCAAGGCGCTTATCGGTATTCAGTTACTGCTGACCGCTATCTGTTTCGCCACCTTGTATCATTCGGGTATCTACGACTCACCGGAACAAACTCTGGATCATGCGCTGTTTCAGGCGGTATCCATTTCCACCACTGCCGGTTTTGGTACCGAGAGCTTCCATGTTTGGCCGCTGTTTCTGCCTATTTTGTTGATGTTTTCCAGCTTTATCGGCGGCAGCGGTGGTTCTACTGCCGGCGGGATCAAGGTTATCCGCGTGGTGCTACTGTTACTGCAGGGCTCGCGCGAGCTTAAGCGTCTAATTCATCCCAGGGCCATGTTCTCCATTCGTATCGGTTCCAAGGCGTTGCCGGATAGGGTGATAGACGCTGTTTGGGGCTTCTTCTCCGCCTATGCTCTGGTGTTTGTCATCTGTATGCTGGTTCTGATGGCCATGGGGATGGATGCGATTACGGCCTTCAGCGCCACCGCAGCTTGCCTCAACAACCTGGGGCCAGGCCTTGGCGAAGTTGCCAGCAACTACGCCAGCATAGGTGACGGTGCCAAATACGTGCTTGTGGTTGCCATGTTGTTTGGGCGCTTGGAAATCTTTACCTTATTGGTATTGTTTACCCCGACTTTCTGGAAGAACTGATGAGCAAGACTCTGATTATTTACTCGACCGTTGATGGCCAGACCAAGGCAATATGCCAGACCATGGCCGATGAATTGAGCCAAGCGGGTGAGATAGTCTCTATGGTATCGCTGGCTGAGGTGGAAACTGATACGTTACCGACATTCGATAAAATCTTGGTGGGTGCCAGCATACGTTATGGTAAGCATAGGCCTGAGCTGTATCGTTTCGTCAATAACCATCATGCGCTGCTGAACGCCAAGAAGAACGCCTTCTTTACCGTGAATGTTGTGGCCCGCAAGCCGGAAAAGAATACGCCGGAAACCAACCCTTATATGCAGAAGTTCTTGCAGTTATCCCTGTGGCAGCCGCAGTTGCAAGGCGTGTTTGCCGGCAAGATAGCTTATCCCAACTACGGTTTATTTGACCGTAGCATGATTCGGCTGATTATGTGGATAACCAAGGGGCCAACAGATACCAGCGGTACTTATGAATTCACCGATTGGCAGCGGGTGAAGGCATTTGCTGCCGAGTTTGCCGAGCTTTAATAAGGAAGGTGCGAATAAGTCCTCGTGGTCTTCTCTTTTGTAGAGAGTGGCTTGCACAGCAATTGGCGTTCGAGGTATCTGACTGAAGGCATGCCGGGGCCTGTCGAGGTTGGATAACGCAGAAAGCCGGTTGCTGTGAAAGCCCCTAAGGGCGTGGCTTACAGGCCTGCCTGCTGTGTTGTGCTTCTTGCAAAGGACTAGGGCCATTTGCTGCGAACCACGCCTTGCATCCAGGCCCGTAAGCCGACGCAGAGCACACATGGGACTTGTTCGCACCTTCCCTAAGCGCAGTACTTGCGGTGCAGGATAGAGATGACCTCTGTGACCTGCTGGTTCTTGAGCGAGTAGTAAACAACCTGCGAACTCTTGCGGGTCGCCACCAGATCTTCGGCGCGCAGTACCGCCAGATGTTGTGACAGAGCGGACTGGCTCAGGGGCACGGTTTCATTCAGCTGAGTGACGCTCAACTCTTGATCCAGCAGAAGGCAGAGGATCATCAGGCGGTAAGGGTTGGCGATGGCCTTGAGCCATTTGGCAGCGTTTTCCGCATTGGAAAGCATGGCTGCGACATCAATATCTTTTTGCATCAGCTTGGAACCTCTTCGCCTTTTGATTAGGTTATTCTAATTGAATGGGGAGATGAGCACAATCATCAGTCTTTTATCTGGATCGCAATTCTAGCCTGAAAAATACCGATACAGCGCAATTTGCGGCAATATTCTCACGGGTTGAAGCCGATTATGTGATCTTTCAACTTGTTCAATCCGGGCGATAAGCCACACAATTTAAGTTACAGACACTCAATAGGCGAACTTATGAAATCCATTCTTGTGCTCTACTTCTCCCGTGGTGGCCACACTGCCAAGATCAGTCGCTGTATTGCCGAAAGGCTACAGCAGTTGGGCCATGAGTGTGACAGCATGGATTTGGCTGCGGCTGAGGCGGAAAACATCGACTGGCAAAAATATGATGCCGTGGTCCTCGGTGCTTGTGTGCTTTATGGTACCTACGACAAGAGTGTGTTCGCTTTTTGCAGCAAACACCAACGGGTGCTGACAGCGAAAGGACTCAGTTTCTTTTCCGTCAATGTGGTGGCTCGCAAGCCGGAGAAACGGATCCCGGAAAACAACAAGTATCTGCAGAAGTTCATAACCCTGTCGGATTGGAAGCCCAAGGATGTGAAGATTATCGCCGGTAAGGTGGATTACCCCTCTTGGGGCTGGCTGGACAGCTTTATGATCCGGCTGATCATGAAGATGACGGGGGGGCCAACCGATCCCAAGACGGTTATCGACTACACGGACTGGGAAGACGTAAAGCACTATGCCGAGTACCTGAGTGACTTGGCTTCCTGATAGAGGCAATGTTTTCAAAGCGCAGTCCAGGTACTGCGCTTTTTTGTGTGCGTGGAAAAGGGCGGCAAGGTAAATTAACTTTCACTATCTGTGTGCCTGTTGTCCGCTTAATATGGCTGGCTTTATTGGCACGATTTTAGGAGGTGTCATGAATGACGGTGAGATTCGCCTACGGGCGCTGGAAAGAACAGACCTGAGGTTTATTCATCAGCTGAATAACAACCGCATCATTATGGCTTACTGGTTTGAAGAGCCCTATGAATCGTTCGATGAGCTTGAAGAGCTCTACAACAAGCATATCCACGATAAGACAGAGCGGCGCTTTATCGCAGAAAATGCTCAGCAGCAGACCATAGGTCTGGTTGAGCTGGTGGAGATCAATGACATTCATCGCAATGCCGAGTTTCAGATAATCATAGCGCCTGAGTTTCAGGGGCGAGGCTACGCCAGGGCCATGGTTAACAAGGCGCTAAACTATGCCTTTACCATACTGAACCTATACAAGGTTTATCTGCATGTGGCCTTGGAGAATGACAAGGCGTTACAACTCTATCAGAAGTGCGGCTTTAAAGAGGAAGGCCATCTGGTGCAGGAGATCTTTATCAACGGCCAATACTCGGATGTCAAACGCATGTATGTCCTGCAGGCCGATTATCTACAGCTGAATAAAATTCACCCATAGATAATATCAGTATTTCCAGAAGCTGGGATGGAACAAGACGGCGACAGTCAGGATCTCCAAGCGGCCCAGTAACATGCCTATCGACAGTGCCCATTTGGCCAAGTCCGGCAGGCTGGAAAAGTTGCCTGCTGGGCCGATAACAGGGCCAAGCCCTGGGCCGACGTTGGTCACTGCCGTGACTGCGCCGGACAGGCTGGTGACAGGGTCAAGACCACAAAGCACCAACACCAGCGTCAGCATCACGATAACCAACATAAACAGCAGTGCGAAGGTCACCAAGGAGCGCACAATCTCTTCATTGATAGGTCGGTTGTTGTAGCGTTCGCGGAAAATGCCGTTGGGATGAAACTGCTGCTTCAACTGTTCGCGCATGATGGCGCCGGCGATCTGGAAGCGGAATATCTTGATGCCGCCGGAGGTTGAACCTGAACAGCTGCCGACAAACATCAGGAACAGAAAAGCGATATTTGCCAGCGCCCCCCAACTGCCATAGTCGGTCAGGCCATAGCCTGTGGTAGTGACCACGGAAACCACGTTGAAACTCGAGAGCCGCAGGGCGTCAATAAAGGCTATTTCACGCGAACTGTAGAGCCAATAAGCCAGAGAGAAAGACACCAGCAGCAGAAAAAGAATAAAGCCTTTCACTTGTGCATCATTCCAGACCTTGATACTACGTTGCTGCAGACTCTGAACAAACATCAGCAGCGGCAGGCCACCGGCCGCCATAAATACCACGCCGACCCAGTGCGCCGCCTTGGGAAAGGCTGCCATAGAACTGTCCGAAGTCGAGTAGCCCCCAGTGGAGAGTGTGGTCATGGCATGGTTGAGCGCTTGAAACCAGTTCATCCCCGCCAAGTGATAAGCCAAACCGCAGCATACTGTCAGCCCCAGATACACCAGAAACAGGTATTTGGCCAGGCTCTGGGTGCGGGGGATGGCCTTTTCGGACCAATCTGAGGATTCGGTTCTGAACAGCCGCATCCCCCCTACGTTGAGAAACGGCAGAATGGCCACTGCCATCACAATAAAGCCTATGCCACCGAGCCACTGTAACAGCGAACGCCAGACAAGAATGCTGTGATCCATGCTGTCCAGCCCGGATAGTACAGTGGAGCCTGTGGTGGTGATCCCCGACATGGTTTCAAAGAAGGCATCGGTATAGCCAATACCGTGATACAGGGTAAAGGGCATGGCGGCGAACAAGCTGACAATAAACCAGGTGAGACTGGTCAGCAGGAACATGTCGCGGATATTCAGATTAAGCTGCTGCCCTTGGCCCCTGTGCATACAGATACTGGAGACAGTACCTGTGACCAGCGCCGATGCCATGAAGGCTGCCACTGTTTCTTCGCCGTAAAACAGGGCGAAGAAGAGTGGAATAAACATAAAGGCCGTCAGCATGGACAAAAACAGGCCTAGGATGAATAGTAGCGGGCGAAAATTCAGCATGGCCAGAGCCTTAGAAGAAGAAAGCACTCGGCTGGAACAGTTTTTCCACTTCGCCGATAAACTTCTTGTTCACCAGGAAGAGAATGACATGGTCTCCCTGTTCGATAACTGTCTTATCGTGGGCCATCAAGACTTCATCGTCGCGGACTATGGCGCCTATGGTGGTGCCTGGTGGCAGCTTGATCTCGCCTATCTGTTTACCCACGACTTTGCTGGTACTGGAATCACCGTGGGCGATGGCTTCAATCGCCTCGGCAGCGCCTCGGCGCAGTGAATATACGTTGCAGATATCCCCCTGGCGGATATGGGTCAGCAAGGCCGAGATGGTGGCTTGCTGCGGCGAAATGGCGATATCTATATTGGCTTCCTGAACAATATCGACATAGGCTTCACGCTGAATAAGCACCATCACTTTCTTGGCACCCATACGTTTGGCCAACAGTGCCGACATGATATTGGCCTCGTCGTCGTTGGTGACGGCGATAAACACATCGGTTTGATCTATGTGCTCTTCCATCAGGAGTTCCTGATCGGAAGCATCACCGCAGAATACCGTAGTATTTTCCAGCTTTTCCGACAGCGCCTCGGCTCTGTCCTGACGATGTTCTATCAACTTGACCGAGTGATTACGCTGTAGCTTCTTGGCCAGTCCCAAACCTATGTTACCGCCACCGGCGATCATGATATTGCGGTAACTGTTATCCAGCTTCTGCATCTCACTCATTACTGCCCGCACATGGCGACTGTCGGCGACAAAGAACACTTCATCATCGGCTTCTATGATAGTGGTTCCCCTGGGCATAATCGGCCGTCCCTGACGGAAAATTGCCGCTACCCGGGTATCAATATTCGGCATGTGTTCGCGCAACGCAGCCAGCGCGTTGCCCACCAATGGGCCGCCATAATAGGCGCGAACAGCCACCAGGCTCAGCTTTCCTTCAGCGAACTCCAGAACCTGTAAAGCCCCTGGATAATCTACCAGGCGTTGTATGTAAGCGGTTACTAACTGCTCGGGGGCAATCAGCTCATCTATGATGAAACCACCCCGTGTTCGAGGCTCATTACTCTTGGTTTCACTGTCGATAAACAGCTTATCCTGCATCCCCAAGTACTGCTCTGAGCGAATACGGGCTATCTTGGTTGGTGTGCCAAACAGGGTATAGGCAATTTGACAGGCGGCCATGTTGCATTCGTCGCTGTTGGTTACAGCGATCAGCATATCGGCATCTTCGGCGCCGGCTTCTTTCAAGACGCCGGGGTGGGCTCCGTGACCGACAACCACCCGCAAGTCATATTTGTCTTGCAGTGCCCTAAGGCGATTTCTGTCACTGTCGACTATGGTGATATCGTTGTTTTCACCCACCAGGTTTTCTGCAAGGGTGCCACCGACCTGACCTGCGCCCAAGATGATTATTTTCATGGCCTCGTCTTATCCCTGAAGTTTCGACTTAACGATTCGCGCGTAATAAAACCCGTCCATATTGTCCTGTCCGGGCAAGATTTGCCAGCCTATCGCATCTGGCTGGTCTGCCTGAGTGATAGCTTCCAGCCGGGCATCCGGCGTACGCTCCAGGAAGGCGACAACTTGATCGCGGTTTTCCTGTGGCAGGATAGAGCAGGTGGCGTATAACAGTACACCGCCTGGCTTCAACCACTGCCAGCAGTGATCCAATATCTGTTGCTGCACCTTGGCCAACTCCTCAATATCCTGTGGCTTACGCAGCCACATGATATCCGGATGGCGCCGAATAACGCCGGTAGCCGAGCAGGGGGCATCCAGTAATATGCGATCAAACTTGCCACCCTGCCACCACGAAGCAATATTTGCGGCATCGCCGTGCACCAACTTGGCATTCAGTTGCAACCTTTGCAGGTTCTCGGCAACTCTCTGCAGCCGTTTGTTGTCGTTGTCGACCGCCACCAGTTCTATGTCCGGACACAGCTCCAGCAGATGGCAACTCTTGCCTCCCGGAGCGGCGCAGGCATCGAGAATGGTTTCGCCCGCTTGAGGTGCCAGCAGGGCGGCGGCCCATTGAGCAGCACCATCCTGCACAGACACTGAGCCTTCGCTAAAGCCGGGCAGAGTGGTGACATCGCAGGCTTGCTCGAGCAATATACTGTCTTCCCCCTGACCTGGAGTGGCGACAATTTCGGCGTCAGTCAAGAGTTGCAGATATTGCTCACGACTTTGGGATAAACGGTTGTTGCGCAGCCACAGGGGCGGTCGCTGGTGACTCTGCTGCACCACCTGCTGCCAGTTTTCCGGATAGGCAGCACCGAGCGCCTTGAGGATCCAGTTGGGCGTATTGTGTTCCAGCACAGGGTTATCTGTGGCCAGTGGACTATTGTCTCGCTGGATATTGCGTAAAACGCCGTTGACTACCTTGACCAGGTTTTCAAACTTCAGCTGACGACAGGCTTCGGCAGTTTCCGAAATGGCTGCATGGGCCGGTATCCGGGTGAAATACAATTGGTAACAACCCACAAGAAGCAGCTGGTGGACGATACGCTGTTTCCCTTTGAACTGTTTACTGAGGCAGTCGCTGACTCTCTTGTCCAGTTGTGGCAGGGTGCGCATTACGCCGTAGCAAAGTTCGGCCAAAAGCGCCTTGTCTTTGCCGCTGTGAAGCTGCTGCTGTTGTTCGGGCAGGGCAACCGAGAGGGACATGCCCCGTTCCAGTACCTGAAAGATGGCCTTGGCGGCAAGGGCTCTGAGATTCTGCCTCATGATGCTTGAGCCAAATTCTTACCGGGCTGGAACCATTCGCCCCTGGCGTTGAGAATATCGGCGATATCCAGCGGTTTTTTCCCTGGCAGTTGCGCCTTTTTCAACACTAGTAAGCCATCGGCAGTGGCAATGGCTAATCCTCGCTTGTCGGCGCGCACCACTGTGCCCGGCTCAAACTGCTCGGCTGACTCTTCCACTTCGGCCTGCCAGACCTTGATATTTTGTCCCTGGCATTCAAAGTGGCTCACCGGCCATGGGTTAAAGGCGCGGATCTCCTGCCACAGATTACGGGCAGCCTTATGCCAGTCGATACGGGCTTCCTCTTTACTGAGCTTTTCGGCGTAGTTGGCCAGTGATTCATCCTGCGGCTCGGCGGTGAGTTTGCCTTCGGCCAGACCTTGCAGAGCTTGGATTAGTGCCACAGGTCCCTGTTGGGCCAGTTTTTCATACAGGGTTGCTGAAGTGTCGTCATCGGCTATCGGCAGCGAGGTCTTGAGCAGCATGTCTCCGGTATCCAAACCGACATCCATCTGCATTATGGTGACCCCGGTTTCTTTGTCCCCGGCCCACAATGCTCTTTGGATAGGCGCCGCACCGCGCCAGCGCGGCAGAATAGAGCCGTGAACATTGATGCATCCCAGGCGGGGAGCCTGCAACACTGCCAATGGCAGGATCAGGCCATAGGCGACCACCACCATGATATCGGCTCCAAGAGCTGCCAGCTCCTGCTGGGTTTCTTCGTGGCGCAGCGACTTGGGTTGATAGACGGGAATATCGTGTTCCAACGCCAGCGCCTTGACAGGGCTTGGGGTTAGCTTGTGGCCTCGTCCGGCGGGCTTGTCCACTCGGGTATAGACGGCAATGACTTGATGCTCTGAGTCCAGCAGCGCCTGCAGGTGGCGCGCTGCAAAGTCCGGAGTACCGGCAAAAATGATCTTCAGTGGTTT
Organism: Shewanella sp. 38A_GOM-205m; assembly: GCF_000518445.1. NCBI lineage: Bacteria > Pseudomonadati > Pseudomonadota > Gammaproteobacteria > Alteromonadales > Shewanellaceae > Shewanella > Shewanella sp. 38A_GOM-205m. Next base: position 10,273 of record NZ_JADP01000030.1, on the reverse strand, counting down.
CAAAATAGATCCTAATTATTCGGGATTAATTCAGGCTTTAGCTTCTTGACGTGCCGCTTTTTCCAGCTTTTGTCTGATCCGCTGACGTTTCAGTGGTGACAGATAATCAACGAAAAGCTTGCCCTTTAGATGATCCATCTCGTGCTGAATACAGATGGCAAATAAACCGTCTGCTTCAATAGTAAATTCATTGCCATCACGGTCGAGCGCCGTCACGGTAATAAATTCGGCTCTATCCACCTTGGCATAAATACCGGGTACAGACAGACAACCCTCTTCATTACAGAAGTCGCCACTTGCGCTGATAATTTGGGGGTTGATAAAGACTTTTGGACGTTCGACATCGTCCTGCAAGTCCATCACAATCAATTGTTTATGAAAATCGACTTGAGTTGCAGCCAGACCAATACCCTTTTCTTCGTACATGGTCTCGAACATATTATCGATTTGCGTCTGCAGTGCAGAATCAAATTCTGTCACGGGCTGGGCAATCGTGCGTAATCTCTCGTCTGGGAATCGTAATACTTTTAACAGGGCCATAGATAAACTCTTAACAAGTCTGTCAAATCCGTGCCAGTTGGTTATACTGACTTGTGCTATTGCGTTAATTTTAATCCTTAGCGGCTATCAATAACAGCAAAAGCTCTCACTAATGAGCCAGACAACATGGAAGCCCCCATGAAACGGTTAATTTTACTCGCGTTACTGACATTTAATTGCGCCTTCGTTGCAGCTGATACCCTGACATTAAAACCCGGTCATCCTGATACTTATGTGGTCAAGAAAGGCGATACCCTTTGGGATATATCGGCATTGTTCCTCAAAGACCCATGGCGTTGGCCCAAACTCTGGGGCGCCAATCCCCAGATAGCCAATCCACACCTTATTTATCCCGGTGATCGATTAACACTGGTGTTTATCGACGGTGAACCCAGGCTGGTCAATAAACCTCATGTTCGCAAGAGCCCGGCCGGAAGGGTTCAACCCAAAGGCGGTGCCATTCCCGCGGTCGATTTGGCCTTGATTCAACCCTACCTGGTGCAGAACCGGGTGGTCGACCCAGAGTGGTTCAAGGAACAACCTATGGTGCTGGGGGGAGAAAGAGATTCCCGTCACCATGTGATGGACGACATCATCTATATCCAGGCCAATCTGCCACAAGGCGATAAGGTCGGGATGTATCAGCCCGGGCGCGAATTTACCAATAAGGAAACCGGTGAGTTGCTGGGGCAGGAAGTGATCCTCAGTGCCAGCGGCCGAGTGGTGGAGTCGGGTGAGGTTTCCAAGGTGAAGCTGCTCAATAATTTCCGCGAAACCAAAGCCGGTTTCAGAGTGTTGGCGATAGAAGACGACTCCTTGTTGTCTGCCTACTTTATTCCCAAGGCCAGCGATACCGAGGGCGCCAAGGTGTTGGCATCTGAACGTAAAATTCGCGCCATGGGGAAACTGGATGTGTTTTATCTGGATCGGGGCAGCCGTGAAGGCGTAGAGCCCGGCGATGTGTTCTCTATCTACAAAGACGGTGCCGAAGTGGTGATCAACGGCGATGGTATCCCGGTGCCGCCGACCGAACGCTCTGCTTACGACAACCTGATGGCCAAGATGGGCTCAGACAATGCCGTCAAACTGCCCGACCTCTATCGCGGTCAGGTAATGGTGTTCAAGGTATTCGACAAGACAGCTCTCGGGCTCATCATGGTGAACGAGAGCCCTGTCAGGGTTGATGACCTTTTGGTCAAGCCTGACATATTACTGAAAGGTGAATGACGCATAATAGTCTGGTTGATTGGCTGGTTGTCGCTGCGGTATCTGGACTGGGACCCCTCCGGATAAGACAATTGCTCTTGCACATGGATGTGACTGAGTTGAGACAGAGGCTGGAACATGAACCCCAGTCTTTGCCAATAAACCAGACACAGCTCCAACGCTTGGAGTTGGCTCCTGAAAAAGTTGACCAAGCCTTGCAATGGCAGCAGGGTGCAGAGGGCAGATATCTAATCTGCCCCGACGATCCCTTTTACCCGCCATTGTTGAAACATATCCCAGATTTTCCTCCGATTTTGTTCGTCAAAGGACAGGTTGAAACCCTGCTGCAACCCGCGCTGGCCATGGTCGGCAGCCGCGATGCCAGCCGCGCCGGTTTGTCGCTCGCCTGGCAGTGGGGCGCCGAACTGGATGCCTTGAACATCAGCGTATGCAGTGGTATGGCTGCCGGCATAGATGGCGCTGCTCACCGGGGAGCCTTATCGTCAACCGGCAAGACTATCGCAGTACTGGGAACCGGAATTGACGAAATTTACCCTCGAAGGCATAGAGCCCTTTATGATGATATTCAAGTACATGGCGCTGTTATTAGTGAACTTTGGCCTTCTGTCGGTGTATTTTCCGGGAATTTCCCCAAACGAAACCGTATAATCAGCGGCCTTGCAATGGGAACCTTGGTGGTAGAAGCTCGTCGGCGCAGTGGTTCACTGATCAGCGCTCGTTTGGCGGCAGAACAAGGCAGAGAAGTCTTTGCGGTTCCGGGTTCCGTTATGGGCGATGAACACCAGGGATGCCACGATTTAATTCGCAATGGGGCAAAACTTGTGGAGTCTGTGGCCGATATAGTGGAAGAGTTGGCGCCTTTATGTAGCTGCCACCTTGAAGACTTGCACAAGAGTCACCATATAAAACCAAGTGATAACTCTGAGTTGCCATTTAAAACGCTGTTAGCTAGTGTAGATTATGAGACCACACCTTTGGATGTTGTGGTTGAGCATAGTGGAATAACGTTGGATCTGGTGTTGGAACAATTGCTTGAACTTGAGTTGCAAGGTTGGGTTGCCGCAGTACCCGGTGGTTACGTTAGACTTAAGAGGAAATAGCCATGTTTGATATCCTCATGTATCTGTTTGAAAACTATGTTCATAGTGAAGTTGAAATGTTGGTCGACGAAGATGAGTTGACCAAAGAACTCACCCGTGCCGGTTTCCATCAGTCCGAAATCATCAAGGCGCTTTCCTGGCTTGAGCGGTTGGCCGAACTGCAGGAGAGTGATACTCCCTACCTTAGAGGGCATACTCAACATTCCTTCCGCATCTACACCAAAGATGAAATGGAGAAACTGGACGTCGAGTGCCGTGGTTTCCTGTTGTTCCTGGAGCAGATTCGGGTGCTGAATGTGCAAACCCGGGAGATGGTTATCGATAGGGTGATGGAATTGGACGAGCCAGCCATGGTGTTGGAAGACCTCAAGTGGGTGATTCTGATGGTATTGTTCAATGCTCCCGGTAATGAGTCTGCCTATGAGCAGATGGAAGATCTTATCTTCGAGCAACCCGAAGAAGGTCGATTACACTCCTGATCTGTTTTAGCTATGCCGCAGCAGCTTAATTTCCGGATTTAGCTGCCCGGTTTGGCTTTCATTAAGCGACCCTTTTTATTTCTACCATTCCGCAACTAAGCCGGTTTTTGTTCATATTCTTATGTTTTGGCAATACAGGCGCCAGACTTGCCGGCACCTTCCCAAACTCTTTCTTATCTGAATCAAGCATCCGATTACGACATTGTCAGTAGTGTTGATGACGGCCGCTGCTGCTCAAGTGTGCCGGCTGCAGGTAGTCACGATAGCTGTACCTATTGAGCTTGCGTATTGATGGGGCAGTATCCGCGTCATTGTTTTTGGCTGTTTGGGCCAGTTGTTGCAGCCATTGCTGGAAAGCTGGCTCCTTTGATGTTAAGGCCGTCAATTCCTGCTCATAACCGGCAAAATAATCCATTTTCAGGGCTTGGCTCAGGCGAACGAGCGCCTGAGGTTCTTGCTCTGCCAGGAAGCGGATAGCCAAGTAGCTCCAGCGGTAAGTACGATCTTGGCCGTCCTGGTACTCGGTGGCAAAAATACTCGCCAAGTCCAAAGCCTTTTTCTGTTCCAGGGTTTCAGTGGCCAAATCAATAGCCTTAGGATTAGTTTCTCCCTTGGAGATATATTCCGCCAAGCCTTCGGCCCACCACACCATTTTGCCTGGAAAATGGCCAAAGCCACCATATTTGACGAAACGTCCGTCCAGATAGTGGACGTACTCATGGTTCAGGTTCCAAATGGCGAACTCGGGAGCGATCCAGAATTGGCGAAAGGCAAAGAAGCTGGCTTGGTTGCCAGGTTGCTGTGGTGTACCTTCTATATACATGCCGCCGTTGTCTGTACCTATATCAAACAGCAACTGCCCATAGGCGTTGTACTGGCTCCAGTTTTTGAAAGCTACAACTTGCAGCGCCTGGTTGTGATCGTTGGTTGTAGGTTGTTGCTCTGTTTTGAGCAAAGAGTGGAAATGGCTTTCCTGGGACGTTAGTCGCTGGCAGCTCTCGGTAAATTCAGCGGTGCTGAGATCCTGGGCGACGATAAATAGAGACTCTGAACATTCATGTCTTTGCGGTAGTACAGAGAGTAAGTCCGGTATGCGGCAAAGCTGAGTCTTCTCTTGGCAACTCAGTTGACCACCAAAGTGGTTTACATGGTATCCCAAGGTGTAGCTGTCTTTACCCGCATCACCTCTGATGGCAATATCTTTGAGTGCCAGGACTTCGAGCTGTGTATCCAGAGCCAGTTGTTCTGGAGTCGGGGCATCGTCAGCTTGTTTGCCTTTGCTGGGGGTCAGTGCCAGGCGATACATGGCCAGGGCCCAATATGCGTTTTCCCGCTCCCATGGTGATCTGTCGCCAGCTACAAAACCCAAAAGATCTGCGTCGAGGCGCTGTTGCAACAGCAGCTTATTCAACTGGCCATTTAGCCGCTGTCGGCTCTGATTAAGTAGAAATCCATAGGCTCGAATTGTCTCCCATAATGCATAGTCTCTGGCTTCACTGGCAGTTTGTTTACCCAATCGAGACAGCTGGCGGGCGAGCCTCGGCAGTAGTGGTGCAAGTTTTCCGGCTTGCTCGTCGCTGGTGAAATAGAGATAGAGGGTTACGGCAAACTGCTCATCCATAGAAAAGTTTGCCTGTTGCGGCAACCTTGCCAACGCGTCGGCTATGGCCTGAAAATCTGTGTCGGTCAATTTATCGAAGGGACCGAAATAACTGTATCCCCTCAAATAGAACAGCCCTTGCTGCCACTGCGTCATATCAGTTGTGTTTTGTAGTGACGCGAGCACATGCTGCAATTGCACTGGGTTATAGAGGGCATCCGAGTGTTGCAGTAATTGTTCATGGGAAGCTGTCGCTATGGCGGGGGACAGATTTGTGGTCTGTGTGTGGCCGGCGCAGGCGCTGATCATTAGCGTCATCAGTATGGAAGCGAGAGATTTTCCTGGAGTTGTGAGCAGAGGCATAGAGAACGTCCTTTTTGTTATTTTGGATACAATATATCTTTATCCGCGCTGAGATCCCAGCCCCATTTGTCTTTGCTGTTTGATGACTCCAGTTGCAGGCTCCCTTTATCCGTGTGGCGCTGGTAAAATGTTCGCCTAACTCTTTTAACAGCGAGATGTGTCGTGGCCAAGATAGACCAGCAGTTGTTCAATGCTCGGGCGCACGCGCTCGAAAAAGAATATGAACTTTGTCCCAAGTGCGGCAGTGAGCTCTCCGTGCGCCACAGTAAGCATGGTGGCTTCATTGGCTGTAATAATTATCCAGCGTGCGATTACACCCGGCCTTTGGTGCAGCACGAATCCATCGACTCTCAGCCTATTCCAGGCTCCGAGTGTCCCCAGTGTGGCCACGAGTTAGCGGTCAAGTCGGGGCGCTTTGGTATTTTTATTGGTTGTACCCAGTATCCACAATGCACTCATATCGAGCGACACGATCAACAGGAAGAGGCTGAAAAAGTGCCTTGTCCTCAGTGTAATAGCGGAGTGCTTGAGCATAGGACCAGCAAGTTCGGCAAGAGCTTCTATGCTTGCAGCAACTACCCCAAGTGCAAGTTTCTGGTGAATTTTCCTCCTCGGGCAGAGGCTTGTCCTGAATGCGGTTTCGGTATTCTGGTAGAACGTAAGGGCGCTGCAGGCGACAGACTGGAATGTCCCCGTAAGGAATGTAAGTACAAGCGAACTCTGTGATCCGGCTCAATATGTGACTATAATCACCTCCGCTGTCGCCGAGGGCGCTCAGCCGTCTTTGTCTCTATAAAAGGTACTCTCAATGCTGCACTTGCTCGCCGCCAGGAGTAAGCAACTGCTTCTGGATGGAGGGGTCATAGCGTATCCCACCGAAGCTGTTTATGGTTTGGGATGCGATCCCGATAATGAAGCCGCCGTTTCCCGAATTCTCGACATCAAACTGCGCCCCTGGCACAAGGGGCTTATCATGGTCGCCAGTGACTATCGGCAGTTGCAACCCTATCTGGACGAGTCTCAACTGAGTGATGAGCAACTGCAGCAGGCTTTTGCCAAATGGCCCGGACCTTTTACCTTTGTCATGCCGGTGCGTCAGGGAATGAGCCAACTGCTTTGTGGCCATTTTGACTCTATAGCTGTCAGGGTGTCGGCCCATCCGGTTGTCAGGGAGTTGTGTGATACCTTGGGTAAGCCGCTGGTATCCACCAGTGCCAATTTGGCGGGTGAGCCGCCGGCACTGACTGTGAATGATATTGAAACAACTTTTGCCGGGCAGATAGATGCCCTTATCGAAGGGGAGTTGGGGCAGCAGCGCCAGCCTTCCACCATCATAGATATTCGCAGCGGCCAGATCCTGCGTAATGGCTAATAATTCCAAGCAAGAAGGAGCGAGCATGACGGCACCTGATTCCCACCAGGTAAAAGCATTCTTGATGCAACTGCAACAACAGATTTGTGAAAGACTGGAACGACTGGACGGCAAAGCTGAGTTTGCTACCGATTCCTGGAAACGGGCCGAGGGCGGTGGCGGGATCAGTAAGGTACTTAACGGCGGAGGTGTGTTTGAACAGGCCGGGGTGAACTTCTCCCATGTAGAAGGCGCAGCCATGCCGGCCTCGGCTACGGCACACAGGCCTGAGCTGGCCGGACGAAGCTTTGAAGCTATGGGGGTTTCACTGGTTATCCACCCGCTTAATCCCTATATCCCAACCACCCATGCCAATGTGCGCTTCTTTATCGCCCGTAAAGAAGGTGCCGATCCCGTCTGGTGGTTTGGTGGTGGCTTCGACCTGACCCCCTATTACCCTTTCCTCGAGGATGTGCGCGAATGGCATCAGCAAGCCAAAGCGATTTGTGAGCCCTTCGGCGAAGCGGTTTATCCCGAGTACAAAAAATGGTGCGATGAGTATTTCTTCCTGCCACACAGAAACGAAACCCGCGGTGTCGGCGGCCTTTTCTTCGATGACCTCAATGAAGGTGGCTTTGAGCACTGCTTTGCTTTCATGCAAGCTGTCGGGAAAGGCTTCTTACCCGCCTATGCCCCCATTGTTGAGCGGCGTAAGGATACCGAATATGGCGAGCGTGAGCGCGAGTTCCAACTGTATCGCCGAGGTCGCTATGTAGAGTTCAACCTGGTCTATGACAGAGGAACGCTGTTTGGGCTGCAAACCGGCGGCCGAACCGAGTCAATACTCATGTCGATGCCGCCCTTGGTTCGCTGGCAATACGCCTATGAACCTGAAGCCCGCTCTGCCGAAGCCAAGCTATACAGTGACTTTTTGCACCCCAGGGATTGGCTCACCGAATAGTTAGTGAGCGTAACCAATAAGCCTTTCTTTGGCTTATTGGTTACGCATATGGTCAGCTAACTGAGCGATAGCATTGAAAATCACCTTCCTGTGTTCAGGATCCTTCAGATTGGCCTCCAGCGAGGCCCTCATGCATAACAGCCACTGATCGCGCATTCTTTCATCAACGGCAAACGGCATGTGTCTGGCTCTCAGCGCCGGGTGGCCATATTTGGCTTGATACAGCTGAGGCCCTCCCAACCAACCGCTGAGAAATTCATATAGTTTCTGTTCCGATTGTGCCAGCGGAGCCTGATGTATGGACAGGAGTTCCTGAGTATCCGGCCGCGTTTGCATTTGCTGATAAAAGCTCTTGGCTATGGCGCGTATCGTCTCATCGCCACCAATCAGATCATAGGCGTTGGACTGGGTGGGGTCCCGCTCGGCCTCGGGTTTGCGATTGATAATTTTCTTTAGCCAGTTCATTTTCGTGTTGAATCTTGTTGTCGATTTTGGCGTCAGTATACACTGAAAGCCCCATAGGTCGGGAGTCTTGCCTGGCCTTGGGCCGCTGAGTAGACTGATATATCTTCCATTGCTCTGGAGCACAGATGACCGACAGCTATGCCGTCTTTGGCAATCCCATTCATCACAGTAAATCACCGGCTATCCATGCAGCTTTTGCCGCTCAGACCGGGCAACCCCTAAGCTATCAAGCGATTTTGGCACCAATTGATGACTTCAGCGGCAGTGTCACGGCTTTTTTTGCTGCAGGGGGGATGGGCGCCAATGTCACTGTGCCTTTCAAGGAACAAGCCTTTCAACTCTGTGATGAGTTGAGCCAGGAAGCCGAAACCGCCGCCGCAGTGAATACCCTGATTAAACTGGATGATGGCAGAATTCGGGGCGACAATACCGATGGCTACGGCTTGGTGGCCGATCTCAGTCGTTACCTGACGCTGCAAGATAAAAAGGTCTTGCTGCTCGGCGCTGGTGGGGCTGCCAGAGGTTGTCTGCTTTCTCTGCTGGCGGCCGGTGTCGGCCATATTGATATCTACAACAGAACATACAGTAAGGCCGAAGTGTTGGCGGCTATTGCGCCACAGCAATTGCAGGCGTTGAAGCGAAATGAACTCTATGAGGGTTATGATCTCATTATCAATTCCACCTCAGCCAGTTTGCATGGTGAGCTGCCGGATATTCCCGTAACCGTGGTTGCCAATCATAGCTATTGCTACGACATGATGTATTCGGCACATACAACCGCGTTCAATCGCTGGGCTGCCGAGCAAGGGGCGGCAAAAACCCTGGATGGCTTAGGAATGTTGGTGGGGCAGGCGGCTAGAAGTTTCTATTTATGGCGAGGTGTCATGCCCAAAGTTGAGCCTGTACTCGAGAGTCTGCGGCAAGAATTGAAAGGAGAGGCCTCATGAATCAGGGGATCATCTTCAGCGACTTGTGTCAGTGGCAAGCCGAATCAAACAGGCTCATGTTTATGGCCCAGCAGCAAGGGGTCAGTATTCCTTGCTATGTTGGTTTACAACGTATGCAGCAACTAAGTGGCAAGGTTTTTCTCGAAGAACAAGAGATCCTGAGCCTGTTTGAACAGTGGCGCTTCGACTTCGAAGATGAAGCCGAGGCGCTGATTGAGCAGGAGTGCTTCAATGGGGCCGGTGAGATAGAGTTACCTTAGTCAGTACTACTTTTCTCTGCCAGGTACTCATCTTTAAGGCGGACATAGTTGTCTGCCGATTGTGGCAGAAATTGGCGTTCGGCTTCGGTCAAGGGGCGAGCCTGCTTGGCCGGGCTGCCTATATAGAGAAAGCCACTCTTTAGCACCTTGCCGGGAGGCACCAACGAACCAGCACCCAAAATCACATCGTCTTCGATGATGACGCCATCTAAAATAATGGCTCCCATGCCAACCAATACACGATTACCTACCTTGCAACCATGAAGCATAGCTTTGTGCCCTATGGTGACATCATCGCCGATGAGCAGCGGGTGTCCCTCGGGATTGGCCACCGACTTACGGGTAACATGCAGGACAGTGCCATCCTGAACACTACTGCGTTTGCCTATGTGAATATGATTGACGTCACCCCGGGCAGCCACCATAGGCCAAACGCTGGCGTCCTCATCCAAAAAGATGTCACCTACCAGAACCGCAGCTTCATCAACATAGACGCCTTCGGCCAACTTTGGCTTGGTACCTTGGTAAGATCTGAGAGAATTGGCCATAAAAAGTCCTTATATGAATGGTTTTCGCCATTATAAAGATTAAAAAGTGGCAGGTCAGGACAAATTCTCGGCAAATGAGCCAAAAACAGCAGTTTTCTTATAAAAAGCCCTTGCACAAAAGATTTGGCTCCCTATAATGCGCTCCCACTGACACGGCACAGCGGCAACGCGAAAGACGTGACAGGGTCGAAGAAAAGAGGCTTTTGAGTCCTTTCAACGACAGGCGAAAAAAGATGGTAAATACCTCTTGACGCCGCAGCAGGAAAGCGTAGAATACGCAGCCCTGACCCGATGGCCACAGCGCCTAAGGGATTGCTCTTTAACAAGATAAACAAGCAAATCTGTGTGGACACTCACAGGCATTGAGAAATCGACAAAACGATTTAACTCGATGAAGAGTGTTCATACGAACAGAATTCATTGAGCAGAACC
>NZ_JADP01000029.1:0-79379 GCF_000518445.1 Shewanella sp. 38A_GOM-205m | reverse complement strand
AGACGCCTGGCAAAGTGCTTATCGTTGGTTTTTTGAATCAATTTTTGCATGCGCTTGCGCTCAGCGCGGCATAGTGGTGCTAAGATGGTCATTCTCAGTCCTTGTGCGAGTGGTGGGTTTGTTTGGCGATAGATCTGATCGCTCAAACAGGACTGAGTTCCCTTCCTGTGATCTACTATTTGGAACAGCTATTTAGTTACCTGTGTTGCTGTCAGAATGATGTTTTCAGAAAGAACATCATTCTTTAACCTTTTGTGGCCCATTCGGCTTAAAGTGAAGACAAAAGTCGAATTTAAGAGATTATTGAAATCGAACAAAGTTCGATGGAGAGAAATACTTGGAACCTCGGGGATTCAGCTAAACAACTGCTGGCCATGCAACCTTTGCTTTCGTTGTCGTTGCAGGTGAGTAGAGCCGTCCGTAAGTGCCTTCGGTATACCATCCGGCCCTTGGATAAACGGCTAAAGTCCCTGGTCAGCTTGAGCTAGTTGTCGATGGGTATGCTTAAGCAGATGGAGCGAGTTAAGTACTTTATGGACCAGACTTCACCATTCCCTGGTGGTGGGCATGGTCTCATGAAGGTGGAGCACAATTAGGATCACTTATTTAGGTGTCTTCAAAAGCTTTTCTGTATAGCTATGGTTTCAAAAAGCAGTCACCAACCTGTAAAAAATACAATGCTATACATATTTATCCCCTAATGTGTATTCACTCAGTCGAAAGAACTTAAAGGCACTAGGGTCGACATGCTTAATAATTTGAGTCACAAGAGTTTCATGAATGAATAAACCGCCACCAGCAACTTTACTCGGGCGTATGATCAAACGGTTTTCTAATGGAATCGTATCTAACACTTCGTTTTTTAATTTATACCGAATGACTTCGTGTATACTGTCTTCTGATGAATAATCATATATGTCACTGCTGTCAAAGTCTATACAGTCGAGTTTGTCATAAGCATTAAAAAAGAAAAAATCTTCATGCCACTTCTCATTATCATCAATTAACACAGTAGGAAACAACTGAAAGCCATTAATGCTATAAGGCATGATTATGTCGGCAATTTTCTTAGAAACCACAGGGAAAAAACTATGGAGTAAAAAATCACTTACTATGAACGGCATTTCGCCTTTATCTGCATTCGTAAAAAATATTGGTCCATCAATAGCATCTAATTTAGTGAAGCTGTAGCGACGGCGGCCAGTATCCAGTGATGCCTTCAAATGAAGGTAAGTTTCTCGAAATGGTACTTCAAAAAATTTGTAGTATTGTTCTTCGTAATTATTCATAAACTCCTACTTTGGGGCCGCTATTTTTCGGGGGGACTACCCACTGAAAGCTAAACTCTTAAAAAAACTTTTAGCATTTTTTATATCAAAAGCTTTTGCTCCATACCCAATGGATAGAATGTTTTCTGGCAAAAATTCATCAAATTTTTCGATACGTTTTTCCAATACTTGCTGTGCAAGTTCTGTTTCTGTTGGGAGTTCCGTTGAAGCAAGTTTGAGCAATGTTGAGCGAACACTTTCTAATGACGCTTTTTCTACTTCTATGGCTCCTGCATATGCACCAGCTTCAAAGCCATGTTGGATTAGCAAGGCGACAATTGTATTTACCACTTTGTCGCCAAGCCATGGGAATATATAAGTTGTATTGCCAACCTGGAGCAGTGGTTCTCTAGAGAGCTTTGCATCTTCGAAATATCTTACACTCTCACCAAACAGTTCTCGTGCCGCTGAATTAGCGAAGTCGACTTTCCGATCCCCCACAGAAATTCTGTAGTCACCGTCTTTTAATATTTGGAACATCTCCTGCCGGACAACATCATGTATGTTCAAGCCAGTACCACCAAATTTAGGCGGCTTGCCACCTTTTGCATGCTCCACATAAATGACTTTCTTTTCGCTATCTATGTCGTTTACTTTCCAACGTTTTCCACCGAAAACAATATACTGCCCTTCTAATACCAATGAATCTACAGGCAGCGTTCCGAGTGATTTGGTTCCACATACAATCCGGAACTCTTCAGGCGTTTTAAAAACAGCATAGAACGAGTAATGGCTTGTCAGCTTTTCTCCCAAAAGGCCAAGCACCAATTCACCACTTCCTAACTGAGTTATGAGTTCTGTTTTGCCCATGTGGATAAGTAGTGCTTTGAAGTTTTCAACATTAACGTTTTGAAAAGGGCCATCTTTACAGAGCAAACTAAATAATTGCTCTGCTCTAATTCCTCCCCATTGTGCAGTAACCGCAAGTATTTGATGAAGGAGTGTTGAGAAGTGATAAAGTGATGTATCAGCTGGTTCATACCATTTACTGCCGATAAGAAGTCTGATCATGGCCAGAGACTGAATAAGCTCCAGTCTCAGCTTGTCAATGACGCTAGAGTCTTTTGTCAATTCAGCTTCAGCGATGAGCATTCGTAATATTGAGGCTCCACCGCGTCTTCCTGAGCGTCCCATTCTTTGACGTAAACTTGAAATAGAGTGGGGGGCTGTTACTTGAATTACTGAGTTTACCTTGCCGATATCAATGCCTAGTTCAAGAGTCATTGTGCAAATCGCTGTGGTAGGATAATGCTCCTGTTGCAATCGCTTTTCTAAGCTTTCTCGAAGATCTTTAGATAGCGAACCATGGTGAGGAAAAAATTCATTCGGTACAATTTTTTCTTCACAGAAGTCAGATAATGTAGCCGCAATGCTTTCTGTACGGCTCCTACTATTTGCAAACACAAGGTGATTTCCGCCTCGACAAAATTTAAATAAATCTTGACAGATCGTATATTCGGCATCATTGGAAGACTCAGCTTCTAAGTTAGCAGGGTTTACATACCCCTTTACCTGAACCTTCAGGGTGGAAGTCGAATGTGTATCTTTGATGATCTTGCAAGGTAAAGATCGATTAGGGCGAAGTGATAGAGGTACTTTCTCTAACTCACCAAGCGTAGCACTCAAAGCTACTCTCGGGATTGGTGTTTTTAGTCTTCCGAGAAGGTGTTCAAGTCTATGTAGTAAAGAGAGTAAGTGATGGCCGCGCTCAGAGCCAATAAAGGCATGAAACTCGTCAATAACGATATATTTCAAATTAGAGAATGCAGCTTTGATCCAGCCTGAGTCTCTGATGAGTAATGACTCCAATGACTCAGGTGTTATTAACACGACACCAGACGGCGATGCTTTTAACTTCTTCTTTCGGCCCTGTGAGCTATCACCATGCCAGGCAGTAACCGGTATTTCTAACAGGTCAGACAGACTTCCTAAGCGCCTATCTTGGTCATTTATAAGGGCTTTTAGAGGGCTAACGTAAAGGATCCCTACACCCGTTTCTTGAGGTGCGATAGTGCTGAGCGCAGGCAAGAAAAATGCCTCTGTCTTTCCTGCTGCGGTTGAAGCGCTGATCAGCACATCTGTCTTTTCAGACAATATAGGTTCAATAGCAAGGCATTGTATTTCTCGTAAGCCAGTCCAGCCTTGTTTGAATATCCAGCGCTGAATCCGATGGTCTAATTTTTCATGTTCATCAATCATAGTTTGAAGTCAGCAAATCCATCTTCATTGTCCTCTGTTTCGAGTTCAACATCGGAAGGCTTATCTTCATTTATTGCTACTGATGAGATTAGACTATGCCACGCAATTTGCGGGTTTTGGTCGATTACTGCGAGCATGTCTAAAAATGCTTTAATGGTGTTACGTGGCGTTCGAAAATACGCATCCCCTATAGTTTGGCTGCAGTGCTGTAAGAACGCTTTGAGAGATTCGTCTGGAACCAAGTACTTCGTTTCGTCACCTTCAGCATAAACATGACGCAAGTTTTTAAGCAAAATATAAAGTTCTTCTGGGGTTAAGCTAGCGAGGTGTAGGGCTGGTGACGAATAATCAATCACGCCCGCTTGTTTAGCAAAGCTGTTATCTGCCAATCTAGATTGTAGTGCTTCATAGCTATACAAGCCTTTACGTGGATCTAGCAGAAACTCAGGGGTTCCGCCGAGAAGGAAGCCCAAATACTCAGCGCTTCCTTGCAAGCAATCGTTTAGAATTCGGAGTATTTGTTCATAGTTAGAAGTTCTCGCTGTGGTGTTGTTCAACTTATACAGATTTACCATCTCGTCTAAATTAACTAGAAGCCCTTGGTAGCCAGCTTGTCTGACAAATAAACTCATTAATTTCAGTGCATCATAAAAAGATGTATCCGAAATAATTGTTCGAACTCCTAGGTCATTTCGGGCATCGGTTTTAGTTGAATACTCTGCTCGTAACCATTTTATGGCGCTAGCTTTTAATATCTCATCATCTTTCTCATGACCTATCCAATAAGCCTCAATAACTTTAGCAAAATCATAACCGCCAACCAGTTCAGAAAGTGATGCTAATTTTTCATGGATAATTGAATTTATACTTTTTCCTGAAGTATCAGCTTCTTTCATTGCTTCTGTGATGAACTTTTCAACGACACTGGTTAAAGCACTACCATCAGGTTTGTTGCGAGTAGCCATGTTACGCATTAGCTCAGAGTAAAGGTTCCTAGCTTGACCAGCCGATGCATGAATACGTCTATCAGGAGATAAGTCTGCATTGACGGTTACAAGCTTATTCTCTAGAGCAATAGCGCGTACAACACTTAAAAAGAATGTTTTACCAGAACCATAATCGCCGATAATGAGCCTGAAAGCTGAACCTCCATCTGAGATCCGATCAATGTCTTGGATTAGCGCTTTTAATTCATTTACTCGACCTACTTGGATATGCTGGATTCCAATCTTAGGAGTAACACCTGACTTCAGAGATTGGATAATTGCATCTCTTTCTTTAGCTCGTATTCTTTTTGCAACCATTATTTATCCCTTCAATTCTTCTACGATTTCTAGATCGACATAGATATCACCATCGTCATCTAGAACTGGCGCATCAACTTTGTCATAAGCCCAGTCATTAATAGTTTCTAATGCGCCATCAACCATTATGTTTAGTTTGCTGCACAGTTCATGAACTTCTTTACGTGGCCACGACTCTTTAGCTATCAAAGTTTCAAAAAGCTCTTTGTAAGGGCTATCTAAGCTTTCTTCATTGACATCAGCGGTGGGGCTCATTTCCAGTTCAGCTTCTTCATCAACGGCAAATATACTCTCCAGCATACTCTTTGCATCGTTGGTGTCACTTTCATGCATAGCTAGAATACCTTCATCCAACTGAAAGGTACTTTTATCAATTGAAGCGTCTTTAGATGTGGCTGAGATAGGTTGTTTACTGGAGGCAAATGCATGAATGTCACTTGTAACGAGTGACTTATCTAAGCCTAATGAGGTATATAACTTTTCGATTTGCTTAATTTCAGAAGCATCGATTTTTCCATCAGCAAGAGCGATGGAAAGCATGAATCTTTTCAAGAATTCAACCTGTGGAACGCCGAGTTTTTCAATCCTAGCTTTCAATCCGGTATTATTTACAGGGGAATTTAGACGCCAAGTTAAATATGCATTTAACGAGTTCTTTTCAGAAGGTGAGAGTTTGTCATCGTGGTTTATCAACGTTTGTAAGGCGATTTTCTCATGATGATCTACAGTACCATCTATCGTTGCGACCATTGCCCCTAACCTAATTGCTAAACTTACTTGATTGAATGTCGAGCTTGGCTCAAAAAACTCTCCATGGCCCGGTGAGAAGAGCACAATGTTATCATCGGTTTTCAATTTTGCATGGTGAAAACGTTGGTCTGGCGCAATACCTATTTCAGCCTTAGCAGCCAAGTTAGCGACTAGTTCATTTTCTTTTTTGTTAAACGCCTTAGGGAGAGGTGTACCTGTATGAGTCCAGAAATCCTTGACTGTGGTTAGTCCATCATTTGAACTAATTATCTGATTTGCCCAAGACTTAAATGTTTCTATAACTGGTGAGTTTGCTTCGTTTGCCAATTCTTTAGGTAATAACATCAGCGCTGCAATATCACTCCTTGAGGTATCAGCTTTTCCTAAGTAACGGCTATAGCTGCTCAACTCTTCTGTACATTGTTCGGCAATAGGAATGAGCTTTTTAATTGGGCCTTTGAGAATACTTGGATCAGGTAAGTCACCCAACTCCAAATCAACCCCATGCACACCATTGCTTGCCGCATGGTATGAAAGTCGCAGTTTAGTTTTATTGGGTTTTACGGAAATTCCTTCGCCAAACTTGTCAGAAAATCTAATTTGGAAAAGCTGGCTAAACTCTTCTTCACATCTACGGGCGGGAGTTTTTAGGGAATACTCGAATGTATTTTTTAGCCACTCTAAAGCTAAGGGAGCTGTTACAGGGTTTCCATTGGCTATAGTTTTTGCAAGTTTAACTCTGAATGACAATGCATTATTAGTTTCTGGTATATCTGACAGTCTATCTTCTAATAAGGAGGGTCTTTGAAGTGCCATTAGTTCGAGGAAATTAGCAGAGTATCCTCTGAACGAACGATTTGCGTTGAAAACGCTATTGAGACGCAACACTTCTTCAAATATTGCTATGTACTCTTCATTAGATATTTGATTATTGGATTTGTTTTCGATGACTCTTCTCTCAAACCCGTAGAAATAGATGAAGACATAACCAATTGGCGTACTGGGGTTTGAGCGATCAGAGGCGAGCCAATCTAGGTAAGCGCCTCTACAGCCTTTAGATAAGGATGCGTAAGTTGGCCAGTACCCTAAGGATTCATCAGTGTATATTTCTGAATCTACCGAGGGACTTGAAGCCGGGCGTTTATCATCCACTAGAGATGGCTCTATACCGTACCCATCTAGTGAATTCATTACTCCACCAAAGTAGAAAAAGCCTTTCGTTAACTGTCTTCCATTAACAGAAAGTTGTTCATCTACACTTATCCATCGACCTTTTTGTTTGTTCGTTGTTTTTTCTGGCTCTCGGCCAAAGCTTGTATGAATAGTAAAAGTAGCAAAGTCATCATCATCGTCTAAATAAGCATGATTAGACGAACTGGATACACTTATGCTGGAAGAACCTACAGCAATACTGGGCGATGACGTTCTACTTTCAGAGACTTTTGTTTTTTCGGAAAAAGGTTTGTGAGTTCTTTGGGGAGACGGATTTTGTGCAGAAGGTTTATCGTTCTTCTTACCTTTAAAAAATCTATAAAGCAAATAAGTTACAAATAACCCAATAACAAATTCCATTTTATTTCCTCTTTTTCAAGGTTTTAAATTAGGTTATTTTGACCCTTGCTTTTTATATGTTGTGATTGGCCATTTATATCAAATAAAGATAAATAATGCAAAATTTTGACCTTTCACCGAGATTAGTACCAGGGAGCCTCGGAGATTCAGCTAAAAAGCTTCCGACAAATAACTGCTCCTTGCCTTCACCGTCGTTGCAGAACCACAGCTCCGGCTTTACAAAGCGCTGTAAGTGGCTCCAGCGTACCATCCGGCCCTTTGAACAAACGACTAAGGCCCTTGGTTAGCTGAGCTCGTCATTGATGGGGTGTTTAAGCGGTTCAATATGGCTGCTGTTGTTGTGGCGGATAATGTATCCGGTATCATCAACCTGTCATTAAATAATCCTTGGCTTCAAAGTGCAATCCTTGTGGCGTGTTATGCCGTTCATTGTCGCCAAAGGGTAATAGTTCAGGTGTTTTTATCCAGTATCCCTGCCCGTATCTGCCGTTGAATACTGCTATAGTCTGAGTCCTCCAGGATTTTGGTTATTCCAGCGCGAATAGGGTTCTGGTCAACATAAACTATGCAGGCCAACAGGTTACATCACCCAGAAGTAAAAAGATGATTGAAGAACAATGACCGGAGTGGTTGACTGGTGGGTTATAAGCTGGTAACAGTGGTGTAAACAAGGAGGTGTAAGGTGAAAAAAATATTTTTTTTACTGATGGGGATTTTACCATTTTCATCAATGGCTACTCAGAACTATTTGTGCTCAAGTTGTACAAATGATGCTAGTGCGCGACAGTTTGCTGTTAAAAACTTTACGCCACGTCTGAATTGTTACCCGGAAGACAGAACTCAGCCCATGACACCAGATAACATGATTTGTGGCTCAACGAGCAATAAAATAGCCCTGGTCAATCCAAATACCGGTGTTGTTTATAGTTTCAGTGTAGGGCATAGGTTTGATGGGATATCTTATGAAGCGACAACTTGGCCTTTTTCTATAACATCAGAAAAAAAGTCTCTTTTGTCAGATGCTGGGCTAGCCTATGGAGCCTTAAAAAAGTCAGTTGTAGAACAAAATAAAATTCGTCGAGACGAGATTGGTATTATCTCAGCAGGAATTAATCAAGTTGGATTATATGATAGTAATCAGGATGACAGTTCTGGTGTTTCAAGCGGTTGCCCAACCGATACTGCACTTGCTGCTATAGTTGATCCAAATAAATTAACGGATATAGAAAATAAGTTAAAGTCAGATATAGTTAACGGTACCCCCCTTTTGAAAAATGTTCACGCTGTATTGAGTAAGAATGGATCGTCAGTCGATATAAATGATGTACAAGTAAATCTCAGTAATCGGCTGGGAACAGTGGGTCTTAAATATACAAGTAAAGATCCATCCTTATCACTTCAGTTCGGCTTTAGACAGTCTGAGGGTGGTGGGTTTATGACAGATTACCTTTTATTTGACTTAAGGATTATGAAAAATGACAACATTGCAGCTACACCAATAATTGATTTAACATTGAATGATCTTTCGGTAGTCGCTGGAGGCTATACTTTAGCACAGTTGAAGGGAAAAAATGGTCCTCTCGCTTTTACTGACCCCTGCATTCTTAGCAAGTTAAAAACACTACGTGAAAGTGGTGACTTTAAGAATTCATCAGGTGGTCCCTCCAACTTCAGCAATATTGGTGAAAATACCGGCGGACCTAGTGGCGGCGGATACCAAACTTGTACGGTTTATTTCTATCAGGGGGGGGCTCTAAAATACGTATTTAGAGTACCAGTTAATGAATGTTAAATCTGATGTTTTTGTTTAAGCTGGCTTTTATTGCTCATAAGAGCCAGCTATCCCTATCATACTGTTTTAAAAGCTTGGGCTGCTTCTTGTCCATTGAAATAGATGATTTTTCACGGATACTCTCATTCCCTCCTGAACCCACTTCCAGTGTACCATCCGGCCCTTTGAATACATGGCTAAAGTCGGTCGTCAGCTTGAGCCTGTTATCGATGGGTAAGCGGTTCAATATGGCTGCTGTTGTCATGGCAGACACCCGGTAGAACCTGTAGGACACAGGGGCAGGATTGATGATGTCGTTTGAGTTCATACTTTTGTTAAGAAAGCATTGCAGGGGGTTGCTTGCTGCACTTATCCTTGTTCTTACTCAAATTATATCAATACGTTACATAGCTATGTATTGAGCAAGGTTTTATACAAGGAACAGGATAAATGGAAACAGATGTGCTGGAGATTTTGCAGAACTTCCACTCTGATGGGCTTTTTGTTGCGCCCAACATACCCAGCAAGAAAGCTAAAAATGCAAGTGCATGTTATGGCATGTCATCATCGGTCGATATTTATGCCATAGTCGATTCTACGGTGTTTGGTTCTGCAAAAAATGGTCTGGCATTTACATCTGAAGGATTGTTTTGGAAAAATGACTGGACAACAACTTCTGCAAAAAACCACATGTCGTGGGAAGAGTTGATAAACACCAGTCAAGAGCATGCTGTTGACGGTTCAGATCTGTTGTTGGGGCAAGGCTGTGCTTTTGGTATGGCGGGTTCCGGTATGAAGCCCGCGGTTTTATTGAAACTGTTGGAAAAACTGGCCCAAAAGATACAAGGCAATACAGGGGCGACAGAAACTGCTGAAGTTTCGAATGTGGCACAAGCCTGCGTGACTCCGGCAGCTGTTGCAAATGGTGAAGCTTCTGTCGGCAACACTGCTTCGACGAGCGTTACTGCTGAAAATCTTCCCCCTGAAGGCGTTACAACCGAGAGTGTTATTCCGGCAGCAGATGCAAATGGTGGCGTATCTCTCACCAATACAGCTCCGGCCAGTAATACAGCACCGGCGAGCGACAAAGCTGAAAGCGCTGCCCCCGAAAGCCTTAAGCCTGAAAAGCCGGAGCAGGAATCCTGTCCCAAGCCCGCTTTTGAAGGTAGCTATCAGCGGGAATACTTGGATATAGTTAACGCCGTAGCCAAGAGGCATCGTCTATCCCAACAAATCCAAATCGCGCCGGCTATCAAAGTCCACAAAGTCAGAAAAGTCATCGAAATATCAGAGGGTAAAATCGAACCTTACGATATCCTGATGATTGTGGATAACACCTTTATGCAAACAACCAAAGATTTTCTGGTTGTGACTCCTCATGCTATTTGGGCTAAAGGTACGCTGAGAAAGGTAGAGAGTTTTTCCTTAAGTGAAATTCGTAGTATTCGTTGTGATAAAAAAACTCTCTTTATTAATGACTATGACTTCCAGTACTTGGATCAGTTCTCTGAAAACGAAGTTTTGATACTGACGAATATGCTCGAAGAGCTAGTGGTCGCATTGCGTAAGTCCGACTCTGTATCGGCTGCTGACGAGCAGCTTCAATTACCAGCTGCTTTGGATACTTTGTTGTCCAACATATACGAAGTTGTATTGGATGATGTTGTTTCCGGCTTGAGGGATAAGGGATACCCTGAAAATAAGCAGTTGGTTACTTCGATGGCGGAATGTTGTTTTAGTATCTTTTTCATTGTTGACTCCCACTTAAAATATCGAAATCAGGATACAGCTGAATTGGCGGGGCAATATTTGCTTGCTCAAACTTTGTCTGGCTTATTTGCGTTAATGAGCATAGAACAGTTATGGAGCAATACAGAAGTGAAGTCCACCTATGTGATGATGCAATGCTCTGTGATCATTCGAACATGCCAGTACTTTGAAAGACAAGGAATAGTGTTAAGGCCGAACCAAAACTGGTATTTGCAGCTTTTCCAAACCGTGATAGAAGCCAATACCCTGGAACAGGGGGCTGAACTCATTGACCAGGAGATGGGTAACCTCAGTGCAGATAGACAATTAGCCATTGATTGTGCCTTCAAGAGTGGTCAAGGTGTTAGGGAAATGTTTTGCGATACTCTTTGATTATTTGGCTCCAGCTATCCTAAATAGGTGTGATTAAAGCCTGGATGTGAAGCGGACAGGGCTGTTGAAATCGGCGTACAGCATTAGGTTTTTAGTGCTGTATGCTTTTTCAGGAGAGAAGGGGATGGGAGGTCGTTCGAGACTAAACATACCTCACTAATGCTTTGGATAAACATATCGAGCTGAGAACTGAGCATGTTGTTTATCAGTCCAGGTGGTAGCCCATCAGAAAATTTGCCCGTCAAGCCGTGTTAAATGTGTTAGACAGGAATACTCAGTTGGTGCATAGCCAATAATCTGGGGCTGGGAGATGATAGCGTCAGGGCGCTGATAAAACGGAAACTGGGCCAGATTCGTGTGGCAGACCCAGAGTTCCAGGGTTAGGAGGTGGGTGAGCTAGTACAGCTTATCTATCTACTTATTCTATTGGCGTGTCGGTGAGTTTGTTCAAACCTCTTGCATCCTATGATATCAGGCTAATTCTTTCCCCTTGGATTGTATCTTCGACCAAGTTAAGCCGAATTTTTGGAGATACTTTTGCAATCTTGTCGAATCGTTGGTTTGGGCTTTCTTGGTTCTACTGACATCGAATAACTCTCTGCCGGCCGATGCCATGCTGCCGTGTTGCTTGCAGATATTTAAAACATAGTTGAGCTGATTGGCATCAAACTGGTCCAACTGGGCAATTTCTTCATCTGCAAGATACTGCTTCAGCGTTTCTACCTGAGTATCGTGTGGAGAAGATTGCCAGAACTGCTCTAGTCGCGCGATTTCTTCTTTCACATCATCCACAGAGATCCTTGATGAGTCTGCCAATGTACACAATCTTGTGATGGCTGAACTTAGATCGCGGAAATTACCTGACCAAATAGCCCTGTTGGAAGTGGCAAAGTTTTCGAATGCAATCCTAGCCTCTTTATTGAATTGAATTCGCTGTCCGGTTTTTTGTTCGTAGAGTCTGACTTCGTAGTCAATATTGGCTGGAATGTCTTCTTTGCGATCTTTTAATGCGGGGAGTTCATAGGTCCACAAGTTGATCCTGGCCAGCAGATCTTCCCGAAAGAGGCCCTGATGGACTTGTGACTTCAGATTTCTATTTGTTCCGGCTATCAACTGAAAGTCGCTGGAAACCGGTTGATCACTGCCCACAGGATGAAAAGTCTTGTTTTCAATTGCGTGCAGCAGCATGGCTTGTTCTTCCAGCCCGAGCTCACCTATTTCATCTAGAAATAACATGCCTTTATTTGCTGTCAGAAGGTATCCACGGCGTTCTTTTTGCGCCCCGGTAAAGGCTCCTTTGGTGTGACCAAACAATGCCGCCATGGCATTTTCGCCTCTCAGCGTTGCACAGTTTACCGATACCAGCTCTCCTTCCAACATTGAGCGCTTTTTCTTCAGCTGAAAAATACGGGTAGCAAGTTGACTCTTGCCGGCACCGGTTGGGCCTGTGAGCAACATAGGATCGCTGGAGCGGATCGCGACCTTTTCGATTTGCGTAATCAGTCGGTTAAATGCCGCATTTTTCGTCTCTATACCACTCTTAAGAAACTCTTTTCCTTCGAGGTGTTCCTTGTCGAAGCGTGTCGCCAGTTGGTCGTACTTGGAAAGGTCCAAATCAATGATCTGGGTTTTTCCTATAGCCTTATTTTTATTGCCTCTATCCGGTGAGGTTTGTATCAAGCGGCCGGGAAAGTGGCCGCTCTCTGTCAGCAGGAAAATACATATCTGCAGAACATGGGTACCTGTGGTGATGTGGAATAGATAGTCGTTCCGGTCGGTATCGAATACCTGTTGGTGGCACCAATCATAGAGTTTTGAGTAAGCCTCTTCAAAATCCCAGGGATCATTGAAGTTCACATTGTGTAATTCGACTTCTGTTTCCGGTGAAATGCTGCCAATATCGGCCGCAACACTGCTGGCCAACCTTTTACTGTGGTTGTCATGAAGCATGTGCAGTTGGCTGACAATCAAATCTTCTTGGCTGCATAAGCTGACATTGGGGCGCCACTTGGCCCATCTATCACTTCCTTTCCCTGTGTAATCCAATTGAGTGCCAACCAAACTTACGACCACAGTGCGTTTCATTGTTTGTGATATCCATATTGATATGTTCGTATCCATTTAATTACTTTTTCTGTTTGCGGTCAACCTGGTAATAAAACAGGGTTTATGAGTTGCAAGAATTATTTGTGCTTAACAATCAAGGTGTTATGTGTTTTATTTTTAGTTGATGCCTAAGTTGGCACATTGATTGATATAGATAACTTGTCTGATTAAGTGGTTGTGATTCAAAGGTCACACCGGTGCGCTGAACACTGTGACTGCGTATGCCTAATCAAATGCATTATTAAGTAGCTCAGCTGGAAGAGCAGCGAAGTGGATTCGTCGGTCATGGGTTCGATTCCCATCTTAATAGGATTTAAGTAGCTCAGAGGATAGAGCAGCGGCGTAATGTCGTAGTCGAAGGTTCGAATCCTTCCTTAAATACAGGTAGCTCAAATTGGTAGAGCATCGAAGTGTTAATTCGATTGTTGTGGGTTCAAATCCCGCCCTAAATTCAAATTGCAAGAATCAAGGTTAGCGAGTCGTTTTTGCCAATGACTGATAAACGCTAAAGATGGACCAATGGTAGCCAGCAGGATGCTCCCTGCCATTTAGAAATCAGGTGCCTTTCTCAGTTAAGCAATGAACTCTTGCTAACTCCACTTACTTCCGGGTAAGTGAAAGGATAAAAGGAAATTAACTATGTTTAAAAAACTCTCAATAAGAAAAACGGTTACAGTCGCTGAAAACCAAAGGGTATTGATGTTTAAAAATCAAATGCTGGCGGATGTACTTATGCCTGGGAAGCACAAAATTTGGGATATTAAAGATGATCTGGAATTCATTACCTTTGATATCAATACGCTCTACTTTGCTGAAAAAAATGCCGACAGACTTTACCGAAGCAGCGATGCTCTGCGTAAACACATCTCGCATTGGAAACTGTCGAGCAATGAAGTGGGATTGCTCTATGTGGACGATCTGCTGCAAGGCATTGTTGCACCGGGTGAGCACCTTTACCTGTGGAAAGACGCGGGGGAATTGAGGTTGGATACCCTCTCAATTGAGGAAAATCTGCAAGTTGATGAAAAGCTGCTCTTCTTGATCAATCGTGCGGGAGCCAATACCGCTACAAGATTGATCAGAAGCAACCGTACAGTGGCGATTAAGCCGATTGCGGATATCTCTGTCGCCAAAGACCATATCGGCTTGTTGTATGTAAATGGTCGATTCATACGCAGGTTGGAGCCGGGGCAGCACGCATTTTGGCAGTTCAATCACACGATTGAAGTGAAGCCCTTTGATTGCCGGACGCAGATGCTGGAGATTTCAGGCCAGGAAATCTTGAGTAAAGACAGGGTGAGCCTGCGGATTAATCTTAGCGCGAGCATTAGGTTGCAGGATGCCGAACTTGCTGCCCGCAGCGTGGATAAGGTGGATGACTTTGTCTACAAGACATTGCAACTGGCGTTGCGGGAAGCGGTTGGCACTAAGTCACTGGACGATATTCTGTTGGATAAGTTGTATGTCAATGAAACAGTTAAGGAACTGGTTTCAGATCAGCTTACTGCTATAGGTATCTCACTGGTCAATGTGGGCGTGAAGGACATTATTCTGCCCGGAGAGATGAAGGCGATATTGAATCAGGTGGTGGAAGCACAAAAAGCGGCGGAAGCCAATGTGATCAAGCGCCGCGAAGAAACATCGGCCACCAGAAGTTTGCACAACACTGCCAAGGTGATGGAAAACAATCCTACCTTGATGCGGTTGAAGGAGCTTGAAGCACTCGAGAAAGTGTCGGACAAGATAGGCAACCTGACGGTTTACGGCGGCCTGGAAGGGCTTATGAATGGCATAGTGAAAATTGCCTGACGGGAAGGGCTGTGGCGAAGAGGATGCCGCAGCCCGCTGAGAAATGGATTGGAAGTAAAGGAATCAGTAATGTGTAGTAATTACAACGTTATAGAAAGCAAGGGACGGGCAACGATTAAAGCGTGGACCAAGGGAGTTCCTTTTGAAGACAAGGCTCTGGAGCAGTTGAACAACATTGCCGCTATGCCTTTGGTACATTCACACATAGCGGTTATGCCGGATGTCCATATGGGCAAGGGGGCAACCATTGGCAGCGTAATACCATCGGTGGATGCCGTTATTCCCGCTGCCGTTGGTGTCGATATTGGCTGCGGCATGGTGGCCGTCAAAACGACCTTATCCGCCAGTCAGCTTCCGGATAATTTGGCTGGAATAAGAAGTGCCTTTGAGGCCGCTATCCCCCATGGCCGAACCGGAAGAGCCAGAGGGGCAAGGGACAGAGGTGCCTGGCACAATGTTCCTGAGTTGGTGGCCGAGGAATGGAAAAAACTGGCAACCAGGTTCGAGCGAATTTGTGAAAAGCACCCGGCAATAAAGAAGAGTAATAACCTGAAACACTTAGGCACTATGGGTACAGGCAATCACTTTCTTGAGCTCTGTTTGGACGAAAATAATGCCGTGTGGATTATGTTGCATTCAGGCAGTCGCGGTGTGGGTAACCGGATAGGTACCTATTTTATCGAACTGGCCAGGAAAGAGATGCAGCGCCATCAGATTAACCTGCCCGATATGGATTTGGCTTATCTGGAAGAGGGGAGTGAGTATTTTGATGACTATGTCGAGGCTGTGGAGTGGGCGCAGGATTATGCGGCGAAAAACCGTGAAATCATGATGTTCAATGCGATTGCAGCCTTAAGAAAGCTGATCCCGACAGGGTTTTCGACAGCGGAATTGGCGGTGAATTGCCATCACAACTATATCTCCCGGGAGCGGCATTTCGGTAAAGACTGCTATGTCACCCGTAAAGGTGCCGTTCGAGCTGAAAAGGGCGAAATGGGGATTATTCCAGGCAGCATGGGGGCTCGTTCC
This sequence comes from Shewanella sp. 38A_GOM-205m, assembly GCF_000518445.1. NCBI lineage: Bacteria > Pseudomonadati > Pseudomonadota > Gammaproteobacteria > Alteromonadales > Shewanellaceae > Shewanella > Shewanella sp. 38A_GOM-205m. The sequence continues at coordinate 63,369 of NZ_JADP01000029.1, read as the reverse complement.
TTCATTGTCAGGGGCTTGGGAAACCCCGAGAGTTTCAATAGCTGCAGTCACGGTGCCGGGCGGGTAATGTCCAGAACCCAGGCGAAAAAGGTATATAAGGTCAAAGATCAAATTGAAGCCACTCAAGGGGTGGAGTGCCGTAAAGATGCGGCAGTCATTGATGAGATACCTCATGCCTACAAGGATATAGATAAGGTCATGGAAGCGCAGAAAGATTTGGTTGAAGTGGTTTATACCTTGAAGCAAGTTGTGTGCGTTAAGGGGTAAATCATGCCGTATTTAGTGATAGATGGGGCGCAGGGAGAAGGCGGTGGTCAGGTGTTAAGGACAGCATTGACCCTGTCTATTTTGACTCAGCGACCAATCGAAATAGTCAATATTCGAGCCAAGCGTAAGAAGCCCGGATTGCTGCGCCAACACCTGACCTCGGTATTGGCGGCACAAGCGATATGTGAGGCGAGCACAGAAGGGGTGGAACTGGGCTCCAGCCGGATACGGTTTTCGCCCGGTGAGGTTTTGCCCGGCGATTATCGTTTCGCCATTGGCACAGCAGGAAGCACAGTGTTGGTGTGCCAAACCATCTTGCCGGTTTTGGCGCTGGCGAAGGCAGGCTCCAAGGTCGAGTTTGAAGGTGGCACACACAATGGAATGTCGCCCTCGCTGTGTTTTCTGGAGCAGTCCTATTTGCCGCTGTTAAAGCTGATGGGCATCGACTGCCAAATTGTGAAGTCTTCGCTTGGGTTTTATCCGGTAGGTGGTGGCAAGTGGCAGATAGAGATAAAGCCGGCAAAAGTCTTGAGCCCAATTAGGCTCATGGAGTCTGGAAGTGAGTTTGCAAAAAAACCGGAAAACTGCGGGCTTCATGCACTTGTCAGCCAGTTACCTGTATCTATTGGGCAAAGAGAAGTGGCTGCAGCAAAAACGGTTCTGGGGTGGAGCGCATCGTCAGGCATAATCACGGATGTGGACTCCATAGGGCCAGGTAATAGCTTTCAGTTAACAATCCAGGGTAAGACACATACCAACCTGTTTGAAGTGGTTGGTGAGCAGGGCCTCTCGGCAGAGCGCGTGGCCAAGCGATGTGCGGGGCGGGTAAATAAGTTTGTTAGCGCCGAAGCAGCAGTGGAAGAGCAACTGGCGGATCAGTTACTCATTCCCATGGCCTTGGCTGGAAAGGGCAGTTACACGACCAGTAAACCGAGCCTGCACACAAGCACCAATATTGAGGTCATCAAGCAGTTTATGGATATCAATATTAGGGCTGAACAGCAAAATGAGCTGTGTTGGCAAATTAGCATAAGCAGCTGAACTACCGTGGAGGCTAGCAGCCAGGCGGGCGAAAAATAAAAAGGAGAATAGAGCATGTCAGGTGAACGTATCACCCATGATGGTGAAAGAGAGCGTTGCCCAGTACATGGGCATACCAAGCGCTTATCCCGCAAGGAAATCAGCGAGATCAAGCATGCTGTCGAGGTGGCCAATTCACAGGCCAAGCGCAGTGGCAAGAAGCCCAAGGAGCCGCAAATCGGCTTGTTCAGTTGTAAATGCAACTGCTTCTACGTCAAAGTTGATTAGTCGCTGTAGCTGAGTTTGTTAAACAGCCTGGCAGCGGGACCTTTTGCTCCCGGCAATACTCGCCATATTTCTCTCACAACAACTTGAACCCACTGCCAAAGCCCACTAGGTTAGTGTGGTGCAATGGAAGGCGGGATAGTCTAGCTCGCCGGTATGCGATAACAGATAGGGAGAGGCTGTTTATGTTCAATCGAGTGTTGAGTCGGGAGTGCTTGGGAGCCAGGCCCTTTGGCAATAAGGTGGTCGTCAGCGCCAAGAGGTTTTGGGCTTATCTGCCTATCCATGCGTCTATCTTGGTCTCTGTGAGTTTGCTGAGCGCCTGCAATTCGGATTCACAAGAAGTGGTGCTCAATCCTGTCGACACGGCCAAGATGCAGAAGACGGTGGAACAACTGGCCAAGGAGATGCTGGTGCCCGGCGCCGTGGTGATTCTGCGAACGCCTAGGGGCGACTTTAAAACCGCCTATGGGGTAACCCGTTATGGCGGCAGTGAAGCGACCGACTTTGATCAGCATGTCAGGGTGGGCTCCAATACCAAGACCTGGGTCGGTACCGTGATTTTGCAGATGGCGCAGCAAGGGCGACTGCAAATGAGTGACACTGTCTCCATGTATCTCGACAATGTGCCAAACGGTGAGTCGATCACCATAGAACATTTGCTTACTATGCGCAGCGGTCTTTTCAATTACAGCACCACGCTCGAGTTGAATCAGACACTTGATGAGCAGCCAACCAAGGTGTGGACTCAGACTGAGCTGCTGGCAATGAGTTTTGCCCATAAGCCAGGTTTTGCCCCCGGCAGCGCATTTGAATACTCCAATACCAATACCGTCTTGCTGGGACTGATCGCCGAGCAAATCGATGGCAAGCCGCTGGCGGCTGTGATGCAGCAGAGGTTGTTTGCCCCCTTGGGTCTTGAGCGGACTCTGTTTCCCGATATCCATTCGAATACTCTTCCCACGCCCTTGGCGCGGGGTTATATGTATGGCACCAATGTGTTGACTATGGATCCGCCTTATATGCTGCCCGAAAAGATGCAGCGAGAAGCCAGAGAGGGCATTCTGGCACCCATAGATCAAACCGAGGCCAATCCTTCCTGGGGCTGGGCGGCCGGCGCCGGGATCTCCAGTGCCAATGAGTTGGCAACCTGGGTAGAGGCTTTGGTTGCCGGAGAATTGCTGGATGCCGATTGGCAGCGAAGGCGTCTGGATAGTGTCAGGCCGATAGATCCCGATAATCCCAACACTGCCTATTATGGCCTAGGGATCGCCAAGTTTGGCAGCCTCTATGGTCATACTGGTGAGTTGCCCGGCTATAACTCCTTTATGGGACATGATCCTGTCAACAAGGTGACTCTGGTGGTTTGGACCAACCTAGCACCGGCGGTGGATGGCAAAGATCCGGCTACCACCATAGCGGCGGCCCTAATTAACATGCTCTATATTCCATCCCGTTAGCATTAAACCCTGCGCCGGGGAAGGAGAGCCTCCCCGGCAAACCTCCTGATTGGCCTCTTCCGATTTGCTCCATAAAGCTATCGCCTGGCATGATTTTATGCCTTGCAGTTTTCTTGTGCTCCCTTGAGTTGCGGTGCTGCGCATTTTGGTAATGATTTGTTCTTAATACAAAATATCTCTATCATTGCCGCTCGGCTGTTGGTTGGGAACGTTTAGAAGGGAATCCATGAAAGAACTTGTCAGGGAAAACAAACGGCCGGACTTCAGGCTGTTGCAAAGCTTTGTTGTTCGTACTTTGGTGGGCGCTATGTTCGCCTACTATCTGGTGTATCTCGCCAATGAGCCTTTTGAGCATCAGTTGGCCTATATCGCCGTGTGCGTGCTGTTGTCGCTGCTGATGGACTATTTAACAGCCAGAAGCAAAGGCGCGTTGGAGGTCAAACTGGTTGAAGGCAAGTTAGTCTTGCTTGGGGTCACCATAGAGGTAGCCCAGATAGAACAGGTACTTTACTGCCAGAGCAAGCGCTTTGAACACCAACTGAGGTTTCGTTTCAAGGATCACACCTATCAGGACTTTGAGCTATCCGAGCCGTCATTGATAGCCGATTTGCAACTCTACTATTTTTTGCTGGATAACCAATTGCCGGTGAAAATGCTGGACAATGCCGAGCGCCTCAACTGAAGCGCCGGCACCTGCCTTGGCTGCACCCCATATCAAGCCTATTACCCGTGTGAAGGGTATTATTTAGGTGAGCGCCATTATCCGGATATCGCTTCAACCGGGTCGAAAACCGCTCTGGGCTGATCGGCATCAAGCCTGATATTCATCATCAGTGACTTTTTCCATCCAGATTGCAGCCGGTGCTGTCTCCGATGCTTCGGCTACGGCTACGGCTACATGGCTCATGGCCCTGTCTTGGCTGGCCCCGTGCCAGTGTTTTTCGTTGGCTGCAACCCATACGGTATCACCGGCTTCAATCATTTGTTTCGGCTCACCGGCTTTTTGGATCCAACCCCTTCCCTCCGTGACATACAAGAGTTGCCCGGCGCCGTGGGCATGCCAGGCGGTGCGGGCACTAGGCTCGAAGGTGACCAGTGCGGCACCGATACGCGATGGGCTGCCGGGTTCAAAGTGATTATCGATTCTTACCCGACCGGAGAAGGTGGCTTCCGGGCCCTGAAGGGATTGGCTGGCGGCATTTTTGATGATTTTCATGATCTGTTCCTGTGTAGATGAGGACTTGCATTCGATCTTAGCCGCGCAGATTATGTAACTTAAATGATATGTCAGTATTGGCTTTATATTTGAGATTCATATATGAGACGGGAAGAGCTGGGGGATTTATGGGTGTTTCAGGCGGTAGTTGAAGAGGGCAGCTTTACTCGCGCCGCGGCCAGGTTGGGGACATCACAATCCTCTGTCAGCCATACCATAAGGCGCCTGGAGCAGCGCCTCAATGTACAACTGTTGAATCGAACCACCCGCAGCGTGGCTGCCACTGAGGCTGGGCAGCAGTTGCTGCAGACCCTAAGGCCTGCCTTTGGTCAGATAGCCGAGCAGTTGGAGCGACTCAACAGTTTCAGGCAAGAGATCAGCGGCCACATTCGGCTTACCGCCACCAAGTTTGCCGCCGAGTCGATATTGCTGCCGGTGGTTAATCGCTTACTGGCGCAGCATCCACAGCTGCAAATCGAGGTTTCTGTGGATCAACAACTGCTTGATTTGGCCGCTCAAGGTTTTGATGCCGGGGTACGATTGGGCGAACAGGTTGCCAAAGACATGGTTGCCGTGCGTATCAGCCCGGATCTGCGTATGCTGGTGGCGGGCTCGCCGGATTACTTTTGCCGCCATGCAAAGCCGACCATCCCCCAGGACTTGACCGGGCATAACTGCATTAATCTGCGTCTTCCCACTTCGGGCGGCTTGTATGTGTGGGAGTTTGCCAAAGAGGGCCGCGAGCTGAATGTGCGGGTAAGCGGCCAGCTTATCTGCAATGAACCGGATTTGGTGACTAAGGCGGCAATAGCCGGTGCCGGGCTCTGTTTTCAACCTGAGGATGCGTTGGCGCCGGCGATAGCGGCCGGTGAACTGCTCCCGGTGTTGGAAGATTGGTGCCCGCGGTTTGCCGGTTATCACCTCTATTTTCCGAGTGGGCGTCAGCACTCGGCCGCCTTTAGATTACTGATTGATGCGCTTAAGTATTCAGGCGCTTAATTGAACCGTTACTGTATTGACCTGCAAACCAGAGCGTTGTTTTATAAGGTGAATTCTGGCGACGCCTCATTGCTGATTGGCCGGGATTACTGTGTCGGCAATCATCTGCCTCAGCCATTTGTGGGCCGGGTCTTGATTGAAGTGCTTGTGCCACAACAACACGTACGCACCGGGCACCAGATCTATCGGCACTTCCAGCGTCGCCAACTCAACATGTTGCAGCGCCTGGGCCGCATATTTGGCAGGCGCGCAGAGGATTAACTCGCTGTGGCGACATAACTCCAGCGCAGTGGGAAAGTCGGTGATATTGGCGCGGATCCGCCGGGTCTTGTGCTTCAGTGCCAACACATCGTCCAGCAACCAATGTTCGATACCGCCAAAGGCTACCTGCAGATGCTCGAAGCTGAGAAAACGCTCCAGGTTCCAGTCGCCCTCGAGCGCAGGGTGACCCGGCGGCAGCAGGCAGATGGGTTTGTCGCGAGTCAGCTCCAGATACTCGAGTTCATCCGGCAGGCTGTTGATATGCATCAGCGAGCGCGGATCCCACTCGCGGCAGCCTATGGCAAAGTCCAGCTCGCAGCGCAGCAGCTGCTCCATGGTGCCCGGGTACCAGGTCTTGCAGTTGATATCCAGCCCAGGAGCCTGGCGCAGCAAGGAAGGCATAAAATGTGGCAGAGTGAGGGAGTAGGCGGTTTCCACCAAGTGCATACGAAACTGACGTTCACTGGCGGTGGGGTCAAACTCGTCCGGTAGCGTCAGCCGCTCGGCCAATCTGAGCCATTGCTGCAGCTCTGGCCCCAGAGCCAGCGCTCTGGGAGTGGGTTTGAGGCCGAAGGCGCTGCGTTCAAACAGCGGGTCATTGAACAACTCCCGCAGGCGGTTAAGCTGCTTACTGACGGCCGATTGACTCAGGTGCAACCGCCTGGCCGCACCGGTAACACTTTGTTCTTCCAGCAGGACTTCCAATACCGGAAGCAGGTTGAGATCGACTTTCATTATTATCCTGGCCGCAGGGTAGAAGCTTAAGGGAAGGTGCTAATAGTTCCTGGTGACGCTCTGGCTTGCACTATAGGACTTGTTTGTACCTTCCCAAGTCTAACAGCTTGATCTGCCTGTCCAAAGAACAAAAGGCTGCTATTCTGGCCAGGGAGAGAGTCATCAAAGGAGTGGGATTATGCTGAGTAAATGGGGCTGGCGGCTGTTGCAATTGAGCCGCAAACTCTGGATGCGCACTGTGCTGTTTGCGATTCTGGCGGTGGTTACCGCATTGCTGGCGATAGTGGTGCAGGGAGTTATTCCCCCTTCGCTGTCGGGCATGATAGGTGCAGATGCGGTGGACAAGCTGCTCAATATCCTCGCCTCCAGCATGTTGGCCGTGACCACCTTTTCCCTGAGTGTGATGATTTCCGCCTATGGCGCAGCCACCAGTAATATTTCCCCCAGAGCCACCAAGCTGTTGATGGAAGACTCCACTGCCCAGCAGGCGCTGGCTACCTTTGTCGGCTCCTTTGTTTTCAGCATAGTGGGCATTATCGCCCTCAGTACCGGTGTCTATGGCGAAGAGGGGCGGGTGGTACTGTTTCTGGTGACTGTGGCCGTGGTGGTATTGATAGTGGCAACCATTCTGGTGTGGATCAATCATTTGTCCAAGCTAGGCCGGGTAGGGGAAACTACAGACAGGATTGAAAAGGCGGCTGGAGCGGCTATCCAGCGGCGCTGTGAGCATCCTTGGCTGGACGGGCGGCGGCTGGCATCCGAGGAGGATATTCCCAAAGGGGCTTTAGCTCTCTATCCGGCCGACACAGGCTATGTGCAGCATGTGGATCTCGGCAGCATCAATCAATGGGCCGAAGATTACGGCGCCGAAGCCTATATCACGTCATTGCCAGGTGCCTTTGTCCATCAGGGACGGCCATTGCTGTGGCTGAGTTTTCAGGCTGAGGATGGCGGTGTCGATGACGCTCAGTTGCAGCCACTGCACAAGGCTTTTACCGTGGCCAATGAACGTTCTTTCGATCAGGACCCTCGCTTTGGGTTGTCGGTATTGGCCGAAGTGGCATCGAGGGCCTTGTCGGCGGCGGTGAATGATCCTGGCACAGCGATAGATGTGATTGGTCGCGGAGTCAGATTGATAGCCAAATGGCAGGTGACCGATGAGCAGAATCTGCCGGCGCCGGAGGCTATTCCCTATCCCAGAGTTTGGATGCTGCCGATACGTCTTGAAGAACTGTTCGATGACTTCTTTATGCCGATAGCCCGGGATGGTGCGGCGCTGGTGGAAATTCACATTCGGCTGCAAAAAGCCTTTCAAGCCTTGTCCAACCGGGTGGAGTTTAGCGAGGTGTGTCGCAAACACTCCGAGCTGGCGCTGGCCAGAGCCGAACAGATACTGACGTTTGAGCCAGATGTTACACTGCTTCGGAAGCTTGCCGCCGAGCTACAGCAAGAGCCAGGTAACGGATAGCTGGCGTAGAACTCAGCTTGCGGCTATGCTATTCGCGGACTTTTTTATCAGGGAAAGATAATGAAACCTTCAAATCTATTACTTGTTGCCTCATTGGCATTGGCGGCGCCGCTGCAGGCTGCCGAAGATCCTGCCGTAGCCGAAGCCATTGAGGCCGGGTTACAACATTACCGCAAGGGTGAATTGAGCCAGGCCAGTTCACAACTGGATTATGCCTCAACCCTTATCCGGCAGCAGCGGGCCGGAGAAGTCGTAGGAGTATTTCCCGAGCCATTGCCGGGTTGGCAAGCCGATGACCCTTCAAGCGATACAGGTGGCATGATGTTGGGCGGGGGCATAAATGCCAGCCGCCACTACTACAAAGAAGACAGTGCACAACTGGAGATAGAGCTGGTGCTCGACTCCCCCCTATTGCAGTCTGTTATGGCCATGCTGACCAATCCATCTATGATAGCCATGAGCGGCGGCAAGCTGGTCAAGGTTCAGGGGCATAACGCCATGCTCAGTACTGAATCCGGTGAAGCAGAGCTGACTGTGATAGTCAATGGCAATGCCATGTTCACTCTCTCGGGGGAAGGGGTTAAAGCCAGTGAATTGCAGGAGTTTGCCAACGCCCTGCATCTGGATAGGCTTTAAGATCCGGCTCGGAATCGAGCTAATCAGGATATGATCATGGGCCCCTGCGGTTTAAGCTGCAAGGGCCTCTGTATTTGGGGGTATCAGCGCAGTAACTGCTGATAGAGCCAGGACTTGAGTTCGGCGCGGCGCAGTTTCAACTGGTTGAAACGTTCTTCTGCCGTGGGGACACAGTTTTCTTCCAATCCACGGATCTCATGGTCGAGGTCGTGATACTCGGCTGCCAGCTCGCGAAAGTGAGGATCGTTTTCCTTGAGTTGATGGATTTTCTGTTTGTGCTCCGGAAACTCCAGGATCAGCGCATGGTTTTCGCCCAACATAAGCTCTCTCCTTCAAATAGTGCCTGGCCGAAACAGGCTCAAGCCTTGATTCCTACTCTACCCAGCGGCGCTTTGTCTGTCATCCGCAGAAAGTCGACAAATAACCATAATCCTGTTTAGTGGCAAGTGAGCAATTAACGGCTAGCTCGCCATCCCTGGTTCGTGCTAATGAACTTGTCGCTTTGCAACATTTGTCCTAGTCGCAAGATCGCCTGTGCGAAAGCTCACTGCAGGTGATAGGCCATGGCTGGAAAGCAAGCCGATATTGATAGGTGATTTCATCCATAAGGCGACAGGCAAGTTGTCACCGGGTTCCCGGACTCACTTGGCGAAAAGGCGGCTATTGGGTCTTGCGAAGGGAAAAGGAGATGTTTCTTTGGGCCCTTATTCGGGCCCAAAGCGCGCAGGCTTAGCCTTTGATGCTGAAGCTGCCTTGCATCACGGCCCAGTGGCCGGGGAAGGAGCAGAAGAAGTTGTAGCTTTCTTCCGGTGTCATGCCTTCGGTGCTGAAGCTGATGCTGACAGATTCGCCACCACCAACCAGAGGAGTGTGGGCAATCACCCGCTCGTCACCGGCTTTGACATAGGCGGCATCGGCGCCGGCTGCCATACCATCAGTAGCAATGCCCTGCATGTCGGCGCTCTTGCTCAGAACCCAGTTATGGCCCATGGCTGTCACTGGCAGGGTGCCGGAATGAGTCAATGTCAGTTCTACCGTCTTGCAACTGGCGGGAACGCTTAATTCCTTGGTATCAAATTGCATCGCATCGTTGGCTGTGATGGTCAGGCTGCATTCGTCGGCGCTGGCAGTGCCGCTGATAACGGCGCCGGCTCCCAACAGGGCAATACCCGCGAGTCTCTTGGTTAACTTATTCATTTTCAATTCCTTTTCTGATTTTAGGGTCGATATTTCTCTCGACAGAACGAGAGCCCCGCAGGCTCCCGCCTGGGTCAATCATAACGGCATTTCCCTTAAATGAGAATTAATCTCAGAATTTTAACTGTCAGCTGAGGTTGGAGCAGCTGACAGTCGCTTGGGCTGTGATAGACTGACAGCCGAATCAATACTTGCCACGGAGGCACTCATGAAAGGTCCTGGTTTTTTGTCATCTCTTGTTCTGGGCGGCATATTGCTCAGCAGCCCTTTGGCGTTGGCCGATGACAGCGCTCGCCGGGCTCAGGTGGAGCAGTTACTGCTGGAAATGCAGATGGACTCCATGATGGACACGGCTTATACCCAGATGGAAATGATGATTTTGGGCATGCAACAACAGTTCAATATCAAGGAGAGTGAAAAGCCTTTATTTGAAGAGTTTGCCCGCAAGAGTACGCAGATCTTCAAGCAGGAGCTGGGCTGGGACAAGCTGAAGCAGCCGTTGACCGATATTTATGTCAAGCATTACAGCGACAAGGAAATTGCCGATATGCTGGCGTTTTATGCCAGTGATACTGGGCGCTCCATGGTCGCCAAGATGCCGGCCGTGATGCAGGAATCCATGATGGTGACTCAATCACTGAGCCAGGGGCTGCTGCCTAAGATGGAGCAGCTGCAGCAGGAGTTTGCCACCAAGCTTCAGGCCCACAGAGAGGCCAATCCAGGCGAATAATTTGACTGGCAGCCAGCATAAAAAACGGGAGTCTATGACTCCCGTTTTTGTGGCGGTAAAGGCGTGATTACAGCTCGCGGCGGTAGGGAATACCGCGCTGGGCGCCATGACGGGTCACGGCTATGGAGGCGGCCTTATTGGCAAAATCCACCGCTTGTTCCATGGCCAGTCCCTCACTTAAGGCCACCATCAGGGCACCGTTGAAGGTGTCTCCAGCGGCCACAGTATCAAGTACCTTGACCGGGTAGCTAGGCACCAGGCCCTCAAACTCTGGGTGACGCACATAGGCGCCGCGGCTGCCGAGGGTGATCACCACGGCGCCAACCCCTTTGGCTTGCAGAGCGGCTGCGGCTTTGGCTGCGCCGGCTTCATCTTCCACCTTGATACCGGTAAGGGCTTCTGCCTCAGTTTCGTTGGGAGTGATGATATCCACCAAGGCCAGCACATCGTCAGCCAGCGTGCTGGCGGGGGCCGGGTTGAGAATTGTCACTGTGTCTTGTTGCTTGGCCAGTTGCAGCGCGGCTTTGACCGATTCCAACGGCGTTTCCAGCTGTGCCAGCAGGTAACTGGCGTCTTCGAACAGCTCTTGATGACAGTGAACATCGGCTGGCTCCAGGCTGGCGTTGGCGCCGGCGGCCACCCCAATACAGTTTTCACCGCCATCGCCGATGAAAATCATTGCGCTGCCGGTTGCCATTTCCGGCACTTTCTTCAAGCCCTGAGGATGAATGCCATCGTCCAACCAACTCTTGATCATGGTATCGGCAATGGCGTCGTCCCCAAGATGGCAGATAAAGTCCACTCGGGTGCCAGGTTGCACCAGTCTGGCGACGGCAACTGCCTGATTGGCGCCTTTGCCACCGTGTTCCAAACGGTAGCTGCGGCTCATCAGTGTTTGCCCTGGCTCGGGCAAGTGACTGAATTCCATCACATGATCGGCATTGGCACTACCGATTATCACTAGTCTACTCATGTATTAATCCTGATAGGCGTAGAGGCTTTCAACCAGCAGATCCACAAAGCCTTCACGATCCAGATGCATCAGCACCTTGGCGTTGGCGGGCTTGCCTGTTAAGTGATAGCGGTCGACAACCGTCATCCCTACAGTCAGCTCGCTCTGGGTTTCGATGGCAACATGGCAGTCCAAGCCGATGAACAACTCAGGCTTGAGCAGCCAGGCTATGGTGCAGGGGTCATGCAGCGGCGCGCCATCAAAGCCCCACTTGGGATCCTTGTGGTAGATAACAAAGAATTCCAGCAGATCGGCAACACACTTGGCAACCTTGTTGGGAATCGCGCGGAAACGGGCTACATCCTCTTCCATGATCTGCGCCTCATGGGTCACGTCCAGACCGGCCATGACGATGGGGATCCCTGACTTGAACACCATGTCGGCCGCTTCAGGATCAACAAAAATGTTGAATTCGGCGGCAGGGGTCCAGTTACCGACACCGGCGGCGCCACCCATCAGCACTATCTGCTCAATACGGGACTTGAGTTCGGGATAGGCGCTCAGGAAAATAGCGATATTGGTCAAGGGGCCCGTGGGCACCAGAGTCACCGGCTGGCTGCTTTGGCGGATTTTCTCTGCCATCAGTTCCCAGGCCATCATCGGCTGAGGTTCAAAGGCGGGATCCGGCAGTTCTGGGCCATCGAGCCCGGATTCACCGTGAACACTGTCGGCAATGATCAGCTCCCTTGCCAATGGCTTGGGGGCGCCGCTGGCCACAGGAATATCGGTTCTGCCCAGCAGAGTAAGCACTCGCATGGCGTTGTTGAGTGTTTTTTCCTGGGTTTGGTTACCGGCGCTGGTGGTCACGGCCAGCAGATCCAGCTCAGGGTTGGCCAGGGCCAGGATCAAGGCGATGGCATCATCATGGCCGGGATCGCAGTCGAGAATGATAGGGCGTTTCATGCTGTTACTCCTTTAGCAATTTGCCCGAGCATAGCATGACTCTTTGGCGCGCGCAGAACCGGATGGCAAACTGTGAAGTGTTCCTCAACTGATTGCTGAAATCTGCTACAATCCGCGGCCTTAAAGGATTGAATCAAAGGGGACCCGGTGGGAAAGATACGGGCAATCTGGGAAGATCTGATAATTATCGGCCTTTTTGCGCTTGCCAGCGGGCTGTTCTCGGCTCTAGGGCTCTATTTTGTTAAAGAGAGTGTCCAATCCTGGTATGAAGTGAATATCCTGCTCGAACGAGGCGTCGAGACCCAAGGTTATATTGCCCGGCGTGAGCAACACTATGTGTCCCCTGGGCGCTGGGGTTTTGGCCGTTATGAGTGGGATTGCCAGGTGCATTATCAGTTGCCAAACGGCAGCGAGTATCAGATCTGGGATCCCCCAGGCCTGCTTTGCGATTCGAGAAGCGTCGGTGAAGCCGTGATCCTTTGGCATTTGCCTGAGGAGCCCGGCATAGTGCGCACCGATATCCAGTACTATCGAGAACAGCAAAATACCTGGCTCGAGCTGTGGGGGATTCTAATCGCGCTATTGCCGCTGGCCATTGGCGGAAAGTTTGTGGGTAAAACGGTCCAGTGTTTGCGCTTTCTTCGGGCTCGGGAGCGGTTGTCGCCAATAGTTGAGCAGTTACTGGAGGCCGATAACCCCGCCGAGTTACTGGCATTGCTTGAAGCCAACCGGGCCAGCCCGGCCAGTAGCTATTTGGGACGGCAGACCCTTGGCTATATCGCCGCCAGGCCTGAATGGCAGGTGCGTTTTCTTGCCTGGTTTGTCCCTGTGTGCCTCAAGTGGGAGCCGCCAAGTAAAGGCGAGGGCGTCTCTGGCCTCGAACTTTCACTGCAATTGGCGCTCGGCCGCCGCTACCCTGAGTTTACCCTGGCACTGCTCGATGGCATTCGTAGCCTGTTTACTGAGCATGAACTGGCGAAGATGGTCTTCTCCCAGCATCTGACCAAGCTGCAACGCAAACCCTGGAGTGCTGAAATTCAAAAGCAATTCAACGCCTTGTTGCTGGAGCGGCAAATGCCTTTGGGTAGCAAAGGATTTGTCCACACCGAATTGAGCCGCTTGGTTTGCCTGGAATGGCTTTTTAACAACCTGGAATCGCTGCCCGATGTTTGGTTCAGCGCTGCTGCAGCCTTGCTCAAGGCGCTCGCAGCGCAGCCGCCATTGAATCCTTTGAGCCGTAAACAGCGTAAAAAACAAGCGCTGCATTGGCGCTATATTCTTGGCAGCCTGGCATCCAAGTTTAACTCAGGGACAATCGGTCGAAAGCGTCAGACACAGCTGGCACAGATTGAAACCGATATCCAGGTGCTGGCCGCCAGCCGTGGTTTTACGCTGAGCAGATAAGATGAAAAAGCGCCGGCTGGCTGTTCATGGCTATTTATGGCTATGAATATGGCGATATTTGTAAACCAATGACGACTGACAGGGTGAGATATCTCTGATTTTGTGGCGGATGGAAGGTAAATCTCTTTTCTGTCACTTTGCAGTTCATTCAGGTATGTTAAAATTGTTCGCTGTTTCAGGGAGTAAGAAACTCTGATGAAACTTTGGTCGCCTTAAGCCATTCAATAATTGGCGCGGCGTTATCGGATCTTGGATCTGTTATTGGGAGAAAACATGGAACATTTCATCGGAGCCATCAAAAAATACGCCGACTTTACCGGTCGGGCCCGTCGGACAGAATACTGGATGTTCACTCTGTTCTATATCATTTTCAGCTTGGTTGTCAGTGCTATTGACTATGCGCTGGGTACCACAGTGCTGGGGCTGATTTATTCTTTGGGCCTATTGTTGCCCTCTATTGCAGTTGCCGCGCGTCGTCTGCACGACACTGACCGCAGTGGTTGGTGGCAGTTGTTGGCATTTATCCCTATCATAGGTTGGATAGTGTTGCTGGTCTTCTACTGCCAGGACAGCGAAGTGGGTGACAACCGCTTTGGCAGTAACCCCAAAGAGCTGGGTTAAGATAATGGAAAGGGAGCCTCGGCTCCCTTTTTGTTTTTAGGGTAAATCTGCGGCGGTCAGTCGTCGTCAAAATTAGACATTCATCCATATAGACGTCTATAATGCCCGCTCTCGGCTAGGCCGGGAATGACAGCACAGTATTTCAGTCAACCTCTCGTGGTGCCCCGGAATGAAAGACCGGGGATAATCGGGAAGCCGGTGAGAATCCGGCACTGCCCCCGCAACGGTAAATGGTGAGAGACAGGCGCGCCCAAGTGGCGTCATAAAAGCCGGGTCTTGCGCGGTCAACCGCATAGCCAAAGTCCGGAGACCGGCCCTGGAGGTATTTCGATGATTTCGGTGGGCAGATCTCGAAATGCGGCAGCCAAGGGGCTCTCCCTGCCGTGGCACTCTTGCCCCGTTTCCCTTTCAGGAGTCAAAGGAAAATGGGTTTCAAACTAAATCATCTCGCGCTGCTCTGCGGTGCATTTACCTCAGTTCCCGTCATGGCGAGTGCTACAACCCAGGCCGTGGATGAACAGCTGGTGGTCATTGGCCGTCAGGATGACACGCCGCTCAATATTGCCGCCAATGTGGTGGTCATAGATGCCGCCGATATTCAGCAAAGCGGTGCCAGTAATCTGAGCGAGTTGCTGCGTGGCCGCAGTGGCATTCAAATATCGGACAATAACTCAGGGCCTGTGCTGGCGATGCGCGGTTTCTCTTCCAGCCAAGCGGTGAATAACACCCTGATACTGATAGATGGTCGCCGACTCAACAATATCGATATTGCCGCCCCCAGCCTGAGTGCCATTGCGGTCAATCAGATTGAAAGGGTAGAGATCCTTTCCGGCAGCGCCGGGGTGCTCTATGGTGATCAGGCAGTCGGCGGAGTGATCAATATTATCACCAAGGCGCCCAGTGCCAGCGGTGGCAACCTGACCCTCTCAGGTGGCAGTTTTGACACCTACGAAGGCCGTGGGGATCTGTCCGGCGCCATCAATGACAACTGGCGTTACTATTTGGCTGCTGCTTACAACGAGAGCGACAACTACCGTAGAAACAATGCCAACGAAACCGGTTCTGTGCTGGGGCGTCTGCAATATGATTCAGAGTTGACCAACTTCTTTGTCGAAGGCAGTTACTACGATAACAAGCGCCAGACTCCAGGCTCACTGACCCTGGCTCAGTTTGAAGCCGACCCACGCCAGGCGACATCGACGCCGGGTGATTACAACCATGAGATGACTTCTGCCTGGCGTGCTCATCTCCAGCGCCAGGTGCACGCCAACTGGGCCCTGGCTGCGGACCTCAACTACAGCGATACTCTGGTGTCCAGTGTCAGCTATGGTAGCCCAGGTCGTAACGAGCGCTCGCTGTTGGAATTCAATCCCAAGGCGCTGGGGCGTTATCAGACCCGCAACGGTGAGCTGAGCATAGTCATAGGCGCCGATATTCAACGGGGTGAAACCGAGTTCGATCTCAGTTATATGCAGCGCAGCAATACCCAAACCATGACCAGCACCTATCTACAGGCCAATGTGCCGCTGACCAACAGCCTGAGCTATGTGGTGGGCGGGCGCTATGCCAAGGTCAAGGATGAACTCAAGGACGGTCAGATTTACCCCAATGGCATAGATTTGGATGAAGACGCTCACGCGCTCGAGTTGGGGCTCAACTATCGGCCGCTGGAAGGCCACAGATTCTATCTTCGCGGTGATGAGAGTTTCCGTTTCGCCAAGGTCGATGAGCAAGCTTATACGCCGCCAACAGTCGTCGGCCTCAAGCCGCAGACCGGCCGTTCCATTGAAGCCGGCTGGGATTGGACCTTGAGCAACCAGAGCCTGCGTCTGAACCTGTACCGACTGTCGCTGGAAGATGAAATTGTCTTTGACCCCAGTGCTGATATGCCTATCGGCGGTGCTTTCCCCGGCGCCAACGTCAACGCCGATGCTTCCCGCCGTTATGGCGCCAGCCTCGACTGGGACTGGCAGCTCAATGAAATGCTGCAGTTGGGACTTGAGTACAACTATATCGATGCCGAATTTACTGAAGGCGCCAACAAAGGCAAATCTCTCTCCTGGGTGGCCGAGCATTCCGGGCGTATCTACACCAGTGTGGACTTTGGTCAGCACTGGCAGCTGTTTGTCGAGGGTCAGTATCTGGGTGACAGATATATGGAGGGTGACAATGGCAACCAGCACGATAAACTGGACAGCTATTGGCTGGGGAATATCGCCCTCAACTACAGCCGAGATGCCTGGCTTGCCAGCCTGAGGGTCGACAACCTGTTTGACAAGCAATACGCCAGCTCAGGTTATTTCAGTACCTGGGGCGATGGTTATTACTCGGGTAGCGGCCGGGCGCTGAGATTCAGCGTCAGCTATCGCTTCTGATAGCATAGAAAGCCGGGGGTTCCCGGCTTTTTTCTGCCCGTATTTCTATCTGTTTTAGTTGGAAAGTACTCACCGACAAGGAGGCAAGAGTCGAAATATGAAAGCTGATTTTAGATATGGTTTGAGAGGCGTGGCCATAGCCCTGTTGTCGCTGCTTTTGCTGGCTTGCTCCGAGCCCAAGCTGGCATATATCGGCAGCAATGGCAAACTGCTGGCCTTCGGTGACAGCCTGACCCAAGGCGTTGGTGCCAAGGCCGGGCAGGATTATCCCAGCCGTCTGGCCGAGTTGTGCCGTTGTGAGGTGATCAACGCCGGGATTTCCGGTGAGCAATCTGCTGCCGGGCTTGAGCGTTTGCCGGCACTGCTGGATGAAACCAAGCCGGATCTGCTTATTTTGCTCGAAGGCGGTAACGATATTCTCCGCGGTCGTAGCCAGGTGCAATTGGCGCAAAACATTGAGGCCATGTTACTTGAGGCCAAAGCCCGGCAAATTCCGGTAGTGCTGCTGGCTGTGCCGCAAAAGAGCCTGCTGCTGTCCCCCCTGCCTTTGTATGCCGAACTGGCCGACAAGCACGGCGCCATCTTGCTGGAACAGACTCTGTCCGAGCTGCTGCGTTCAAACGAGCTCAAGTCCGATACTGTGCATCTCAATCAACAGGGGTATTCGCGTTTGGCACAAGTCATCTTTACCAGGCTGCAGGAGGCGGGCGCTTTTTGATGCTACTTTTTGATTCTGTTTGGCAAAAACCGGGCTAATTATCGATTCAACTTGACCCTGGTGGGCGTTTTATGGGTAAATTCTCTGCCATAATAAATGGCAATAGTGCCTCCATAATAAATAACAACAGGTTTAAAGAATCACATGACAGATCTTGAGCAGCAGGTTTTTACTCAAGTGCGTGCCATTATTGCCAACGAAGAGCAGGTGATAGGGCGCCGCGGCATCCTGATCCCGCTTAAGAAGGCCATTATTGCTGATGGCGATATTCGCAATGTGATCGATATTGTCGCGACCGATCCCGCTCTGGCAGCTCATCTGCTGTGGCGCAGCAATAACGCGCTCTCTCCTTCCGTTCAGCCAAACCGCAGCCTCAAGGATGCATTGGTGCGTCTGGGACAGGTCAATATCTACCGTTATGCCTTTAGCTTTTATCTCAAAGAGCGGCTCGATGAACTGCCGCAGCCATACCGTAAACTGGTACTTGGCTATTGGCGCCTGACCGAGTCCGTGGCGACCGAGTCTGTGGACAGCTTGCATCAGATGCAAGGGGTGCAGATAGACGCGGATGAAGTGCAGACTCTGGCACTGTTCAGCGTCTTTGGTCAGATTATTGCCCTGACGGCGTTTGCCTATCTCAACGCCGAAGCCGAGCAGTGCTTCCCGCTGGGCATTATCAAGACCCTGATAGAGACCCAGCAGCAGACGCTGACGGTGGAAGCTTTTGAATCTCTGGGGTTGGATGATGAGCTGCAAAGCGAGTTTATGGTCGCCCATAACCTGAGACAGACCCGGGATCCCAATTCACCCGGACTGGTACTGAGAAGGGTACTGTCCCAGCGCGGTCTGCTGCTGAATCCTCTCTAAATGCTTTGTGACTGCCGCCGACTTTCAGGGACGGTGGCAGCCGCTCAGTCAGTGTCTGTCCTGACGCTGTAATCCCTCTTTGGCAATTAATTCCAGCAGCCTTTGCAGCTGCACTCTATTGCTGCTGTCGCGGCGGTAGGCACCGAACAGCGGCCGTTTCAGGCCTTCTTGCCCCAGTTTCACCGAGGTCAGGCTCAAGCCCTGGGCTTCGGTCAGTGACCAGTTGGGCAAGGCAGCAACCCCTTCTTTACAGGCGATGCGTTGCAGCAACACATTGGTGAGATCACAGCGTTTTTGTGGGCCGGGCACCACTCCGGCCGGCTCGAGGAAGTGACGGAAAATATCCAGCCTTTCCAGCGGTACCGGATAACTGATAATAGGTTCCCTGGCCAGTTGTTGCGGCAAAATATAGCTGTTGCCTGCCAGAGGGTGATCTTTGGCCATCACCAGTCTCACTTCAAAATCAAACAGATGCTGATAGGCAAGGGCATGACCGGGCACAGGATCTGAGGTCAGCACTATATCCAGCTCACCGGTTTCCAGCGCATTGAGAGAGTCGAACAGATGGCGGCTGGAGAGATCCAGATTGGCATCCGGATAAGACTGATGAAAGGCTTCCATCACAGGCATCAGCCAGCGAAAACAGCTGTGACACTCAATACCCACCTTCAAGGGACCGCTGCTTCCAGATAGACCGCGTTTGAGCACAAATTCGGTTTCCTGTACCCGGGGCAGTATCTCTTCCGCCAGGGTCAGCAGGCGACTGCCCTCAAGCGTGAAAGTCAGAGGTTTGCTTTTGCGAACAAATACCTGGGAGTTAATCCGGGTCTCCAACTCTTTAATCTGGTGCGACAGCGCCGACTGGGTGACAAAACGTTTCTTCGCCGCGCCGGCCAGACTGCCACTTTCTTTCAGTGCTATCAGAGTACGAAGGTGTCTCAGTTCTATCATTTCCTCTCCACATGAATGCCGCTCATGTTGCCCTTGAATTCAATTCGGTTGCCTGTGCTGAGACTAGCACAATAAACTTCTAGACGTCCAGACGCCCGGTTTGATTTGTTGTGTTTCGGCGTCGCCAGTCACTTGCTGCACAGTTTATAAAGGATGGTATACATTATGCAATTAAATAGTCTTGGCTTTCCCCGTATCGGACGTCGACGTGAACTCAAGTTTGCTTTGGAGAAATATTGGCGCGGTGAGTCCAGCGTGGCCGAATTAGAGAGTGTTGCCAGGGAGCTTAGGCGTACCCACTGGCAGTGGCAGGCCGACGCCGGGGTGGCGCAGTTGCCGGTCGGTGACTTTGCTTACTATGATCAGGTGCTGACCCTGAGTGCGACTCTGGGGGTCATCCCCGAGCGTCACCGTGACGGCGGCGCTGTCAATCTCGATACCCTGTTCCGGATTGCCCGTGGCCGAGCGCCCAGCGGCAAGCATGCGCCGGCGTCTGAAATGACCAAGTACTTCAACACCAACTATCATTATCTGGTGCCTGAGCTCAGCGAAGATCAACGCTTCGATATCGCCTGGGAACAGTTGTTTGAAGAGGTGACCGAGGCTCAGGCGCTGGGTCACACTGCCAAGCCGGTACTCTTGGGGCCGGTCACTTTCCTGTATCTGTCCAAGACAGTGGGCTCAGAGTTTGACCGTTTGACACTGCTGCCGGCGCTGCTGGAATGTTATCAAGCCATTCTGGCCCGATTTGCCGCCCAGGGTGTTGAATGGGTGCAATTGGATGAACCTGCGCTGGCACTTGAGCTGGATGACAACTGGCAGCAGGCCTTCAATCAGGCCTACGGCGTGCTCAAGTCGGCGCCGCTCAAGCTGTTGCTGGCAACCTATTACGGCACTGTAGCCCACCATCAAAGTCTGTTGTCGGCACTGCCGGTGGCGGGTATTCACCTGGATCTGGTCACTGCGCCCGAGCAGTTGCAGGCCTCTGTCGATGCACTGGCGCCAGAGCAGGTATTGTCGGTTGGGGTGATCAACGGCCGTAACGTCTGGGCCGCCGATCTGGATCTTGTGGCCGAGCAGTTGGCGCCACTGGCGCGTGATCTGGGAGACAGGCTCTGGCTCGCCACTTCCTGCTCCCTGTTGCATACCCCGGTGGATCTCGAGGTGGAGACCGCACTGGCGCCCGAGCTTAAAAGTCTGCTGGCTTTTGCCAGGCAAAAACTCACCGAGTTGCAGGAGCTCAAGGCGCTTTTGGAGGCGCCTGAGACTGAAAATGCCAAAGCCGTGGTCGCCCGTTGCCGGAGTCGGCGCGCGGCCAGGGCGCAGGGGCGTAATCAACAGCTCAGTGCCAGAATCGATGCCCTGAGCGCAACCGATTACAACCGAAACCATGAGTTTGAGGTGCGCAGACAAGCCCAGCAGGCCAGGTTCAAGCTGCCTTTGTTGCCGACGACTACCATAGGTTCATTCCCGCAGACGGCAGCCATTCGTAACCTGCGTAGCCGCTGGCGCAAGGGTGAGTTGGACGATGCAGTGTACACAGAGCAGCTGCAACAGGTGACCCGGGATACCATAGAACGTCAGCTCAAGCTGGGGATAGATGTGTTGGTACACGGTGAAGCCGAGCGCAACGACATGGTGGAATACTTTGGTGAACAGCTAGATGGCGTTGGTTTTACCAAACAGGGCTGGGTGCAGAGCTATGGTTCCCGCTGTGTCAAGCCGCCGCTGATCTACGCCGATGTGACCCGTCCCAAGGCGATGACAGTCGACTGGGCCGAATATGCCCAGAGTCTCACCGACAGACCGGTGAAAGGCATGCTGACCGGGCCTGTGACCATATTGCATTGGTCCTTTGCCCGCGAGGATATCAGCCGCGAGCAGATAGCGACTCAGTTGGCCCTGGCGATACGTGATGAAGTGGTGGCATTGGAGCGGGCGGGTATAGGTATTATTCAGATTGATGAGCCGGCTTTTCGGGAAGGCTTGCCGCTCAAATGCAGCGATTGGGCCCATTATCTCGATTGGGCGGTGGCCGCCTTTAAGCTCAGCGCCGCCGGTGTCAGAGACGAGACCCAAATTCATACCCATATGTGCTACAGCGAATTCAACGACACTATTGCGGCAATTGCCGCCATGGATGCCGATGTGATCACCATAGAAACATCGCGCTCACGGATGGAGTTGTTGAATGCCTTCGAAGACTTTGACTATCCCAATGAAATCGGCCCCGGGGTTTATGATATTCACTCCCCCAATATTCCAACAGTGGAAGCCATGGTAAGCCTGATTGAAAAGGCGGCGCAGAAAATTCCTGTGCGCCAGCTCTGGGTCAACCCGGATTGCGGCTTGAAGACCCGTAACTGGGAAGAAGTCGAACCGGCTTTGAAGAACATGGTTGATGCCACCAGGGAGTTGCGACGTCGACTCGGGTGATAAAATTCTGTGGTTAATAACAGTCAGGGGCGCACTGCGCCCCTGATGTTGATTGACTCCAACGCGGGAAAGGTTCAGCCCATGCTCATGCCCAGCGCTATCAGGCCAACCGTACCCAGAATGATCAAGCCTGAAAAAGTGGTGCCCAAAATGGCGAAGATTTTCTGGCGGTCTTTTTGTACCAGGCCGCCAATGCCCAATCCCAAAGACACCAGGCAGACCAGCATCATAAAGATGATCATCAGGCCCACAAGAATGGCTTCCATCGAATTTTCATCCAGGCCGCCCGGTGTTGTCGCCTCCAGGGCTCCTGCAACAATAAAAGTGATAAACAGGGCTATCCCACTAAATATGCTGGTGGCAAACGAGGCGATCCCCAGACCTGAATGTTTTAATTGCATAGCAATCCCTTGATTTCTTCCTATGGTTATCCAACTGAGAAATATACAGAAACCAAGGGAAATATGCCATCGACCATTTCTGTCTATACTCAGGTCACGAACCTGTGCTGGACACAGATAA
Source organism: Shewanella sp. 38A_GOM-205m (assembly GCF_000518445.1). Classification (NCBI taxonomy): domain Bacteria; kingdom Pseudomonadati; phylum Pseudomonadota; class Gammaproteobacteria; order Alteromonadales; family Shewanellaceae; genus Shewanella; species Shewanella sp. 38A_GOM-205m. The sequence continues at coordinate 41,286 of NZ_JADP01000029.1, read as the reverse complement.
CTATCAGGAGAAGCCTTATGAGCCATGTGTACAAGATAATAGAACTGACAGGTTCATCCCCCATCAGCTCGGACGAAGCGGTCAAGAATGCCATCGCGGCGGCCAGTCAGTCGCTGCATAATTTGCGTTGGTTTGAGGTGATAGATACCCGCGGACATCTGGAGGCCGGTGTTATTGCTCATTGGCAGGTCACCATCAAGGTGGGTTTTACCCTGGATTAGGCCTGAGTTCAGGCGTCCCTTGGCAGGCCTTTTTCCACTATCCGGATCAGGCGCCCCGTCTTGCGGGCGGGAATAGGCGCTGTGTCGTTGGCGCTGAGTTTTTCTGCCTGCTGCGCCAGTGCCCACTCTATGTGTTCTGCGACCAGTTCTGAGGCATCTGTCAGTCGCTCCTGCAAGGCGGCAACTATGGTTTCACTGCCGGGGGCATTGCCCAGTGCCACCGCAATATTGCGCAGCCAGCGTTCATGGCCTATGCGACGAATGGCGCTGCCTTCGGTGTTTTTCAAAAACTCGGTCTCGCTCCAGGCAAACAGCTCCAGCAGTTTGGGTTGCTTCAATTGTGGCCTTAGATGAAAGTCAGTCTCTGCGGTCAAAGGCGCGGCGCGGTTGATGGGGCATACCAGCTGGCAGTCATCACAGCCGTAGATGCGATTGCCGAGCAGTGGCCGAAACTCCAGTGGAATGCTGCCGGCCAGTTCTATGGTGAGGTAGGAGATACAGCGGCGCCCATCGACTACATAAGGCTCGACTATGGCGCCGGTTGGGCAACTTGTGATGCAGGCAACGCAGGTGTTGCAGCCTTCGGCTGTGGCGACATCCATGGGCAGCGGCAGGTTCACCAGCAGCTCTCCGAGGAAAAACCAACTGCCGGCCTCATGGTTGAGGATCAGTGAGTGTTTACCTGTCCAGCCGATCCCGGCCTTTTCTGCCAGCGGCCGTTCCAGAATGGGAGCCGAGTCGACGAAGGGCCGAAAGCCACTGCCTTCAAGTTGCAGGGCTTTGAGCGCTTCATCTATGCGCTCGCCCAACTTTTTCAAGCGATTACGCATCAGCTTGTGATAGTCGCGGCCGCCGGCATAACGGGAGATATAGCCAAGGTTAGGGTCTTTGAGATTGAGGGCAAACCCGGCTTGTGGCGGTAAGTAGTCCATCCGTACTGAGATAACTCTCAAAGTGCCGGGATGCAGCTCGGCCGGGCGGGCCCGCATCATACCGTGGCTGGCCATATAGCCCATCTCACCGTGATAGCCCTTATCGAGCCAGGCCTGTAGCCTGGGCTCTTCGCGGCTGAGATCTGTATCCGTTATTCCCACTTGAGCAAAACCCAGCTCTTTGCCCCAGGCTTTTATGTCGCGGGCAAGCTTGCCAAGCATACCGGGATCAAATTGTGGTTGAGGAGCTGACATGAACAGAGGCTGACCGGGGAAAAGCCATGATTATATCAGTAAAGCAGAATTGCTCACAGTTGCCGTAAACTGCGATTTCGACTGTTGTCGGTGCTATGCTTGAAGAAATTGAGGGGGGGAGAGTATATGCCGGGAATCGAAACCTTGCTCAGGGGCTGCGTGATAGTGTTCTGTTGTAGCTTTGCCAACTTGGCTTTGGCCGGTAACGAGCCTACTGAGGCCGAGCCGCCCGCACTCAGGCTGCTGACCGAAACCTGGCCTCCCATGAGCTATGAGCGCCATGGTCGCGTTGATGGTTATGCGGTGGCCCTGGTGAGGGCCTTGCACCATCAGGTGGCTGCCTCTGACAAAGAGCCTGTGATAGAAGTATTGCCTTGGGCCAGGGCGATGAATATCGCAAACCAGGAGCCTAACGTCTTGCTGTTTGCCACTTCCATTAATGAACAGCGGCGGCAGGAATTTGATTTTGTTGGCCCGATTGCCGAAACCCGCATTCAGCTCTATGCCCGCATGGATGATGATTTTACCCCGGCAGACCTGTCACAGGCGGTAGCGGCGGGTAATATTGCCCTTTACCGCAACTCCCCGGCGCAGATCTTGTTGAAGTCCGTTCCGGATGAGCAGTTGCTGATCTCAGGTTTTCCTCAGTATTCGGCCAGGCAGTTGTTGCATAAGCGGGTGCGTTATTGGTGTCAGGCGGATATCGCGGTTCAGGGCGTCTTGCGGCAATTGGGCCAAACACCGGCGGCGGTGCGCCCCGTATTGGAACTGGCGCACTTGCGCCTCTATTTGGCGTTCTCCGGCGGTACGGCTCCTGAACGGGTCGAAGCCTGGCACAAGGCGCTATTGGCATTGCAGAAAACGGGCGAATTTGACGCGCTCTATCAAAAGTGGTTTGGTGCCGAGCCCTCTTTACGTCAGGCGGAAGTGCTCTGGCGCGTTCAATGATCTGCAATAACCACTGTGCTCATTCAGGCGGTTTCGACCCGGTTACGACCTCGTTTCTTGGCGCAATAGAGGGCATCATCGGCCTGTTTCAACAGCTCGGAGAACTGCAGTTCCTCACCCAGAGTCGCTACCCCGGCACTTATAGTCACTCTGGGCTCACCGACTAGCCCTTCCGGGCGTGATTCGGCTATGGTTTGGCGCAGACGCTCGGCGATTTTCAGGCACTCTTCATGGGCTGTTTCCGGCAACAACAGCAGAAACTCTTCACCGCCAATCCGCCCCAGCAGATCTTGTTCGCGGATAAGGGTTTGGCTCAGGCTTGCCAGATGTTGTAAGACCTTATCGCCACCATCGTGACCAAACTGATCATTGATATCCTTGAAGTTATCGGCATCAAACAACACAAGTGAAAAAGGCGTGCCGCTATCTCGCGCCTGATTGAACATAGCTTCACCCTTGTGATAGGTATAACGCCGGTTCGCCAATTGGGTGAGGTGATCCGTATGGGCTATCTTCTGGAATTTGCGTGATTTACTGGTCTGCTTAAAGGCCATCACCGCAGTGATTATGATAATGATGCTGGCCAGAACCAGCACAGCCAACTGCAACAGACGGTTTTGCTGCAGTATTTGCACCTCTTGCTCTTTCAGGCGTTCGCTTTCCAGCAGGCGTTGGTTTTCTTTTGCCATGCGATCGGCATTGAAGCGGGTACGCATCTCTGTGGTGCGGTAAGATTGCAGTTTGTTATCCAGTTCGTGGTGCAGGGCGATATACAGCCTGAGCACTTTGAGCGATTCCTGCCATAGCCCCTGGGCGGCAAATACTTCACTCTTAAGCAGGTAGAGTTCGGCCAAGCCGCGATCATTGTTGATATTCCTGAAACTTTTTTCGGCCTTGATCAAGGGCGCCATCGCCTGTTCAGCCTGGCCTTGGCGCAACAGTACATCGGCGCTGTAGAGTTGCATAAAGCTGTAGAAGCCACCCATCTGCTCAGTCACAAATGGCCTGGCACGCTCCAGCGCCTGTTTGGCGTCTTCGACTCTGCCGAGCTTCAACAGGGAGCCGGCCATATTGACCGAGACTCCCGCGGCTTCCACCGTGACTCCTTGCTGCTTGAGATAGTCGTATGACTGTTGGAACTTGGCCACGGCGCCTTCAAAATCACCCAGTTCTTCGAGAGCGATGGCCATTTCGCCATTGATAATATAGGCCTGCTCTTCGTGACCACTTTGGCGATAGGCCTGCTCCAGTTGGCGGTAATAGTTGAGCGCACTTTGTGGATCGCCGAAACGGCGGAAACTGGTGGCGAGGTCGGCCAGGTTATACAGACCCCAATAATCCAGCTTGAGCTTTTCATAAAGTTGTTGAGCGGTCAGCAGATCTTCCAGCGCCATGGCAAAATTGCCCTGAAAGGAATACATGGCTCCGCGCAGACTGCGGGCATCGGCGATCAGGCGATGATCTTCGAGTTGATAGGCCTGCTGCAGGGCTTGGTCATAGTCGGCTTTGGCCTGTTCCATATTGCCTTTGAGTTGAGAGTACCAGCCATGGCAAAGGCGAAAGTCGGTTAAGGCTTCAGGGTAGGCTTGGTTTTCAGCCGCTTGTGCTTGATTGACGGCATAGTCTATGGCTGCATCTATGTTGGCGTTGTCGTTGGCATCAAAGCTCCAGCAGCGGGCGCGCCTGAGCCTGGCCTGTCTGTCCAGATCGTCCTTTGCCAGCAATTGGGCTATCTGATCCAGAGTTTGTTCTACTTCGGCAACATTGTTGACCTGCCCATCTTCCAGCTGTTTGAACAGCTGATCAGCCTTGGGATTATCCAGTGCCAAGGCGTGGGGAACCATGCCTGCCAGAAGCAGCACTGCAATGGCTGATTTCAGAAAGTATGACTTCACGCTGACCGATAGACAGATGTTTAGATAATGTTATTAAGCATACGCACCAGGGCTCAGGCTGACCAGTAATAAATCGTTAAATTTGCAGGTAAGTAGAGCTGCATCAATCGCTTGCCGGTAAGGGATGAATTCGGTTACCGACTTGTTTTCGCCGTATTTGCTCCCCGGTTCCTTGATACCAACTTCAGATGGATTGCCCTTGATTGCCGGTGCTATACTCGCCGCCAATCGCTTTTAGACGGAAAAAACCATGACTCAAGTTGATGCTCAATACCGGCAGCAGGCGCGAAGCGCCGCCATCAATATCTGCTCCCAGGTACTGCCTATGGATAAGTTGCCCACGGCGCTGAAAGAAGCCTATGATAATCTGTTTGAAGAATTGCTGGATGATAAGCAGTCCGAGTTCAAACAGGCTTGGGATAAGTTGCCGCCAAGTGCCGCCAAGTTGCTGCCGAGAGCCGATTTTCACGGCTTTTTTATCGCGTCGGCCTGGTTGCAACTGAGTTTGATGGCCCAGGATATCGCCCAGTTGGCGGATACCGACGAGGCCATTGCCGAGAAGGAATACGGTGGCATGTTTGAGCGTATTTCACAGTCGGCGCTTAAGGAGAGTGTACGCAAGTTGAAAAAGGCCCGTACTGACAGGCGTTTACTCAACAGTATCCGAGATGTGATAGCCAATGGCTGAATAAAAAACCGGCATAAAGCCGGTTTTTTATGGGCACGGACGCTCTTAGAAGGAAGTACGTTTGTAGCGGCGATACTCAGGCTGCCAGAAATTGCTTTCTATGGCCTGCAACAGCAGCTCGTCGGAAGTCGGCAAAGCGTGACCCTGTTCGATGGCGACCTTGCCGACGGCAAAGGCGATGTGCTTGCTGACCTTCTGGATCTCTTCCAGCTTAGGCAGCAGAGAACCACTGCCGTTGAGTGCCAGCGGCGAGCATTCCGCCAGTGCGCGGCTGGAGGCCATCAGCATCTCATCGGAGACCCGCTTGGCACCACTGGCCAATACTCCAAGGCCTATGCCGGGGAAGATATAGCTGTTGTTGCACTGGGCGATTTCATAGGTCTGATTGTCTATGACCACAGGCTCAAAGGGACTGCCGGTGGCAACCAGTGCCTGGCCATTGGTCCAATGCAGAATATCCTTGGGCGTGGCTTCAACCCGGCTGGTGGGGTTGGACAGCGGGAACACTATCGGTCTTGGGCAGTGGCTGTGCATGGCGCGGATGATCTCCTCGCTGAACAGCCCTGGGGCGCCGGAAACCCCGATAAGCACAGTCGGCTTGCCGTTGTTGACCACATCCAGCAATGAGATGTTGTCACCGAAGTTGCTCCATTGCTGCAGCTCTTCGCTCTTTTGCGCCAGTTTCTGTTGGAATGGTAACAGGTTGGGCATATTGTCCTGCAACAGTCCCCAGCGATCGACCATAAATACCTGGCGTCTGGCCTGCTCATCACTGATCCCTTCGGAAACCATCTGCGCAATAATCGCTTCGGCGATGCCACAGCCTGCGCTGCCGGCGCCGAGGAAGGCAACTCTTTGCTGGCTCAACTGAGTGCCGGCGGCCTTACAGGCGGCGAGCAGTGAGCCAACTGTGATGGCGGCGGTTCCCTGAATGTCATCATTGAAACAGCAGTATTTATCCTTGTAACGCTCCAGCAGCGGCATGGCGTTTTTCTGGGCGAAGTCTTCAAACTGGATCAAGGCATCGGGCCAGCGGCGATGAACCGCCTGCATAAAGGCTTCAATAAATTCCAGATATTCTTCACCGCCTATGCGCTGGTGTCGCCAACCCATATACATGGGATCTTCCAGCAGATGCGGGTTATCTGTTCCCACATCCAGGGTAATGGGCAGAGTGTAAGCCGGGCTGATGCCGCCGCAACTGGTGTAGAGCGACAGCTTTCCAATCGGGATCCCCATGCCGCCGATCCCCTGATCGCCCAGCCCCAATATACGCTCACCGTCGGTAACCACTATCACCTTCACCTTGTGACGGGTGGAGTTGTTGAGGATGTCGTCGATGCGATCCTTGTTCGGATAGGAGATAAACAGGCCGCGGTTACGGCGGTAGTCTTTGGAGAAGCGTTCACAGGCCAACCCGACGGTTGGGGTGTAGATGATAGGCATCATCTCTGTGATGTGGTTCTGAACCAGACGATAGAAGAGGGTCTCGTTGGTATCCTGGATGTTGCGCAGATAGATATGCTTGTCCAGATCATTGCTGAAGTTCTTGAACTGATCGTAGGCACGTGAGGCCTGCTCTTCGATCGTTTCAATCACGTAGGGCACCAGGCCTTCGAGGTTGAAGAAAATACGCTCTTCCTCGGTAAATGCACTACCTTTGTTGATCAACGGCGCTTCGAGAATAGCCGGACCGGCAAAAGGCAGATATAAGGGGCGTTTATTATCGTCCATGGCTAACCTTTTATGTTCTTTGCTTGTGGATGACGGGCTGTGATCTAAATCCGCATAGGTTACCACGAAATGTGATCTTTGTTGCCTGTAGGCGAGGGCTTGAGCAAAAATTTTGTTTAAAACGCGGCAAACCGGGGTGGTCTGAGCCTAAAGGGGGCACAACACAAAACAAAGAACCAGGCGGATGCCTGGTTCCAAAGGAGATATCAGCCGTTGCTTGTTGGTTTACTTGCCGCGGTATTTAAGTGACAAGCCCTTGATAAAGTTACGCATCAACTGATCACCACAGTAGCGGTAATGCTTGTGTTCAGGATTGCGGAACAGGGCGCTCAGCTCAGCCTTGCCGATGCGGAAGTTGGCCAGTTCAAGAATGGCAATAATATCTTCTTCTTTCAGTTCCAAGGCGATTCTGAGTTTCTTGAAGATGATGTTGTTGTTCAGGCTGGGTAGCGGCTGCGGAATGCCACTGCCAGGACGCAGGCCGCGTTTGTCGATGATCACGGCATCGAGAAATTGGCACAGGGTGCGATCGTCACAGGGACGGAACCCTTCTTCATCTTCTTTCTTGAGTAGGCCGGCCAGCTCAGCTTCACTCATTTCACGCTTCATTTTGGCGTAGAGACGCAATACCTTGGAGTCGTTGAAATTAAAGACAAAGCGCAAGCGGCGCAGAATATCGTTGTTGGTCATGAATGTCCCTGGGCCGGTTTGACTCCCGGCTTAGTTTTAACACTGTCTGGCGATTGACTTAGGTGCGTTAGGCGCGGAGGCTCCGCAATATTGCGGCATTATACCTAAAAGCCGGGCAGATTTGCCGCTTTTTCCAGTGGACAGTTCGCGGCCGTTTCGCGCACCGCTTGTCGCAGCTTGTCGTGAAGGGCGAACACCCGGCCTATATCTTTGAGTGACCAAGAGGTGTTTTCCAGCACCACCAGATTGAAGCCCGAGTCCGGATAATAAATCGCAGTGCTGATATAACCCGCTATGTAACCACTGTGGCTGAACTCCAGGGGCAACTCAGGGCTCAGTTGTATTCCGGCGGCATAATTCAACTCGCCCCAACGATGGGGGCGTTTGCCTCTCGGCGCCAGCAACTGCAGATAGCCGCCACGGCTAAGTAGTTGCCCCTGATGCAGGGCCTGCTGAAAGTCGGCAAAGGCGGAGGCGGAACCAATAAGGGCGCCGCTGGCCAGTAGCTTATCTGTGAGGGTCAACTGCTCGGCCACACTTTCAAAGCCGCTGTCAGTCTCGGTTCTTCCTATCGCCAGATTGGGTAACTGTTCCTGAATACTTTCAATACTGCCGGTGCGGGCCTTGAGCTCAAGCCCCTCGGCATCAAAGAAGCGCTGCAGCAATTGGGTACTGCTGCTGCCTTCACGCTTGAGGATCTCGGCCAGCAGCCAATAATTGTCATTGCTGTATTTAAAATCGCTGCCAGGGGTGAACAGCAAGGCTTGTCCTTGGATGCCTATGCCGGATGTGTGGCTCAGCAACATGGCAACTGTGATGGCCGGATCCAGTTCGGCCTCTTTGCCAAGCAGGGCAGCGGCGCTGTCATTGAGCTTGAAATCGCCTCTTTCTATCGCCCGCATCACCAAGACGGCAAACACTTGCTTTGACAGTGAACCCAGCACAAATTGGCTATCAGAGGTGATGGGTTTGCCCTGGCTTTCTCCGGCCGCATGGCTCAGCAGTGTCTTTTTACCTTGCCTCAACTCGATTACGCCGCTGAAGGGCAGGGGGTTTTGCTTGATTATCAGCTGCAGCTGTCGTGTCAGCTCTTGGCTGTGGCAGACAGATGGTGCCGAACCCTTGCCCGGTGCCGGCTTTTGTTCGGATCTCGGCGCAGCGCTTAGGCTAAGAGTGAATCCCAGCAGGCAGGCCATGCTCATGCCTTTGACTGTTGATGAGAGTTTTAGTCCTAAAAAGCGCGGCTGGGCCAGCGGTGAGGAGTTCATGCAACTTCCTTATTTGATGTAGGAATACCAATAGATAAACAGCAGCGCAAAGCCAAACAGGTAACCGAGTCCCAGCCAGCCCCAGAGTTGCATGCCTCTGCCGTAACGGGCCTCAGTCGGCAGGGTTTTGGAACTCATCAGCCGTAGATTCAACCAGGCAAAAATACAGGTGGTCATAAAGGCCTGGATCATCACCAATTCCAACAGTGATAGCAAGGCACCCTTGAAGAACAGGATCAGCAGCAAGGCCAGCAGCGACATAACCAGCATGATCCCAGCCAGGCGTTTACCGCTGGGGCGGCGCTCAAGCAGCAGGCGCCAACCGGCATCCAGGGTGCGGCTGTAACCATCGAGCACAGTGACAGTGGTGGAGAAAATACACAGCAGCGCCACCAAGGCGATAAGCATACGGCTCCACTCCCCGAGCACGCTGGCGTAGAGAGAGATCAACTGCCCGGCAAACTGGGCTCCCGAGTCGGCAAAGGAGGCTCCCGAGCCATGCATGACACCGGCCCCCAGGCTGAGAAACACCAGTGCCAGCAGGGCGGTGAGCCAATAGCCGATATCGAAATCCAACCTGGCCTGGGCAGCGCTCAGAGCGGCTTGCTGTTGATTGATGCGCTGTTTCTCCAGCAGCCACAGTGAGTTCCAGGCGCTGACTTCAATCGGTGCCGGCATCCAGCCCATCATGGCGATCAAAAAACCAAGATAGGCCCATTGCCAGGGAGAGGGGGAGACGAAGTCTTTATCCAGCACAGACTCCACCCCCAGCATCATGGCAGCGGCTGTCAGAGTGCCCAGGGTCAACAGCGCCATCACAACTTTGGTCATGCGATCAAGCAGGCTATAGCGCCCAAGCAACAACAGCAGCAAACTGGTGCAGAGCACGATAAAAGACAGAATATCTATGCCGAGCGGCACAAACTGAGTCAGCATGGCGGCACTCAGCATGCTGACCCCGGCGGTGCTGGCAATGGCAGCAACAAGATTGAGCAGACTGAACAGCCACAGATAGCCTTTTCCTTGCCTGAGATAGCCCTCAAGCAGACTCTCGCCGGCCGCCGCCGTGTATCTGGCTCCGGCGGCAAAGAAGGGATATTTGAGCAGATTGACCAGCACCACCAGCCAGGCCAACTGCCAGCCAAATTCGGCGCCGGCGCGGGTTGAAGCCACCAGATGCGAGGCGCCTATGGCCGCTGCGGCCACCAGTACGCCCGGGCCCATGGCGGCCATTAGGTGCCTAAGGTGAGTGAAAGAAAAACCTTTGCGATTCAGCATGGTGTCATTCATGGCGCGCTCTTTTCCCGGGCCAGTAAGGATTCGATATTGACCAGTGAGGAGCGGATCTCCCTGAGTAACATCAGTTGCTCATGGTTGCTGTCATGTCCATTCGAGCTTGGCTCCTTGTGATCCAAACGCTCTTTTTGTGCCAGCACAGCGGCGCGAAATCCGTCAGCATCGACTATGCCAACCAGGCTTATCAGGGCGTCATTGCCGGATTGTCCGGCGGTTTCCACCTTGAGTTTCTTCAGACCGAACAGGCGCATCAGTGGCCCCTTAATAAGCGCCATGTCGGTGATTTTATCCAAGGGCACAGTATTTTCGGTGCGGGTCAGCAGGCCGCGGCGCACCACTAGCTTACGTTCGGTCAGCTCGGCGCTCATGTTGGCGATATAGCGGCGTGTGCCCCATAAGCCAATGGGCAGCCATAGCAGCAACAAGGGAATGCCGATAATACTGAGGTAGAGAGTGAACACACCAGACATCAACCAATAGAGTCCGAGATTATCGGCAAAGCGGGCCTGAAGCAGTGGCGCGGCGGCTGTGGACATGACGACTTCCTATATCAGTAAAATCAAATTTACCCCAGTTAGAGGCATTGACTTTAGATATTAAAGAGTTAAGTTGAATTGGTAAATGTTATAAAAATATGACAACACGGAAGTTTGTAGTCGTGGTTGTTTTTCCAAAAAACAACTGAAGAAATTAGGGATGATTATGAACAGACCTCACCTCACCCTGAGTGCCTGCGCCGTGGCACTTGCCTTGACCTCTGCCGGTGAATCCTTCGCGGCCGAGGAGTCTGTGGAGCGCATCGAAGTCACAGGCTCGCGGATCAAACGTACCGATATGGAAGGCCCATCGCCCATTCAATCCATAGGCAAAGAAGATATTGCCAACATGGGTTACGACAACCTGCAGCAGTTGCTGGAAAGGATGCCGGCGGCCGGGGCCGGCACTTTCTCCACCCGCGGCAACAGCCAGGACTCTACCGCCAACGGTGCCGCCGCCATCAGCCTGCGTGGCATGGGGCCGGATGCGACCCTGGTGCTGATCAATGGTCGCCGGGTTTCCATCAGTGCCTTTGCCGAAGGGGTCAGCAATTCTTTTGTCGATATCAACAGCATTCCCGTATCGGCCATTGAGCGGATAGATATACTCAAGGACGGCGCCTCGGCCATCTATGGCTCGGATGCCATCGCCGGGGTGGTCAACATAGTGCTGAGGAAAAACATCGAAGGCATTGAAGTCAATCTCGGCTATGGCGCCACAGATGGCCCCAATTACAACGAAAAGACCGCCAGTCTGGTGTGGGGCACCATGAGTGACAAGGGCAGCGCGTCTGTGATCCTGGATTATTTCAGCAACTCGACCCTGAGTGCCGATGAGATGGGGCAGTTTGGTACCGCCAATCAGTCGCCCTGGGGCGGGGAGGATTTCCGTTCTTCCCGGGGTTTTCCGGGGTATTTCTATGTCAATGGCGTCAAGACCATAGATCCGGCTTGTCCGGCCGATTCCGCCACATCGAGCGGCAGCTGCCTGTTCGATTATGGCCCCTATAACTTGGTGATCCCCGAGGCCGAGCGCATAGGCGCCATAGGTCAGTTTGAGTATCACCTGAGTGACTCCCTGACCGCCTTTTTGGAGTTGGCGGCTCAGCACAATACCTCCAAGGCCGGTGGTGCCGCCACACCGCTGGATGAAACTGCAGGTTTGACGGTTCCCGGTTCACATCCCAACAATCCTTTTGGTCAGGACATTGACATAGGCCGCTTCCGCACAGTGGATGCCGGTCCCCGCCGCTGGGATATCGAGTCCGACAGCTTGAGATTGGTGGCCGGTCTGCGCGGCAGCTTCAAGGAGTGGGACTGGGAAGTCTCGGCCCAAAAGGGGCGCAGTGAGTCGACCCAGACAGGGGATCGCAGCCAGGGCTGGGTGCGGGTGGACTATCTGCAGGAGCAAATCAATCTCGGCAACTACAACCCCTTTGGCGGCACCATCAACTCACCCGAAGTGATAGATGCCATTACCACCAGTCTGGTGCGTCAGGGCAAGTCACATATTACCGCTTATGATGCCAGCATTTCGGGGCATGCCTTTACCCTGGCAGACAGGGATATCATGCTGGCTGCCGGGATGGAATATCGAGAAGAGGATGTTAGCGATGTGCCCGATGAGCAGTTCCAGCGCGGGCTTATCTTCGGGACTGAAGCGGTTTCCGCCGCGGCCGAGCGCGATCAGTATGCCGCCTACCTGGAGTTTTCCATTCCGGTGACCGACAGCTTCGAGCTGCAACTGGCGGGGCGCTACGATCACTACAGCGATTTTGGCTCCACCACCAATCCCAAGGTGGCGTTCCATTGGGGCATGACAGAAGACTTGAGCATGCGCGCCTCCTGGGCCCAGGGGTTCCGGGCGCCATCGCTGGCCCAGATAGGCCTGGGCCCTTCGGAAAAGAGTAACTTCTTTAAAGATACCTATGCCTGCGCCGCTCAGGGTATCTCAGAGGCCGACTGTGAGGTGCTGGATTACAACACGGTATTTGCCGGTAACCCGGATCTGGACGCCGAGGAGTCGGAAACCTGGAACATAGGCATGATCTGGGCGCCGAGCCAGAAGTTCGATATCGGCTTCGATATTTGGAACATCACCCAGGACAACAAGATAGACGAGCAGCCTCTGGGCGATATCTATGCCGCCAACTGTAATGATCAAAACAGTGCTATCTGTGTGCGTCTGCCCCCCGCCGGTGGCGAGCCGCTCGGGGTGCTTGATGTGATTCACTCAAGCTTTGTTAACTTAAGCTCCCAGGAGGCTCAGGGCCTGGATATCTCGGCTCACTACGGCTTGGAACTGGACAACTATGGCGATCTCAAGTTTGGTCTTGAGTGGAGCTATCTGGACAAGTTTGAAAAGGACGGCCTGGATTATACCGGCGAGTATGAGTATCCCCAGTACCGCTGGCTGGCCAGCACTAACTGGACCATGGGCGACTTTGCCGCCAACCTCAATGTCAGCTACATAGGCGAATTTGAGGATACGCCGGACATCAACTTCGACGGCGCCCTCGACTTTACCGAGAACAAGTCACGTATGGTGGATGCCCAGTTCCTGGTGGACTTGCAGGCTTCCTACCGTTTCAACGAGATGTTCAAGTGGACGCTCGGGGTCAATAACCTGTTGGATGAAGAGCCGCCGTTTGCCATAGGCGATGGCGATGCGGATCTCTATGGCTATGTGATGTCTGTGCACAACCCCAGAGGCCGTTTCATCTACACCAAGGTCAGTCTTAACTTCTGAGGCAGGCACCCGGCCCTTGATGGCAAACTGGCAAGGGTCGGATGCTGGAGAGTTGAGATAAGAGGTGATACATAAGAGCCGAGAAATAAGGACAGAGTGACAAGCTTGAGGCAGTGGGAGTATCTTGTTGTTGACCTTATCATCATGGCGCCTGCGGGCGCCTTTTCTGCCACCATACCTGCGTTAGCCATTGCTTATGGCGACAGGGCAATTTAAGGAAAGTAATATGATTCGACTCTATGGCACGCCGCGAAGCCGGGCGCTGCGGGTTTCCTGGTTGTTGGAAGAGCTGGAACTGCCCTGGGAGTTTCACTTTGTTGATATGGCCAAGCAGCAGAATCGCACTCCTGAGTTCCTGGCGCTTAATCCCTGCGGCAAAATCCCCGTGCTCGAGGATGACGGTCTGGTATTGACCGAATCGGCGGCCATTATGCTCTATCTGGCCGAGCGTTACGGTGAGGGGCGTCTGTTGCCCAAGCCAGGCACGGCAGCCTCCGGGCATCATCATCAATGGTTGAGCTTTGTGATAACCGAGTTGGAGCAGCCGTTATGGACCATGGGCAAGCACAGGTTTGCCTTGCCGGAGGAGCAGCGGGTGGCGGCGATTCAAGCCACGGCCGTATGGGAGTTCAACAAGGCCGCGGCCATTGCCGAGCAGTGGTTGCCAGATAGCCCATTTTTGCTCGGTGATGAATTGACTGTGGCCGATATACTGCTGGCCCATACCCTGAACTGGGCCACCATTTTTGAGCAGCAGATCCCGCCAAAACTGGCGGCTTACCGAGACAGGCTTAACCTGCGTCCGGCAATGAAAAAGGCGCTGGACAAAGCCAGCGCCAATTTAACTGATTAATTCAAACTCTGGTTTCAAAGCCGCGGTATTTCAGGGCCGTGATATTTCAGAGCTGCGCGGCCGCCCACTTGGCGCGGCTTTCGCGGCTCTCACCCAACCCGCCTTGCTGCTCTCTGAAGGCCTTGTAGGATTCCACATCCAATGGCACCAGGCTGATATCCACTTCCAGCACCAGTTTGCACTCTTTCTTGATCCGCCAGGCAGCGGTGTTGTACAGCTCAGTGAGTGGCAACGAGCTTAAAAACTCAGGGTTGTACTGGGTGTAAATCGCCTGGGTGGGATAAACCACAAAGGCCAAACGGCGCTTGGGTTCTTTCTTGAACATGGCCTCGATACCGTCACAGGTGTTCAGCACCTGCATCTCGATAATATCATCGATTTCCAGCAGTTTTTTCTGGGCCAGTTCGCTTACCTGCGCCTCGCCCGTTTCCCAGGAGAGCAACTCGGCTTCATCGACTTTCAGCAACTCGGCGGCCTGGGCGGTACCCAAGCCAAGAGATTGGCGCAGGCACTGAAACTCGATGGCGTTGAGCGGATATTGTTTGGACATAATGCTTCCTGTTTTTTCTGTTTGTCTGATGGCGGGGCGCCTTGGGCGTGCCTGCTTGTGTCAGCTTTGCAGCCAGACGTCTTCGACCCATTGCCAGAATGACTCCCAGCAATCTTCTTCATCCAGGCCGTCCTGGTTCCAGAAGTAGACCACACCTTCCTGATCTATGCAGTAAAAGTCATCGCCGGTTTGGCAAATGGCAATCAGATCTCTGGGCATTCCCAGCGACCAGGCATAGGAGGTCACTTCCGGCAGATAGGTGTGGGACTGGGGATCGGCAGCGGTCACCGGCTCCAGGCTGCCATAGATAACATCACTGGCATGCAGCAGATACTCTTTCAGCTCCGAAGGCAGAGGGATGAGTATCTGCTCTTCGATATCCACCAGATCGTCAAAGCCGGGCAGATCCAGCGGTACGGGAACCTGCTCTGACAGTTCCTGCAGTTGCTCTATGATTTCATGCATGATTTTACGCTTTGGCCGAGGGTCAATGCGCTGGAGTATAGCGGCTTGTTGGCCGCTGACAAGCTTTGTCAGGCGACTATGGTATTTTCTATACCAAGAGTCTGGGTTTGTTGGCGTTTATAACCCAACCAGGCCTTGTGGTACAGCTTGTGTGATTCCTGGCGCAGCTTCTGGATCCGGGCCAGTTCCAGCTCGCTCAAAGGCCTTTGCTCGCGGGCAGCCTTGCGTTCCATCGCCTGCACCTCTTCATAGACTTGGTGCTCGGCGCCGTTTTTGATGGCGGCAATCTCCCTTAAGTGCAACTGGACTTCGGCAATCAGGCCACTTTTCGGCAGCTGCAGCAGCAGGTTGATATCCCGATAACCTGAGGCCTTGGGCTGGGCAAACCTGTCTTTGACCTGTAGCACATTGGCCTGTTTATTCAGGGTGTCAAAGGCCAGCTGCAGGTCATCAAGGTTGTCGGCTATCAGGGTGGCTCGCACCAGATCTGTCAGGGCGGCGGGGTCGTTATTCAGCTTGTGCGCCACCTTGGCTTCGGCCCGTTGACGCTCTTTCACTTTGGCAAGGAGCAGCTCAGTCTCGCTCTGATTGGCTATCTGTGACAGGAGACTGTGCAATTCATTTTGTGCCAAAGGTGCCTGCTTATAGAGGGCATTGAGGCTGGAAACGGGCTGCCTTGGGGCGCTGAAGCTTTGTTTCTTGAGGGCATTGAATGGGATGGCCGAGTTTTGGCGCAGGCTGTAACTGCTGTCTTCTCTCAGTTCAGCTTCATATTCTGAAGGCTGAGCGTAGGCGGTGCGCGCCGAAAGCAATAACAGGAAAACCAGGAAAGTGCGGAATAATCGGGTCATGGGGCCTCGCATCCAGAATGACTTCTAAGTGGCTTTGACTCCAATGTAGCACTTGGCTCTGAACCCTTGCTGAACCTCAAATGAAACTTTATTCATCTAAAAACAAAGGCGCCTTGAGGCGCCTTTGTTGGCAAGCGTAAAATTACCAGATTTTCACGCGCTGGGCCGGTTCAATATACATGCCGTCACCTGGCTTCACGTCAAATGTGCTGTAGAACTGCGGCATATTGGACAGTGAACCTATGGCGCGGAACTTGGCCGGTGAATGAGGATCTGTGGCCACTCGGTTGCGCATGGCTTCCTCTTTGATCTTGGCGCGCCAGATTTGAGCGAAGCCGAGGAAGAAGCGTTCATCACCGCTCAGACCATCGATTACCGGAGCCTCTTTGCCCGCCAAGGATTTTTTGTAGGCCTTGTAGGCTATGGTGACACCAGAGAGATCGCCGATGTTTTCACCCAGGGTCAGACTGCCGTTAACGTGCAGGTCGTCAAACACATAGTAGCCGTCATACTGGGCGATTAGCGCCTTACCGCGGGCGGCAAACTCTTTCAGATCCTGCTCGGTCCACCAGTCGCGCATATTGCCTTCGCCGTCGAACTTGGCACCCTGATCGTCAAAGCCGTGCCCCATCTCATGGCCGATAACCGCACCTATACCACCATAGTTGACGGCATCGTCGGCAGCCATATTAAAGAAAGGTGGCTGCAAGATGGCGGCCGGGAACACGATTTCGTTCATGGTCGGGTTGTAGTAGGCGTTGACGGTTTGTGGCGTCATGTGCCATTCGCCCTTGTCTATGGGGCTGCCCAACTTGGCCAGTTGCTTCTGATGTTCCATTTCACCGGCGCGGATCTCGTTACCGACCAGGTCGTCAGCCTTGATAGTCAGCTTGCTGTAGTCTTCCCACTTGTCGGGATAGCCGATTTTCGGGTTGAACTTGGCCAGTTTTTCCTTGGCGGCGACTTTGGTGTCTGCGCCCATCCACTCAAGTTCATCTATGCTGTCGGCGTAGGCACCGCGCAGGTTTTCCACCAGATGCTCCATCCGCTCCTTGGCTTCAGGGGCGAAGTGGCGCTTGACGTATACTTTACCCACGACTTCACCCAGCAGGCTGTTGACCTTGGCTACACCGCGCTTCCAACGAGGTTCCTGTTCTTGCTGGCCGTTGAGTGTCTTGGCGAAGAACTCGAAGTTTTCTTTATCCAGCGGCTCGCTCAGATCTGAGGCGAAGTGGGTCAACAGCTGCCAGCGCATATATGTCTTCCAGGTCGCCAGATCTGTGTCTTTGACTATCTGGTTCAGGCCTTCGATAAAGCTGGGCTGATTGATGATGATATCGGCTTGCTTGTCGGCGCCAAGCGCAGTCAGGTAGGCGTTCCAGTCGATATCCGGCGCCAGTGTTGACAGTTCTTTGACCTCAAATTTGTTGTAGGTCTTGGTGCTGTCACGGCTTTCAACCACATCCCAATGCTTGGCGGCGATGGCGGTTTCCAGCTTCATGATGGCTTCGGCGCTTTGCTGTGGCTCGGCGAAACCGGCCAGGGTGAACATCTTGGCGATATGCTCAACAAAGGCCTTGCGAATGTTGACGAAACGCTCACCTTCGTTGAAGTAATAGTCTTTCTCTGGCAGGCTCAGGCCGTATTGCCAGATATGGGTGGCATAGCGGCTAGAGTCCTTGGCATCGACATCGATATAGAAGGCCATGGGCGTGCCGCCACCGAGAATTTGGCTCTTGCCGAAGTAGGCCGCCAGAGCTTGCTTGTCTTTGATGGCATCTATGATTGCCAGCTCACTCTCCAGTGGCTTGATCCCCAGCTGGTTGAGCGTATCGCTGTCCATAAAGGAGCGGTAAAGGTCGGCCACTTTTTGCTCGTCACTGCCGGGCTTGAGATCTTTGCTCTGCGCCACCTCTTCAATAATGGCTTTGACATCGTCACGGGATTTTTCCCTGAGATCATAGAAAGCGCCTGTGCTGGTGCGATCTGCCGGGATCTCTGTGTTCTTGATCCAGCCGCCGTTGACATAGGTATAGAAGTCATCCTGAGGACGAACAGACTTGTCAAAGTTGGCAAACTCAATTCCCGAGCCCAGAGCTTGGCTGACGGCGGCGGCAGTTGCGGTTTTGGCGACTTCCGGCTGTTTGGCTGTTTCAGCCTGGGTCTCAGCCGTTTTGTCATTACAGGCAGATAGGCCTGCGATGAGTGAGGCACACAATCCCCCAATGAGTACTTTTCTCATGCTGTTTCCTTTTCTTTGTTCTTTGCTGTCCCGCGAGGGGGCATTTTTATCAGATTGGCTGCACACCCGTTTGTTCGGGAAAACCGCAGTGATGCCTATGTTAAGGCTAGTGCGGGAATGTAAACAAGTCCCGCAGCGGCGACAGCGAGCCTCTGCGGCGCGGGAGTTGTAAGCAAAGGTTACAGGCGCTTATTTGAGTGAGCGTTTGACCCTCGCTGGATTTCCGGCCACCAAGGTGCCGGCGGGTACATCCTTGGTGACCACGCTGCCTGCTGCGACGACAGCCTCGTCACCTATGTGCACGCCTGGCAATATGATGGCGCCACCCCCGATCCAGACCCGCTCACCTATATGTATGGCGCGGGCGGTTTCCAACCCGGCAATGCGGGGAGTTGCCTCCAGCGGGTGGGTTGCCGTATAGCACTGCACATTGGGGCCCAGCATGCTGTTGGCGCCGATTGTGATGGGGGCATTGTCCTGCAAAGTGGCGTTGGTATTGATAAATACTCCGGATGCCAGTTGCAGATTGATGCCATAACTGACAAAGAATGGCGTGCAGATCATGGCATTCGGTGCCAGATTGGGCAGTAGTCCTGGAGGAATATGGCCATCGGGATCCAGATTGGCTTTGCGGTTTAGCCCTTGCTGTTTGGCACGAAAACGCAGCAGTTCAGGATCCACACAGCAATATTCCTCGCCGCTGATCATCTTGTGATAAATTTTCGCCAAGGCCGGGTTGTCGGTTTCAGTCAAGGAGTTATTGGCGGCTTGAGAGTCTTGAATATCGGTCTGCATATTAGGCTAGATGGCCTTATCGTGAGGCGGATATCCCGAGTCTGCAGCCGGTGTAGCTGGTACGCAAGCAAGTCTTTGCCCTTTAGTCCGTCAGGCTCCATAATGGCGCGCAATTGACACGGCATAAACTCAAGAGGTTGGATAGCCAAGTGCGTTTAGATAAATTTATCTGTGAGTCTACAGAGCTGACCCGTTCCATGGCCAAGAAGGCGCTGCACCGCGGTGAAATCAGTGTCGATGGTGAAATCGTCAAGGACTCCAGCTTCAAGGTGCGTGATGGCATGAGAGTGTGTTTCGATGGTGAACCTATCAGCTTGATAGGCAACAGATATCTGATGTTACATAAGCCGGTCGATACCATCTGCTCAACCGTGGATGAAGTCTATCCTTCGGTCATCAGTCTACTGGAGATAGAAAAGCCCGAGAGCCTGCACATTGCCGGGCGCCTGGATGCCGATACCACAGGTCTGGTGTTGATTACCGACGATGGCCAGTGGTCACACAAGCTAACCTCTCCCAAGAAGGAATGCGGCAAACGCTACCGGGTGTGGCTGGCCACCCCTGTTACTGAAGACTTGATCCCGCAATTTGCCGCCGGCCTGGCGCTGCACCGGGAAGAGGGGCTGACCCGGCCAGCGCAGCTGCAGCTGATTAGCCCGACCGAAGTCTTGTTGACCATTACCGAAGGCAAATATCATCAGGTGAAACGTATGTTTGCCGCTGTGGGCAACAAAGTGGAAGCCCTGCATCGTGAGTCAATCGGCGCCATAGAGCTGGATAGTGAACTGGAACCCGGTGAGTGGCGTTATCTGACCGAAGCCGAGATAGCCTCGGTAGGCTGAAGAAAAGGCACCAAGGCCAGCTGGAGGCCTTGGTGCGATACAGCTGATTATTGCTGCAGTTTAATCCGGCCACTGATGGTGTTGATACTGACATCGGCCTGGCCGGAACCGCTTTGGAACTGCAGCGATTCAGCCTTGGTGTACTTGGCTTTTTTCGGTGAGTCCTGAGTCAGTTGGTTGTCAATCTTGCCGCCTGGGCCACCGCTGATATCAAAGGCGGCATTCGGCAGTTTGGCAAACTTGAGTTCAATATCGCCACTGACGCTATCGACATTGGCATTGCCGGCCAGGCTCTGCATGGCAATACTCAAGTCGCCACTGACGGTTCTGGCCTTGAGTGACTCGGGAGCCTTCAGGGTCAACTGACTCTTGCCCGAGACCTGATCCAGCTCCACTTCAATGGCATCACTCTCGGCGTTCAGTTTGCCGCTCACCAGGCGATAACTCACCTTGCCCAGACTCTGTTTATCCTCAATGTCGCCGGAAACGGTTTCCAGATACAGTTCACCCTGGTTCCTCTGGGTGAGGATACTGCCGGAAACCGTTGTCAGTTGCAGATTGCCTTTGAGATCCTGGCCCTTGATATCGCCACTGACATTGGCCGAGCTGATCTCACCCTCCAATCCTTGAAGGTCATAATCGGCGGAAACGCCTTTAAGCTTCATATTGACTGTGGCGGGCAGAAAGATCTCCAGCTTTGAGCCGTCTTTGTCCCGGCTGTTATAGCTCTTTGGCAGCTTGTCTTCGATAACAAAGCTGCCGCCCTGCTGACCAAACACCAGGCCTTCACTGAGCTCATCCAGCTTGCCCTTGATGGCGACTTCAGCCTTGTCCCAACTGCGGATCTTCACCTCACCCCGTTGGATCTTGATATTCAATTTAGCTCCGGACTCCAGCGCCGCGCTTTGATCGACCTTCTCGGCCGCCTGCAATACCGGGCTCAGCAGCAGGGCTGAGGAGAGTAGGGTTAGTGATATCTTGTTCATATGCTGATTCCTTGTTGGTCGAGTTGAGTGGGCAGTTGTTCACCCCGGGTGAGCAGCTCTATCTCCCTTTGCTGTACCCAAAGCCAGAGTTGCCAAAGTTGTTGATCGGTCGGGTCTTGTTTTAGTGCCTGGAATATCTGCGTTGCGGCTTCCCTGAGTTCATCTATGCCGCGACTGAGCGGCGTGGTCATGCTGACTTTTTGCCATTGGCCGAAATTGACACTGGCTTCCAGTTGTTTCACCTGTTGTTGGTGTTGATACTGCAACTGCTCCAGCATGGCCAGCATCTGTGGGTCGACGCGGCTTTGGGTTTGCTGCAATCCCTGATAGCCGAGCAGGGACACCAACAGCAGGCTGCAGGCGATGGCCAGATTGCGCCAGCCGTTGCTGGATTTTGCGGCCTTGGGTGGCTGAGATTGTTCCAGCCTGGCGGCGATTTCAGGCCAGAGGTCGCGCTCGGGTGTTTTTTCCCGTGGCAGTTGTTCTATCAGTTGTTCCAATGTTGGCTGCTTGTTCATGACAACATCTCCTGAAGCAAGTTTCTTGCCCTGTGGTACTGCGCCTTGCTGGTGCCGGTACTTGTGCCCATCATGGCGGCTATCTCTTCATGGCTGTAGCCCTCAATGGCAAACAGCACAAACACGACTCTGGCCCGCTCGGGTAACTTGAGGATCTTACGCTCCAACACAGAGGTTTCCTCCGTGTGGGTTGTGGTCGACTCTTCTGTGTCTGCCTCTGTGGTCACAGGCAGAAATCTGGCCCAGAAGCTGCGCTGTTTCTTCAAACTACTCAATGCCTGATTGACGCTCAGGCTGTGCAGCCAGGTACTGAATTTGCTTTCACCGCGGAATTGGTCCAGCTTCTCCCAGGCACGGATAAAGCAGTCCTGGGTCATCTCTTCTGCCAGTGGCACCTGGCCGGCCAGGTGCAAACACAGTGCATAGACTCTGCCATGGTGCAGACGGTAGAGCTCGGCGAAGGCAAGCTTGTCCCCCAAACGGGCACGCTGCACCAGCGGGAAGTCCACTTCTTGCTGGTATCTGGTTTCTGTCAGCTGCGGGCTGGCATTCACTGGGCTGTCCTTAATGGTTTGGGCGAGTCATGGTAATTGGATAGTTTGACCCGCTTAAAAGGTTTAAAAAAGAATTAAAAAAATCCTCCAGTATTTTGCTTACTGAAGTATTCTATTTAAAAGTCATTGTTAATCAATCTATTAGGTTTTATTGTTAACTGTCAATTATCGGCTGTTTTCTACGCTTTATTCTGTTGCAGTTATTTGGCCGAGTCCAATGACCGGGAGCGGGCAGATTCAAGTGTTATCGCCTGGATACAGGGTGCGATACACCAGATTGGCGGCCGATAAATCTCCCAAGGCGCTGCCAACACTCTTGAACAGGGTGATTTCCTCGCGGTTTTGTCTGCCGCTGTGTTCTGCGCGGCAAAGCTCGGCCAGCTCGGCGCTAACCTGCTCTAGTTGGAATACGCCTTCAGCCTTGGGGAGCAGCAGTTCTCCGGCCTCGGCAAACACATTGCTGCGGTTATCGACAAAGACCTGAGATCTGAGCACCAACTCGGTATCGCACTCCCGCGCATCCTGATGATGATTGCCTACCAGATCGACATGGGTGCCGGATGTTACCCAGTTGCCATCAAACAGAGGCACGGGGCTGCCGGTGGCGCAGCTGATGATATCGGCGTTGGCAACATCCCGCTCTATCTCCTCGCAAAAACTGAGTCGGATATCCGGGCGTTTAGCGCCTATCAGTTCCATTACTCTGGCAGCCTTATCCCGGCTGCGGCCCCGGATAGCGATTTCGGTTATCGGTCTGACGGCGGCATGAGCCAGTGCCATATAGCTTGCCAGATTACCAGTGCCGAACAGCAGCAGGTGACTGGCATCTTCCCGTGCCAGTGAGGCAGCGGCCAAGGCCGAGACGGCCGCTGTACGCCAGTAGGTAATGCTGGTGCCATCAAGTAAAGCCAAGGGTTCACCTGTTTCCCGGCTGAATAACAGTATCTGCGAGTAGAGGCTCTTGAGCTCGGCGTTGCGACTGGGGTTTTCCGGAAAGTAACTGAATGCCTTGACGGCAATTGCCGAATCATCCCAAGCCGGTAGTACGGCGAAGGCATCCTTGCTGCTCTTGTCCAGCGGGTAAAGATTTCGCTTGGGAAGATCGGGGGCGTTGGCAAAGCTATGTTTGAGGGCGGTTATCAGGGATGGGAAATCCAACACCTGTTGGATTTGCTCTGCTGGAATTATTTTCATGGTGTTGCGCTTCCTTGTGTGCATTTTAAATTTTTGAATACTGTATGCAATTGTTGTTTGAAAGGCAAAAACCCTCATGAAAGACAGATGCTTGGCGCTTTCGGTTTTTTTGACTCAGTTAATAGAATTTTTTTTAGTTTTTTTTGCACTGTGACAAGGCTAGTGACTGTTTTTCAATAGGTTAATCATTGACAATATAAGGTGACATTTTTGTTACCGGATTAACTCAGCTAACACGGCAACAGAATTGCGACTATTTTTTTAGAGTGACTGTTTTTTATTGAGGTAACACCATGCTTATTCGCCACAAGTTGTTACTGAGTGCCGCTGTTTCGATAGGCGCCTTGGTATTGATGTTTGCACTGCAGCAATATTCCAGCTCGGTGCAGACTGAACTGTCCATCGCCATCCAGAAAGTGGTTGAGCTGGACAAAGAAGTATTAAGCATGCGCAAGAATGAAAAGGATTTTTTTGGCCGCCAGGATCTCAAGTATGTCGAGATACATCAGCAGGAAGCACAGGCCACGGCGCAGTTGATGCAAGAGTTGGCGGTCATCTTCAAGGAGTATGATCTCCCCGAGGCACCGATAAACAGCTTTAACCGTGATTTGGCCAGCTACCGACAGTTGTTTGCCGGGGTGGTGAAATTGCAACAGGAGATAGGCCTGGATCCCAAGAGTGGCCTCTACGGTGAGTTACGCTCTGCGGTGCACAATGTCGAAAGCTTGGTGGCAGAACATAACGTGCCTGAGCTTATGGTGTTGATGCTGCAACTGAGGCGTAACGAGAAAGACTTTATGTTGCGGCGGGATCTCAGCTACCTCAATAAGTTTGATAGCAATATTGAACGCTTCAATGAAGCCTTGAGCGCCAGTTTGCTGGACTACAGTGTTCGTAGCAATATTGAGCAACTGATGAGCAAGTACCAGCAAAGCTTCAAGAGTTTGGTGGCCAAGGAACAGCAGCTGGGACTCGACGAGTCCAAGGGCATGATGGGGCAGCTGCGAGAGGCGATCTTTGCCACGGAAAGCTCATCCACCAAGCTGAGAGAGTTGGCGATAGCCAAGGTGGAAAACGAGCAGCAGAACAGCTTCATGCTGGGATTGGCGCTGTTTGGCCTGATCGCCTTGGTGCTGGTGATTAGCACTGTGGTGATTATCCGCAGCATCATGGGGCCGGTCGAGCGTATCACAGGCGTTATTTCCCGCATTGAGCAGCAAAAAGATCTGTCACTACGCTGCGATGTGGGCTCCAACGATGAACTGGGCATGATAGGACGTCATTTCAACAGCATGGTGGAGAGTTTCCAGAAGCTGATCGAGCAGGTTATCGAATCTGTTGATGCCATGCGCCAGTCCTGTGAAGAGCTGTCCCGCAATGCCATCAGCGCCTCGGAAGGTGTGTCCAAGCAGCTGAATGAAACCGATATGGTTGCCACAGCGATCACCGAGATGGGCGCCACCATAGACGAGATTGCCAAGAATACCGAACTGGCCGCCGGGAAGGCGGAGCAGACCCACCACAACGCCCAGGAAGGCCAGATTGGCGTTGAGGATACCATCAGCAAGATCCAGTCTTTGGCACAGCAGTTGGATGACTCGGCCAATGTGGTGGCCGAGCTTGAAAAAGACAGTCAGACCATAGGCAGCGTACTGGATGTGATCCGCGGTATCGCCGAACAAACCAATCTGTTGGCACTGAACGCTGCCATTGAGGCGGCCAGGGCCGGAGAACAAGGCAGAGGCTTTGCAGTGGTGGCCGATGAGGTGCGCAGTCTGGCGATGCGAACTCAGGAGTCGACCGAAGAGATTGCCAGCATCATTCAAACCCTGCAGAGCCGTACCCATTCGATTGTGGATATCATGGAGCAGAGTCAGAAGCAGGGCGGTGAGAGTGCCCAACAGGCGGCCAGTGCCGGCACCTTGCTTGCGCAGATCAATGCCGATGTCACCAATATCATGGACATGAGCACTCAGATAGCCGCCGCCATTGAAGAGCAAAGTATGGTGGCCGCCGAGGTGAACAAGAACGTGGTGGTGATCCGCGATATTGCCGAAGAATCGGCTCAGGCGGCAGAGGAGAATGCCACTGCATCCGATGAGGTTCGCCACCGCGCCGATTACCTGCATCAGGCGGTGAGCCAATTCAAAATCTAGCTTTCCAGGCACAGGCGAAAACCGCGGCATGTCCGCGGTTTTGTTTTAGTTGCAGTCGTAGTCTTTAGCGGTTGTGGCTCTTTTTTGCTCTGCTGTGCAGACGGCTTTTTTCGAGGAGTCTGTCAGGGATTGAAGTAAAGGTTTTTGGTTCACAAAAGGCTTGGAGCTGGCAGGGAATAAAAAATAGGCCCCGAAGGGCCCTCAGCGAGTTAGAGTCGGAAGCGGGCCACTTCGGCGCGCATGTTTTCCGCCAGATGGCTTAAGTTGCTGACCGACTCGGTCAACTCGTTGGCTGCCTGGGCCGATTGTTGGGTGATGTCGCTTATTGCCATAATGCTGCGATTGATATCCTCCGCCACACTGCTTTGCTCTTCGGCTGCGGTGGCGATATGAGTATTGAGCTGGGCGATGGAGTCGACTGACACCACTATCTCTTTCAAGGCCTCGCCGGCCATATTGGCCTTGCTGTTGGCCTGCTCGACCTGAGTGATGCCTTGCTCCATGGCTGTCACCGCCTCCTGCACACCTGTCTGCAGGGTGGCTATCATGGACTCAATCTCCTGGGTTGAGCTGTGGGTGCGACTGGCAAGGGTTCTTACCTCATCGGCCACCACGGCAAAACCCCGGCCCTGCTCGCCGGCCCTGGCCGCTTCAATGGCGGCGTTCAGTGCCAGCAGATTGGTCTGCTCGGCAATTCCCTTAATCACATCCAGTACCCTGCCTATGTTTTGGCTTTCATTGGCCAGATGGGTGATCACCTGCGCCGTACCCTGAATTTGCGCTGAGAGTGCCACCATGCTGGCAATCGACTCCTGCACTATTGAATCGCCATTGGCGGCACTGGCATCGGCGCTGTGGGCCGAGTCGGCAGCGGCCGTGGTACTTTGGGCTACTTCGGAGACTGTGGCGGTCATTTCATTCATGGCGGTAGCCGTCTGCTCTGTCTCGGCCTGTTGTCTGTGCATGCGCTCGTTGGTTTGTTGGGTGAAGCTTGAGAGCTCGGTCGCCGAGTCGCTGACCGTATTGGCGGCATTGGCAATGTTGTTGAGTATCCCCCTGAGGTGAGATATCACATCTCTTAAGTTATCGGATATCTGCCCCAGCTCGTCGGCGTTGAAGGTTTTGAACTGCACGGTTAAGTCTGAGTCACTGCGAATTTTCTTCAGCTGGGTGAGAATATCGCCTATGGGTAACATGACGCTGCGATTGACCCAAACACTGAGCAGCAAGCTGGCGATAATTGCCACACTGACCAGAGAGATAAACAGCACAACGGAAGAGGAGTAAAGGTTCTGAGCCTGATCTCTTTCCTGCCTGGCGACATCCAATTGCAGGGTCACCAACTCGGCAATCTTGCCACTGATGGGGTCTATCACCTGATAGAGAGGAATAATTTCCTGGCTGAGCTGGCCCTGAATATTACCGCTCATGGTGGCCAATTTATTTTGCAGACGTTTTATTTGCTCATCGGCGGGAATAAACAGCCGCTTGGCCTCATTGACCAGTTGTGACTCTCTGGCGGTTAACTGAGTAGCTGTGTAGTCCTGCCATCTCTGTTTGATGCTCTTGTCTGCTTCATCCAGTGCGGTTCTGGCTTGTTCGGCACTGAAGTCTCCGGCATTGGCCTTATTGATGGCATCTATGACAAAGACGGCATAATCATCGCCAATGCTTTTGAGATCTTTGAGTGGTACAACCCGGTCGCTGTAGATATTTTCTACCCCTGAGTCGATTTTGTTCATGATATTGATGGCGATACCACAGAGTAGCAGCATCAAGAGAAGAGGCACGGCCATACCGAGCAACATCTTGTGTTTCAGTTGTAACTTCATGCTTGAGAACCTTAGTCCAGAGGGTAATACATCCTTGGATCAGGCTCTGTCATTCCAATTTGTTGAGCCATACAAAAGGTATAGCAAAAAAGTATGAAGCGCGTGAGACGAGAGAGAGGCAAATTTTGGATACAAAAAAACCTCGCATCGCGAGGTTTAAATGATTGGTACAGGTGAGAAGACTTGAACTTCCACGCCCGTGAGGGCACCAGCACCTGAAGCTGGCGTGTCTACCAATTCCACCACACCTGCACACTTAGAGTCTAACGTACAGCTAACTATTATTGCAAAGTGGTACAGGTGAGAAGACTTGAACTTCCACGCCCGTGAGGGCACCAGCACCTGAAGCTGGCGTGTCTACCAATTCCACCACACCTGCACTGTACTGCCTTGCAATTTCCTCAGTCGCCTGAGCACCTTAAAGTTGAAGGTGGTGCCCGAACCCGGAATCGAACCAGGGACACGCGGATTTTCAATCCGCTGCTCTACCAACTGAGCTATTCGGGCGACGGCGTGCATTAAAAGACTTTTACGGTTTTGAGTCAACTCTTTTCTGATAAATATTTCAAAATATCGCGTGTTTGAGCAAGTTTTACTCGAAAAGGCGCGTATTGCTTAGCTTTTGAGCGAAAGCCGCGTCATTACTGGGCTAGGGGTGAATTAGCCAAATCGAAAACTCGACCTGGAAAGCCGGATCCTGAAGCTTAAGGGGGGCAGGGCTTGGTCTTGCTCTGAAAACAAAACGCCCCACGTGAAAGTGGGGCGTTAAGGGATTAATCCTTGAGGAGGTCATTCCCCGGATAGTTGGCACGCATGACAGTGAGTACGTGCTGTTTTAACTGCTCCTGACCCAGCTCATCGTAGGCGGTGGCCATGATCTCAAGGGCGCGCTCTATCGATGGGGTGCCTGGATAGGTTTCCATTACAGACTGGGCCCTGATGGCGGCTGCGCTCCAGGCATTCATTTTCAGGTAGTATTCGGCCACTTTAACCGAATACAGCGCCAGACGATTCTTCAGGTGCTGCATTCTCTTCTGGGCGTCGGCCGCATACTTGCTGTTGGGATAAGTCTTGATCAGACGCTCGAAGTCCTTGAAGGCATCGAGGGCAAACTGAGGATCCCTGTCGCTTCTGTCTATATTGAGCATGTCATGGAACAGATAGTTGTCGGCCTGCATATTCACCAGTCCACGCATATAGTAGACATAGTCAATATCCGGGTGGGTGGGGTTGAGGCGGATAAATCTGTCGATGTTGGCGACTGCCGACGGGGTATCATCCAACTTATAGTAGGCATAAATCAGATCCAGCTGAACCTGAGTCTTGTGTGGGCCAAAGGGGAAGCGGGAATCCAATGCCTCCAGTGAACGCACAGCCTTGGTATAGTTACCCAGCTCCATAGAGGTGCGGGCCTGGGAGTAGAGAACGTCCGGAGACAGCTTGCTGGTAATTAAGTCGTCTTCCGGTTTGCTGCTACAGGCCACAATGGCCAGCGAAAAAAAGGCTATGGCAGCGCCTTTGGCAATATTATGCATACTTGAATTCGATTCTTGAGTAAGTTGTAGTTAAGAATTTTTCCATTTCACGATAAAATGGCCGATTCCGAGTGTACCAGAAAGTACACAGTTTTTGACCCCATTAACTGGGGACGGTTCCTATGACGCAAGAGATTAATCTAAAAAGCGAGATATCAGCAACCCAAACCGGTCTGAGATTGGATCAGGCTTTGGCCGAGTTGTTTCCCGATTACTCCCGTACCAGGATCAAGGAATGGATCCTCGATGGCAAAGTGTCCGTTGATGGTACTGTGGTAAACAAGCCCAGAGAGAAGGTGTTGGAATCTCAGGAGATAGAGGTTCAAGCCACTCTGGAAGAAGAGGTGCACGCCGAGGCTCAGGCTATCGATCTGAATATCGTCTATGAAGATGACCATATATTGGTGATCAACAAGCAGGCGGGTTTAGTGGTGCATCCCGGTGCCGGTAACAGTGATGGCACTTTGATGAACGCCCTGCTGCATCATTGCCCCGAGATAGAACATGTGCCCAGAGCCGGTATTGTCCATCGTCTCGATAAGGACACCACAGGCCTGATGGTGGTAGCCAAGACAGTTGAGGCCCAGACTCATCTGGTGGCGGCGCTGCAGGCGCGCGACATTACCCGTGAGTATGAAGCCATAGTGCTGGGCACCATGACAGCCGGTGGTACAGTGGATGAGCCTATCGGGCGTCACCCCACCAAGCGTACTCATATGGCGGTGCACCACAGTGGTAAGCCGGCGGTGACTCACTATCGTGTGGCGGAAAAATTCCGCGCCCATACCCGCTTGCGCTTGAGGCTGGAAAGTGGCCGGACTCACCAGATCCGCGTGCATATGGCTTATATAGGTCATGTGTTGGTGGGCGATCCCGTCTATGGTGGTCGTCCAAAACCCCCCAAGGCCGCCAGTGAAGCCTTCTTCGAAGTGCTGAAAAACTTCAAGCGCCAGGCGCTGCATGCAGTGCGACTGGAGTTGGTGCACCCCATCACCTGTGAGCTGATGAGCTGGCAGGCACCTATCCCCGAGGATATGGTCGAGCTGACCAAGGCGCTGCGTAAAGACACCGAAGAGCATCCGCCGGAGTATCTGTAACATGTACGGCTGCCACTGGCCGCTGCCGGCCAATGTCAGAATCGCCATGACCCAGCGTCATGGCGGTGTCAGCCAGCCGCCGTTTGACAGCCTGAATCTGGGGCTGCATGTGGGTGATGATCCCGCATCTGTGCAGGCCAACCGTGCTTTATTGGCAAAGCGGCTGGCTCTGCCCTGCGAGCCGGCGTGGCTGGAGCAGGTCCATGGCACAGAGGTGGTCGACCTGGCGCGTGACCCCCTAAGGATTGCCGATGGCAGCTATAGCGACAGCAAGGCGCATGTGGCCGTGGTGATGACCGCCGATTGCCTGCCCGTACTTCTGTGTGACAGTGCAGGCACCCAGGTGGCGGCGCTGCACGCCGGCTGGCGCGGCCTGTGTGATGGCGTCATTGAAGCGGGAATAGCCCGTTTTCGTCCTGGCTCCGAGCTTATCGCCTGCCTCGGACCGGCCATAGGCAAAACTGCCTTCGAAGTAGGCGGTGAAGTGCGCGCCGATTTCTGCGATAAAGACCCCAGGGCCGACGACTGCTTTGTGGCCAAGGGGGACAAGTTTCTCGGCGATCTGCAGGGGCTTGCCAGGCTCAGATTGCAGCAGGCGGGTGTTCGGCAGGTATATGCCTTGGATGCTTGCACCTATAACAACAAAGACTATTTTTCCTACCGCCGAGACGGTCGTACCGGCCGTATGGCCTCGCTTATTTGGCTCACTGATTGAGTGGTTATTTCATTCGTCTGACTTGAAATTAGTTAAAGCATCCCCATCTTTAAGCTAACAAAGTAATACCTTATTTTGAGAGTTTCAGGAGGCTGTATGCGACTCGATCGTATGACCAATAAATTTCAGCTTGCTATCTCGGATGCCCAATCTCTGGCTCTTGGCCGTGACCATCAGTTCATAGAACCCGTCCATTTGATGATGGCTTTGTTGAATCAGGATGGCGGTTCAATTCACCCGCTGTTGACCCAAGCCGGTATCCAGGTCAGCACTCTGCGTTCCCTGGTAAGTCAGGAGCTGGAGCGCTTGCCTCAGGTGGAAGGCACAGGCGGTGATGTTCAGTTATCCCAGGCGCTGATACGTTTGCTGAATCTGTGCGACAAGCTGGCACAGAAGCGCAAAGACAAATATATCTCCAGTGAGCTGTTTATTCTGGCTGCACTGGAAGGTAACGACACCCTGGCACAGTGCCTCAAGCAGGCCGGTGCCACCAAAGAGCTGATGGAGAAAACCATCGAAGCCGTGCGTGGCGGCCAGAAGGTGGACGATCCCAATGCTGAGGATCAGCGCCAGGCGCTAAAAAAATACACCATAGATCTGACCGAGCGTGCCGAGCAGGGCAAGCTGGATCCTGTTATTGGCCGTGACGATGAAATTCGCCGCACAGTGCAGGTATTGCAGCGTCGCAGCAAGAACAACCCTGTGCTTATCGGTGAGCCCGGTGTGGGTAAGACCGCCATTGTCGAAGGGCTGGCGCAGCGTATCGTCAATGGCGAGGTGCCCGAAGGCATCAAGAATAAACGGGTATTGTCGCTGGATCTCGGCGCATTGGTGGCCGGTGCCAAATACCGTGGTGAGTTTGAAGAAAGACTCAAGGCTGTGCTCAACGAGCTGGCTCAGGAAGAGGGCCAGGTGATCCTCTTTATTGACGAGCTGCATACTATGGTGGGCGCGGGTAAATCCGATGGCGCCATGGATGCGGGTAATATGCTCAAGCCGGCACTGGCCCGCGGTGAGCTGCACTGTGTCGGTGCCACGACTCTGGACGAGTATCGTCAGTATATTGAGAAGGATGCGGCGCTGGAGCGGCGCTTCCAGAAAGTCCTGGTGGATGAGCCCAGTGTCGAGGATACCATCGCTATTCTGCGTGGTCTGAAAGAGCGCTACGAGCTGCACCACCATGTGGAAATTACCGATCCGGCGATTGTGGCGGCGGCGACCATGTCCCACCGTTATGTGTCAGATCGTAAGCTGCCTGACAAGGCCATCGACCTTATCGACGAAGCCGCTTCCAGCATTCGGATGCAGATAGACTCCAAGCCGGAGCCGCTGGATCGCCTCGAACGCCGAATCATTCAGCTCAAGCTGGAAGAGCAGGCGTTGGCGAAGGAAAACGATGAGGCCAGTCGTAAGCGTCTCGAACATCTGCGCAGCGAGCTGGTGGAAGTGGAGCAGAAGGCTGCCGAACTTAATGAGATTTGGCACACAGAGAAAGCAGCGCTGGCGGGCACTCAGCATATCAAGGCGGATCTGGAGCAAGCCAGACTGGATATGGAAGTGGCGCGCCGCGCCGGTGATTTGACCCGGATGTCCGAGCTGCAATATGGCCGCATCCCCGAGCTGGAGAAACAGCTGGATCTGGCGTCTCAGGCCGAGATGCAGGATATGACCTTGCTGCGTAACAAGGTCACGGATGTTGAAATTGCCGAGGTACTTTCCAAGGCGACCGGGATCCCGGTTTCCAAGATGCTCGAAGGCGAGCGGGAAAAACTGCTGCATATGGAAGATGCGCTGCATGAGCGGGTGATAGGCCAGGATGAGGCGGTCGATGCCGTGGCCAACGCTATTCGTCGTAGCCGCGCGGGTCTGGCCGATCCTAACCGGCCCATAGGCTCCTTCCTGTTCCTCGGCCCCACCGGGGTAGGTAAGACAGAGCTGTGTAAGTCGCTGGCCAAGTTCCTGTTCGACACAGAGAGCGCCATGGTGCGGATAGATATGTCCGAATTTATGGAGAAACACTCAGTCTCCAGGTTGGTCGGGGCGCCTCCGGGCTATGTGGGTTATGAGGAAGGGGGTTACCTCACCGAAGCGGTGCGCCGTCGTCCCTACTCGGTGATCCTGCTCGATGAGGTGGAAAAGGCACACCCGGATGTGTTCAACATACTGCTGCAGGTACTGGATGATGGCCGCCTGACCGATGGTCAGGGTCGTACGGTTGACTTCCGTAACGCCGTGGTGATTATGACCTCGAACCTGGGTTCCGACATTATCCAGGAGCAGTTCAGTCACCAAAGTTACGATGAGATGAAGGCTCAGGTGATGAATGTGGTGCAGCACCACTTCCGCCCCGAGTTCCTAAACCGGATCGACGAAACCGTGGTGTTCCACCCGCTGGAGAGCGAGCATATCAAGAGTATTGCCGCGATTCAGGTCGAGTCGCTGCGCCAACGTCTGGCAGAAAAAGAGTTCGAGCTGGAGATCACAGATGCCGCTCTGAGCTTTATCGCCAGAGCCGGCTTCGACCCTGTGTATGGTGCAAGGCCGCTTAAGCGGGCACTGCAGCAAGAGGTGGAAAACCCACTGGCGCAAAAGCTGCTTAGAGGCGAGTTACTGCCTGGGCAGCCGATCAAGGTGGACTATCGCGACGACAACTTGGTGTTTGAGCAGTAATCACACCATAAACAACACAGCAAAAAGGAGCGCTTTGAGCGCTCCTTTTTTACTTGGGTTAAACGACAAATTCAACTGATGGGTTTTAATCCGTCGTCTTAAGCCTATCAGTGACTGCGGGCTACGGCGATTTTGGCCAGGCTTATCAGCGCCAGCTTGTAGTCGGACTCAGGCAGCACCGAAAGGGCTTCTATGGCCTTGTCAGACTCTTCATAGGCCCTTTGTTGGGTATATTCCAATGCGCCACAGGTGTTGAGCGCATCTATTATCGCCTCGATATGCTCGGTGCCGTCACCTTGTTCAATCGCCTGGCGGATCATCTGCCGCTGTGGCTCTGTCCCGTGGGCGATGGCGTAGATGAGTGGCAGTGTGGGTTTACCTTCGGCTAGGTCATCACCTATGTTCTTGCCCAGCTCTTCGGCGTCGGCAGTATAGTCCAGCAGGTCATCGGTTAACTGGAAGGCGGTGCCCAGGTATTTGCCATAGTCGGCCAGCGCCGTTTCCATTTCGCTGTCGCAGCCGGCCAGCACACCGGCAAGACGGGTTGCTGCTTCAAACAACTTGGCTGTCTTGCAGTAAATAACCCGCATATAGCTGGCTTCTGTGGTATCCGGATCGTTGCAGTTCATTAACTGCAGCACTTCACCCTCGGCCAGTACGTTAGTGGTATTGGCCAGTACCTGCAGTACCTTCATCGACTCCAACTCGGTCATCATCTGGAAAGAGCGGGTATAAAGGAAGTCGCCGACCAGCACGCTGGCACTGTTGCCAAACAGGGCGTTGGCGGTTTCCCGTCCACGGCGCAGAGTAGATTCATCCACCACATCGTCGTGAAGCAGCGAAGCCGTATGAATAAACTCTATAATAGCAGCCAGCTTCAGGTGTGCTTCACCTCTATAGTCGAGTGATCTGGCCGCCAGAATCGACAGTAACGGCCGCATACGCTTGCCGCCACCGTTGATGATGTAGAACCCCAATTGATTGATCAGGGCAACATCAGATTCGAGTTGTTTGTAGATCAGTTGATTGACGGCTTGCATGTCGGCGTCAGCCAGCTGACGGATAGCAGTTAAATCCATAGTAGACTCTAGGTATGAAGGAACGCCGAATCGGCAGCTCCCGATAAGCTTAAATATTTTAATAGACCGAAGTTTACCTAAAATTAATGAACAAGACAGTAGCAGAGAGATCAATGTGCGAGTTAATCCGGTCTTTTTTTCTTCTTCGTCAATTAGGGCTTGCCAGTAAAGGATTCTTCGCGTAAACTCCGCGCCCATTGTCATTAAAGTTTTTGTAGCACCCAGCCTCATAGAGATGAGCCGGCGTGTTAAGAATTTCGGAGTAAAATAGCTATGTACGCTGTTTTTCAAAGTGGTGGTAAGCAACACCGTGTTGCTGAAGGCCATACTGTTCGTTTGGAAAAAATTGAAGTTGCCACTGGTGAGACTATCGAGTTCGATCAAGTTCTGCTGATCGCTGATGGTGAAAACGTCCAAGTGGGTACCCCTCTGGTAGCAGGCGGTAAAGTTGTGGCTACTGTTGTTAGCCATGGCCGTGGTGAAAAGGTAACTATCCAAAAGTTCAACCGTCGTAAGCACCACGAGAAGAAAATGGGCCACCGTCAGTGGTTCACTGAAGTTAAAATCACTGCTATCAACGCTTAATAGGAGTCTGACTCATGGCACACAAAAAAGCTGGCGGTTCTACTCGTAACGGCCGCGATTCAGAAAGCAAACGTCTTGGTGTAAAGCGCTTCGGCGGCGAATCAGTTCTGGCTGGTAACATCATTGTTCGTCAACGTGGTACTAAATTCCACGCAGGTGTTAACGTAGGTATCGGTCGTGACCATACTCTGTTTGCCCTGACTGACGGCAAAGTTAAGTTTGAAGTTAAAGGTCCTAACAACCGTAAGTTCGTTAGCATCGAAGACTAATCTTCAAACCAGAATTGCTTGAGCCCCGCCATTGGTGGGGCTTTTGTTTTGGGCGAAAGCCATAGTTTCTGTTTTTTGGCGCCTTGCAGGGTTAGGCAGTATAATTGCCCCATTCCGTGGTGCCAGGAGTATGTATGAAGTTTGTCGATGAGGCAGTGATCAGAGTTGAAGCTGGAGATGGTGGCAGTGGCTGCGTCAGCTTCAGACGTGAAAAGTACGTGCCGGATGGTGGTCCAGACGGTGGCGATGGTGGCGACGGTGGCAGTGTTTATCTGCAAGCCGACGAAAACCTCAACACCCTGATTGACTATCGTTTTGAGCGTTTCCATATGGCCGAGCGCGGTGAAAACGGCCGCGGCCGTGACTGTACCGGTAAAGGTGGCCAGGACTTGGTACTCAAGGTACCTGTGGGTACCCGGGCGGTTGATGAAGAAACCGACGAAGTACTCGGTGACCTGACCAAGCATGGTCAGAAGCTGTTGGTGGCCAAAGGTGGTTTCCACGGTCTTGGCAATACCCGCTTCAAGAGCAGTGTTAACCGTGCCCCCAGACAAAAAACGCTGGGCACCCCCGGTGAAGTGCG
The DNA here is from genome assembly GCF_000518445.1 of Shewanella sp. 38A_GOM-205m. Classification (NCBI taxonomy): domain Bacteria; kingdom Pseudomonadati; phylum Pseudomonadota; class Gammaproteobacteria; order Alteromonadales; family Shewanellaceae; genus Shewanella; species Shewanella sp. 38A_GOM-205m. The sequence goes on along the minus strand of NZ_JADP01000029.1, from coordinate 5,703 downwards.
TAGCTTGCGTCTTGAGCTGATGCTGTTGGCCGATGTGGGCCTGCTGGGTATGCCAAATGCAGGTAAATCGACCTTTATTCGGGCGGTTTCCCGCGCGACACCAAAAGTGGCCGATTATCCCTTTACCACCTTGGTTCCTAACCTGGGGGTAGTAAACCCACGTCCAGGGCAGAGCTTTGTAGTGGCAGATATCCCAGGGTTGATCGAAGGTGCCGCCGAAGGTGCCGGTCTGGGTATTCGCTTCCTCAAGCACCTTGAGCGTTGCCGTGTATTGCTGCATATCCTGGATATTGAGCCTATCGATGGCACCAGCCCGGCCGAAGCGGCCAAGGCGATTGTCACTGAGCTTGAAAAATACTCGCCCAAGCTGGCTTCCAAGCCACGTTGGCTGGTGTTCAACAAGACAGATCTGCTGCTGGAAGAAGAGCTGCAGGAAAGAGTCGACAGCATAGTCAAGGAGATGGGCTGGGAAGGGGATGTTTATACCATTTCGGCTTATACCCGTGAAGGCACCAAGGAACTGGCAGAAAAGCTCTATGACTTTATCAGCAGTCTGCCGGCGGAAGAGCAACAGCAAGATCCTGACGCCGATGTTGAGTTCAAATGGGACAACTACCATCAGGATAGCCTGGAAGATCTCAACGAAGACTATGATGATGAGTTCGACGATGACTTCGACGACGATGATTATGATGTTGAGGTTATTTACCAAAGATAATATCTGAGCGAGCCTGAACACCTGTGTACGCTGATACCCAAAATGATATCACCCGGCAGGTCGTCCGGGTTGCTCAGCTATTGCTGGCCTATGGCGCTGAATCTGAACTGGTTGAAGAGATCAGTCAGCGTCTTGGCCGGGCACTTGGCTTGGCCAGTGTCGAGCTATCCATCTCCTCCAATTCGCTGGTGCTCACCAGCTTGGTTTCCGGTCGTTGTATTACCACTACCCGGCGCATTCGCGAGCACGGCATCAATATGACAGTGGTGTGCGAGTTGCAACGCATTTGCCTGCTGGCCGAAAAAGGCCTCTATGGCCCCAATGAAGTCCGCAAACGTCTCGCCAGACTGCAACCCAAAACCTACCCCAAGTGGCTGCTTATCCCCATGATAGGCCTCTCTTGCGGCAGTTTTTGTCATCTGTTCGGTGGCGATCTGGCTGCATGCCTTTTCACTTTCTTTGCTTCTGTCATCGGCATGTTTGTGCGCCTGGCCATGGCGCAACGTCACTTCAATGTGTTGGTGAATTTTGCCGTGACCGCCTTTGTCACCAGCTTGGCAGCCCAGTTGGGGTATCTCTATCCTGTGACCCAAACCCCTGAGCTGGCGATGGCGGCCTCTGTGCTGATGCTGGTTCCCGGCTTTCCGATGATCAACTCGATATCGGATATGGTTAAAGGCCATATGAATGTGGGGATCTCCCGCTGGGGGCAGGCGACCTTGATGACAGTTTCCTCCGTGATAGGCATTACCATTGCCATGCAGCTTGGGGGGATTTTCCTGTGATGGACACTCTGTTGTTACTGCTGAATGATGCCTTTTTCTCGGCTATTCCCGCCATGGGCTTTGCCATGCTGTTTAATGTTCCCAGGCGTTATCTGCTTTACTGTGCTCTGGCCGGGGCCATAGGCCACAGCTCAAGGACCTTGATGTTGCAGTTTGGCTTGCCGATAGAGTGGGCCACCTTTGCCGCTGCCGGCATCATAGGCATGGTGACTATTGCCTTTGCCAAGCGTCATCTGGCACCGCCGCTGCTGTATGCTGTGGCGGCGATTATCCCCATGATCCCGGGCTCCTATGCCTACAACACTGTGATTGCCCTGGTGCAATTGACCGCCCAGTCACAGCTCAGTACCGAGCTGTGGGAACAGGTGGTCACCAATGGCCTGAAAACCGTGTTTATTCTCGGGGCTTTGTCTGTCGGTCTGGCCATGCCCAGCCTGTTGTATTTCCGTACCCGCCCGGTGATTTAATCCAATAATAACAAGGAGCGTATATGCGCATCGCCATGATTGCCGCCATGGCCCATGACAGAGTCATAGGTAAAGACAACCAAATGCCCTGGCATCTGCCGGAAGATCTGCGTCATTTTAAACAGATGACTCTGGGAAAGCCGGTCGTAATGGGACGTAAGACTTTCGAATCCATTGGTCGTCCTCTGCCCGGGCGCCACAACATAGTGATCAGCCGCCAGAGCGACTATGCCCCGGAAGGTGTTACCCGGGTTTCTTCCTTCAAAGAGGCTGTGGAAGCGGCCGGAAACTGCGAAGAACTGGTGGTGATAGGCGGCGGCCAGCTCTACCGGGAAATTCTGCCTCAAGCCGATACGCTGTATCTGACAGAAATAGACTTGCAAGTGGAAGGGGACACCCGCTTTCCCGAATGGGACGATGGCAGTTGGCAGCAAATTCACGAGGAAAGTGGCCATAGTGTAAATGGGTTGGATTTTCGCTTTATCAATATGGTGAGAAAATGTTAAATTATGACGGACTTTTGAACCCTGAAACGTGAGTGGCGCCAGCCACGAGCCGATCCTTATGCCAAGAGTCCTCAGCAGATGCGTTTGCTGAGGACTCTTGGCATTAATAACAATTACAAAAAGGAGTGTCAGATGCGTCTGTTGCCCGTGGCCATTGCTGCGCTGATTGCTGTATCCTCAGTGTCAGTCCCCTCAACTGCTAAAGCCGAAGATCTGCTGGCTGCCAGTATCTGTGATTACGTCAAATCCAACGACAAAAACCGCCTGCGAAAGAAGCTGAAAGAAAACCGGATGAAGCTGCGTAACATCTATTCCGGGATCTCCTGTGACGGCGAAAGCCTGCTGCGAACCGCCTATCACAGCAACGCCGAAGATACCGGCGAGTTTATTGCCAAGCGCTTGTCAAAGACCGAGCTGGAAGTGGCGGAAGCCGATGGCAAGAGCATAGTCGACTGGGCCGAAGCCAATGGTTTTGGTGCCAGTATTATCACCCAAGCCATCAAAGAGCGTCTCGGTAGCTGAGGCTTCATTTGTAGGTGAGCCGCTGTGCCAGCGGCTTAAAGTCGTGGTGTTCCACACCACACCGGGCAAGGGGCTTTGCTTGTCCAAAGCCCCTTGCATCCCCAAGGACACCCCGACGTAGCCGAAATCCCCGCTGGCTTATGAAGCAAATTGGCTACACTCAGGACTCGCCAAATGCATCCATGCATAACGGCCAGCTCGCCTTCCTTGGCTCGCGCTCATGAACTTGTTGCTTCGCAACATTCACCTTGCTCGACCTTCGAGCCTCGACATCCCTGTCTCGGCTACGCCAATTTGCAACAACGCCAGCGGCGGCTCCGAAGGGGGAATTGGTGCAATTCTGCAATCATAGCGTTGCTTGAAATTGCTTATATACCTACAGACATACACCCATTTTCCAGGCGCAGGTGGAACTGTGACCTTCCGAGCCAGGGATGGCGAGGCAGAGCTTACAGGGACGTACTCACAACAACATCCTTGTTTAACGGCCAGCTCACCATCCCTGACTCGCGCTCGAAAGCATGTTGCTGCGCAACTCTCGCCGAGTCACAGTATCGCCTGTGCGAAAGGCAGTTCCCGGACGTCCTGTCCTTCACTGCATTCAGGCTTCCTGCCTATCCGCACCGCAGGTGATGGGCAACTGCTTAGCCAGGAGCTAAGACCTAGTTTATTGATGAGTTTTGGCTTAAAGCCATGATAGCCGCTGTGCCAGCGGCCTAAAGTCGTGGAGCTTCGCCCCACACCCGACCAAGAGAGGATCTGCAGCAATCCCCTCTTGGATCTCCCTTGCCGCCCCACACGGTGTCGAAAGCCCCTCGGCCTAATGGCGCAAATAACTAGCGCTTCAGACGCTCATCCCTGATTCGACTGTCGCTGCTTCGGCATCCATGCCTCAGCCACGTTATTTGCGCCAACGGCTTTCGGCGACACCGAGGGGGAATTAGTGCAATTCTGTTAGCCCTGAGTAGCTTGAACTATTTGAAAGATCTGCAGGCATACACCTCATTTTCAGGCACAGGCGAAATTGTGACCGTCGAAAACAGGGACGTTTTCGTCGAGGCTACATGGACGTATTCATGCCGTGTCACAGGATCGCCTGTGCGAAAGGCGCACCGCAGGTGATTAGCTACACCGTGGCCGGAAGCTCGGCTAGTACTAGGTGGGACTATGACTGTCAAAAACAGAGAATAATGCAAACACCCAGTCAATTCTGTTGCAAAAATAACCTAAATCAGGGTTTTGTTGCCTTTGTCAAAACTTGACCTTTGGCTAATTGTTTTAACATTCAATGCTGGCTATTGTATAACCAATTCAATACTTTGGATTTAGCACTTTCTTAAGCTTAGGGCCGAAAGCAACAACACTTTTCCGCATTAAGCGGAATTCAGGGACGAACAGAGTTTGGACCCGTGCGGTAGCCATGGCTTTACTTAACGTTTTTTGTCGGGCCTGAGTTGTAGGGCTTGGAGCGCTTATGACAAGCTCCTCAGAACTGATTTTCTATACAGTATTATTGCCGTTCCAGGAAAAAATCCCGGAAATTTGCAGCTAAGTTTGCGCGTTATTTCTGTAATATTTTAGAAAATACCATTAAATTCATAATGTTAAAAAATACAGCGGGTAGATAATAGGTTTGGAAACCGCGCATGCGCGTTTACACTCCTCCGAGGACTAAAACGCGCATGCGCACTATACAGCTGTTATGCGAAATAGATTATGAGCGATTACCTAAGAATTACAGCCGATCTCGAAGATGATGGAACCGTAGGTTTAACTGGCACCGTTTCATCTGAAGGGTTTTCTGGTACTGGTGAGGCTTGGTTTAATATCTCAGAGGTAAGGCAGTTTGTAAGCCAATTAGAGCATTTCGCTAAGACTACAGAAAACCCTCCAGAAATATCTGGCGGCAACTGGGATGGCAAAGGCAATTTACTGAACAAATTGTTTTCATTACGCTTTTATTCCTTTTCGAGTTTTCGTGCAGGTGTTCAAGTAGAGCTGGCTAACCACCCGTATACGGATTGTCGCCCAGAAGAAATCGCTAGCGTAAAACTAGAATTAAAGCCGGAAGCTCAAGCAATTATAAATTTTTGCGGTCAATTAAATGAGCTTTTATCTAATAATATTAGTGAGGCTAGTCTTGTTTGCTAGTCATCGCATAACAAGCAAAGGCAGCATCGCCCTGCGGGCTGGACGTGCTACCGCGCGCCGCTGCTTTGGGCGTTGATATGATTCCCATTGTCAAATAGATAAAAGTGTCCTTACCGGAGACCCAAAAATCTCCGGTAAGGACACTCTGACAGTCGGACTTTGGCGAGTAAGTGTCGGCGGTTGACCTTGCACTCTTTTGAATAGAGTCGCGCGAGTTTGGTTATTCGCATTACTTGTGTTCGCCGCAGGAGCCTTGCCTCAGTCTAGAAGCGCGGATGTGACCGCTTAACGCCCTCGAGGGTTGCTCGCACCGCTGCCGCCGTCCGGCGCTGCCAGAGTGATTTTTAAATGTAATTCAGTACGCTTGTTGTGGCATATCGGCATCAAAACCTTGGGCTAAATCCCAAATGTAGCCTGTCAGTTCGCGAGCTACAGCGGTAACGACCTTATTGTATTCTTTGCCTCTTGCTTTTAAGGCATGAAAGCGTCGACATAGGCGCTGCTGGATTTCCCATGAGCGAGTTTGCAGTTTGATAGAGTGCTCTTGTTGGCGA
>NZ_KI912441.1:14517-85778 GCF_000518445.1 Shewanella sp. 38A_GOM-205m | reverse complement strand
TATGTCTGGTGACAATAGCATTGTGGTCCCACCTGATCCCATCCCGAACTCAGAAGTGAAACGCAATCGCGCCGATGGTAGTGTGGGGTCTCCCCATGTGAGAGTAGGTCATCGCCAGATGCCTAACAAAGAAAAAAGCCCTAGCATTCAGCTAGGGCTTTTTTCTTTGTCTCGCTTCCAGCGAGCACGACTTAACATGCAGCCCAAAGCTGCTGGCGCAGTGTGTGTCCCTCAGCTCGCAGCCAAGCTGCTTCGCGCTACAGCCATCTATCAAGCTGTGCTTGATGAGCAGATGTCTTTCGCCCCCATGTGAGATGGTGCTGTGGAGATATTGAGAGTAGCTCGACCCGCTTGTCTGGGCAGATTTATCCAGTCTCTGGAGCACAGAGATTAACCCGACCGGTATCATCAATAAAGGTACTCGAGGCTTAAGTAGCGAAGGGTTTATCTCGCTTCCAGCGAGCATGACTTTCATGGCGGTCATATACTTCAGCTCGCCGTGGTGCAGTTTCATGTCACAAGCATTCATCAAAACCTGTTGTCATATGCTATCAATCCAAAGGCTTTAAGATGTTACTGGTGGCTTTATGATACAGCTAACTGTCATGGACAGGCTTTTCCTTTATAATTAACAATTTGATGCTTTCATATATTCTTGGTTAAGAATGAGGAGTCGAGCTTGCTGACCAAAATTCTGCTGACGGCCTTGGTATTGGTACTGGCGTGGACCATGCTCAAGCGAAGGGCAAGCCCTGAAGTGAGGCAGAAGGAGATTGCCGAGCCTTTGCCCCTGTTCAAACGCTTTCTGGTCCCTGGAGCCGTGGGCGTTACCTTGATACTGGCCTGCGGCTTTTTTGCCTGGCAGTGGTTTGATGGTTATCAGGTGGTTTCCGTGACCTTGGTTTCACCCAAGGAGGAGCGGCGGGAAGTCTATCAGGTGCGCAAGAAAGATATCTCAACTAATGAATTGGTTACCGTGGATGGACTTAGGATCCGCCTTTCCAGTGAGGAGCGTTTGATGATAGCCGAGAAAAGTGTTCCCTGACGCCATTGAGCACTTTCCATTAATGGCTTATCAGGTAAACTAGGCACATTTTTTTGCCGGGCATTTCTTTCTATGGCACGGCTATCTTCAGGAGGACCCATGATTACTGCATACACCTATCAGGATCAGCAGCTTAAAATTATTGAGCTGACAATAGAAGACGGTCTTCCGGAGCAAACTCTGTGGTTGGATCTCTACAAGCCGGATGACGATGAACGGGATTGGTTGAGTCGTTACTCGGTGGAAGAGGTACCCGACGAGGAAGATATCAATGAGATTGAGGCCTCGGCACGTTTCTATCAAAACAAAGACGGCTTGCATATCAACTCTCTGTTTCCGCAGCGGGTTGGCCAGGATGTTCGTGGTGTCAACGTCTCATTCAACCTGCGTAGCCGGTTTTTGGTCACCATACGTGAAGAGGATGTCGGTCTTATTCGTTTGCTGCGTAACTATTTGCGCCTCGGACGCATCATGGTGGCCACGCCTCAGGCGCTGTTTATCGAGCTCTTTAATCTTAAGGTAGAGTACCTCTCTGACTTGATTGAAGATGTTTACACTGTGCTGGAAAACGTTGGTGAGCAGGTGTTTGAGAGTAATGAACTCGATGATGTGTTTAAGCTGATCACCTTGCAGGAAGACTCCAACGGCAAGATACGTTTGAGTCTACTCGATACCCAAAGGTCTCTGCGTTACATACAGAAGTATTACCGTAAAGAATTGGCCGAAGATGAGCTCAAGGAAATTCGCGAGATGTTGTCGGACATCGAATCTCTTATGCCTCACAGTCAGTTTATCTTCGACAAACTCAACTTCTTGTTGGATGCTGCCATGGGTTTCAGTGGCTTGCAGCAAAACAAGATCATTAAAATCTTCTCGGTTGCGGCCGTGGTCTTTCTGCCGCCAACCCTGATTGCCAGTAGCTACGGGATGAACTTCAGAGAGATGCCTGAGCTTGAGTGGTACTTCGGTTACCCTATGGCGCTGGTGATGATGTTGGCCAGTGCGGCAGGCACTTACCTGTTCTTCCGCCGCAAAGGCTGGCTGTAACGTTGTAAGGGCTTTAGCACCTTGGTTACAGGGGCTTGCGCCTTAGTGGTATCACCTGAGCCTTGTGATCTCTGTACTGGTCCGGGGCTTCCAACACGCTCGCCAACGCGGCGAACTTGTGGCGCATAATACGGATGCTGACCAGGCATCTGTGATAAGGGTTATTGCAGCGTGCCAGACTCTGCTGCAGGTGGTGTTTAATGGTTCTGAGCTGGTCCTGGTTGGAGTCGGAACCATTGATCAACTCATCACTCAAACGCTCCTGTAGCTTGTCCAATTCTTCCGGCTGGTTTTGAGCCAGCCACATCAAGGTGTCAAAATCCGGTAGTTCTGTCATTGCCGGCCTCCGCCTGTGAGGGGTGAGCCTGGTTTCAGGCTACCCAAATCCAGGTTGCAACAACAAGATTAGTTCAGTCTAACTATGATGGCGATAATGACTTTGGTTATATAGGCCAAAGGGCTCAGCCTTTGCTTTCGCTGCCGAAGTAATAGCTGACCCGTTCTCTGGGATTGAGATACTTGAAGATTTTCTCCGGCAGGGCCGCCGGTGGCAGGCAGCGCACAATAGAAAGGCCTTCGGCTTCCAAGTCGATAATCGGTGCCTGATCTTTGGGCACCAGAGCGTCATATACCAGAATTCGTGGCAGCAGCAGCTTATCCAGGTTGACCGACATTACCAGCCCATATTGACCGGAAGAGAGTTCGACCACGCTGCCGGGAGGATAGACCCCGAGCATCTTGATCATCTTGCCGACATATTCCTGATTCAGCTTTCCCTTGGAGTATTTATACAGATAGCCCAGAGCAGCATAAGGCGTCTTAGCCTTGGATTGCACTCCAGGGTGACAAAGAGAGTCATATTGGTTCACCACGGCCACCAACTGGGCGGTCTGGCTCAGTTCATCGGCTTTCAGGCCTCTTGGGAAACCGCTGCCATCGAGCAGCTCATGGTGATTGGTGATAACGTCCCTGGCATTTTCCGGAAAATCGGCTGCCAGCTTGATGAACTCTGCGCCCATCAAAGGGTGCTGATTCAGCAGGTTTTGTTCGGGTTTGTTCAGTGGCTCCTGCTTACGCAGTATCTGGCTTGGCAGTTTGAGCTTGCCTACGTCATGGAACAGTGAACCCAGGCCCACGGCCTCGATATCTTCTCTGGGCCATTGCAACTCTTTGGCTACCAACATGGCGAGAATGGCTACGTTGAGAGAGTGAAAATAGATGCCTTCGTCTTTATCCGAATCGGCCATCAAATGGAGGATAAGGTTGTCGGAGGATAACAGTTGCTCGGCTATGTCACGCACCAAGTCCTGGGCTTCGGTAACAGCATTCAGAGGCCGGCTGCGTAGTTTGTTGACCAGATTGCGCATTCTTGCCAGTGAACGGTCAAAATGTTCCTCTGTCTTATGCAGCTCACGGCGCATTTTCTTGAGGATCTCGATTCGCCTTTGCTTGTCGCTTTCCATCTGTTGTTGCAGAGAGTCGACTTCCTGTGGATTTTCCACCGGGGCAGGCTGCTGATCGGCCGGTAGCGGCGGGGTATCACTGCGATCCGGCACCACGAATACACTGTCTATGCCCAGCTTGCGGATAAGCTCGATTTGAGCCTGCTGTTTGATACGGAAGCTACTGAAAAGAAAAGGGTGATCTTTCCACGCCAGTGGAAGGCGGACGAAGTTGCCTACCTGCAGTTGTTGGACACTGACTCTACAGCTCTTGTTCATTCAAATCATCTTTTTTAAGCAATCGAATCATTTTAGCGCAAAGAGTACGCTTTACAATTAGTTAGCTCACATGTAAGCATGTTTGGATAAAAAATTAATCAAATTGAGATTTTTATGGACTTTATCGAAGTATATCCCAATGCCATTCCTGATGAGTTATGCGATCGTCTTATTGCCGCCTTTGATGCTCATCCGGGTGTTACTGAGGGCCGCACAGGCCATGGTGTCGACAAGGAAAAGAAAATCAGCCGCGATCTGACATTGGATCAGTATCCCGAGTTGCAGCCTCTGCGCAATGAGCTGCTGGGCCACACACTAAAGCATGCCGGGCGATACTTTGATAAGTATGCCATGGCGCTGATGGGAGCCGTTGCCGTGCAGGTGGCTGATGAGTCCGGCAATGCAGTAACCCTGACACCGGATAACTATGCTCGTCTGGGAGCCCCCCGAGCCGAGGCGCTGGTACAATACCTTTATCGTAGTGGTACCATCAATCTGCAAAGATATCAGCGCGATGTCGGTGGTTATCCTCATTGGCATTCTGAGCAGTTTCCCCAGGCCGGTCACAACGACGCCCTTCACAGAGTGGTGCTCTACATGTTCTATCTCAATGATGTGGCCGAAGGCGGGGAGACTGAATTCTTTTATCAGCAGCGCAAAATTGCGCCAAAGAAGGGCACCATGGTGATAGCCCCGGCGGGATTTACCCATAGTCATAGGGGGAATCGTCCCAAGAGTGATGACAAGTATATTGCCACCTCCTGGATCATGTTTAACCGCGCCGAGCAACTTTATGGGCCAACCCGGCGCTGAGACTCACTGCATGGGAATTTGAATGCGGAAGCGGGCACCTTCCAGATCTGAATCCTCAATGCTGAGGGTGCCGCCGTAACTGCTGACGATTTCGTTACATACCGCCAGACCAATTCCCTGTCCCGGTGACTGGGTATCGGCGCGCACGCCGCGCTGGATGATCTTCTGTTTAAGGCTCTCATCAACACCTGGGCCGTCATCTTCTACCAGTATCTGCAGTATGTTGCCTTGATAACCGGCACTGACGCGAACGGTTGAGATACACAGGCGGAACGCATTTTCCATCAGGTTGCCGAACAGCTCCATCAAGTCGCCCTGATTGCCGGGAAACTGCAGCTCTTCCTCTATTTCTGCGCTGAACTTCACCTGTTTGTCACGGTATACCTTAAACAGCATCTGTGCCAGTTGCTCCACCAGAGGGGCAATCGGAGTCTGTTCCTGCTTGAGGCCTTTGCGTCCCAGCATGGCGCGCTTGAGCTGATATTTCACCAGCTGATCCATCTGGCTCACCTGTTCCATGATTTTTTCGCTGCTGGCCTGTTTGTCCAGGCTGGCATCATCTGTGATGGCATGCACGGCGGCGAGACGGGTCTTGAGGCTGTGGGCCAGATCATTCATGGCATTTTGATAGCGCTGTTGTTGGGCGCTGGATTGCTGCAGCAGTTGGTTGAGCGCTTGGGTAACGCCTTCAAGCTCCACCGGATAACCGCCCGAGAGTGACTTGGACTTACCGTTGATGATGGATCTCAACTCATTTCGCATCTGTACCAGTGGCCGCATGCCCCAGTAAGCGGCGCTGATAAGCAGTACCAGTGCCAGTGCCAACACCAGCGCCAGGCGAATATAGGTGCGTTTGGCAAATTGGCTGTATTCCTGCTCCAGTTTGGCCGCATCCTTGAGCACCAACAGGTTGTAGTGAATACCGGCGATATCGACCGACAGCAGATAGGCAAAATAGGCGCGATTATCGGCCATGTTGAGGTAGTAGGGGGGCGCTTCGTTGCGGATTTCATTGAAACGTTCACAGGTATCGAACAGGCCTCTGTCCACCGCCAGCGACGAGGTCCATACCTGCTTGAACTTCTCATCACAGGAGGCGATGACATAGCGCTCCTGTTTGTTGTTCTCCTCAAGCCAGGAGCTGGTGTCCGGTATCAGGTCGTGCTCCCTGAGCTCGGCAGCCACCTGAGGGATTTCGGCTATCAGCTGCGCGGTCTCTTCGTTATAGCTGTTTTGCGCATGCAATATGTTGACCATCCAGGCCAAGCCAAAACCGACCACGGCAATGATCGACAGCGAAGTGAGAAACATCCGCGTCAGCAGGCGTTTCTTGGGTTTTATTCTCAATTGCATGGCAGGTTGAATTTGTACCCCTGGCCTCTGATGGTCACTATTGGATTTTCGATACCGTCACGGGTCAACTTCTTGCGCAGTCGGCTCACCATCACCTCAATAGTGTTGGGATCGCCTTCCTTGTCGCCGTAAATAACGTCCAGCAGGCGCTGTTTTGCGACCACTTCATGGTTGTGACGCATCAGGTACTCAAGAATTTGATATTCGAAGGCGGTAATTTCCATCGGCTCACCGTTCATGGTGACTTGCTTGGCGGCGAGATCCAACGACAGGTCGCCGCTGTTGATCACCGGCTTGACGAAACCGGCACTGCGGCGGACCAAGGCATCGAGACGGGCCACCAGTTCCTCTTTTTGAAAAGGTTTGACCAGGTAGTCATCGGCGCCGGCGTTGAGTCCCTCAACTTTGTCTTGCCAGTTGACCCGGGCAGTAAGGATTAGGATAGGGGCTTTGACATCTTCATCCCGCAGGCGTTGGATAAGCGCAATGCCGTCCTGATCCGGCAATCCCAAATCCACAATGGCGACATCAATGGGGTAGTTGGTCGCCTGAAAAAATCCCTCTTTGGCTGTTCCCGCCACCTGGACCTGATTTCCCAATTCTCCCAGTTGTACCTTGAGGTGATGGGAGAGCAAGGGATCGTCTTCAACAACCAAAATTCTCATATTCTTTACGCCTTTAACTGAAATCCAAACAGTGTACGCAGTTCCCTGGAACAGCTCAAGCCGAGGGGCTAAATCAAGGGCTTAGGCCAAAGACCCGGCTGGCTTAAACAGGGCTATACACTGGCTCGAGTGTATAGCCCTTTTACTTAACCTGTGCTGACCTCTGATGCGGATTGTTGAGTAATTGGTCTAAGAATTGGAAAGGTTGTGGTGAGTTGGTGTTATGACAGGCGACTTCGGTTTCTCGCCAGCCCATTACCACTCCAGGCGCACAGCAGAGTAAACAGGGTAACCCCGCCCATAATGAATGCCAGCCTGAGCCAGGGGGCATCCATGGCCTGGCGCATGGCAACATATTCAAAGCCACTCTTGGCCCATACCAGCAAGGCGCCGGCCAATAGGCCGACTTGCAGGATGCGAACGACAACGGCGCTTTTCACAAACAGCACGGCCGGCGCCAACAGGCAGATAGCGGCGGCGATTGTGTGTGAGTATCTGAGAAAATGGGCACCCAGCAGCCAATAAGCAAGACAGAGTAAAACAACACGCCACCACATAGAAACCTCGAATCGATTGAGTTGGGGCTATTCTAGTCTGGATTTAAAATGCATTCTATTTGCTGCTTCACAGTTTACCCCCGGAGCTCCAAGGGTTAAGTCCTTCAGGCTTTATACCAAGTTTGTGGCTCAATTGTTCTGCGTCAAGCCGTCAGCAACCTCAGCAGTATGGCGACCGAGACGGCCAGGAAGATAGCGCCGCAAAGGTAATCTATGTAATGGCCAAAGCGCAGCAGGCGTTGCTGCACCCGGGCGTGAGACAGCAGCATGGCCAGCATGGCAAACCAGATAACCGAGAGCTGCGGCAGTAATATGGCGGCCAATAGCTTGGTCTGGCTGTTGACCTCCGGGGTGATAAGGGTAGAAAACAGCGTTAAAAAGAACACCAACGCCTTGGGGTTGAACAGGTTGGTCGATAACCCAAGCAGCAACCCGGCGGCGGCAGACATGGTGTTATCGCTCGCACTTTTACCTGGCTCATTGTCTACCCTGTTGTTTAACTCCTCGGACTGCATGACTTGTGTATCATTGATTGCTGCCCGGCTGGTTGGCAATTCATTGGTTTGAGCTTCAGGGAGTGGCCTTGCCGCCAAGGCGCGTTTAAGCCAGACCTGAACACCAAAAGCCCCCAGTCCCATCCAGCCCAGATAAAGGGCGCCAAAGAGCTGCACCAGCACAAACAAGGTATGCGAGCTTTGAATGGCAAGGCTGACACCTGTGAGGCTCAGGACAGTGTGCACCAATATCGCCAGAGAGATACCCACGGCGGCCGCCAGTGCGGTGCTGCGCTGCTCTCGGCTGGCAATTTTCAGGATCAATGCAAAATCCGGCCCCGGGCTCGCCAATGCCAGCAGGTGAATGGTGCCCAAGGTCAGCAAAAGATGCAGATCTGTCATAGTCAACTCTATCCTGTAGTGCCTCATTAAGCCGAGGCTGAAAGTGTTTGGGTATAGGGGTAAAAAATGCTCAGCCGCCAGAGGGGGCATGTGGCGTTCACAGCATGCGCCGCTGAAACGCCTGCGGAGAAAGCAGGAAGGCACGCTTGAAGGCCTTGTTCAGATGGCTCTGATCGAAGAAGCCGACTTGCTGCGCCACCGAAATCACACTGTCTCCCCTGAGCAGGGCTTTCTTGGCATATTCCAGGCGGATCCGCTTTAAATAGGCATGTGGCGTCATGCCGGTTCTCTGGCGAAACTGCCTAAGCAGTTGGTATTGGCTGAGATCCAGCTCCTTGGCAAGCTGCGGCAACCTAAATGGCGCACCGGGATCGGCATGAAAGGCTTCTCTTAACCTATCGAGCTGACTCTGACTCAAGGCGTGGGACAGTATCTCTGTATTGAGCTGGCGGCCATGCAGGCGCATCAGCTTTTCCAAAAAGGCGATAACCGCTGCTTCGGGAACCAGGAGATCATTGGCTGCTATGGGTTGGGTCAGCAAATGGTGCAGCTGGCAAAATTCCCGATACAGCGCCGGATGGTGCAACATAGGCGCGGCAAAACTGAAATATCCCAGGCCGAGATCCCGCGCCAGTTGTTGCAGCCAGTCATGGGGCAGGGACATTACCAGGGCACAATAGCCCTGTTGTTCGCTGCTCTGGCCATCATGGCTGCTGTCGGGATCCAGGGTCGATAGCCAATTGGGTCTCAGGTGCCAGGTTTGGCCACGGTAATGAAAGTCCTGGCCGCCGTGACTGACCACGCCGATATGAAAGTCCAGATGAACATGGGGCTCGAAGTGAAAATGTTGAAAACTGGCCCGACTGATCTCCAGTTCGGGATGGGATGGGGCGCGCCAGTAGTGGATTTTCTCCTCGTGCATCTTGCTATCCTGGGTAAGAATTTATGTTATCTTAGCGGTCGGTGATCCAGGCCGCCTAGTAAATTATTGCACGGCCGGTATCAAAGTCAGACCTATAAACACCGATAACAGATTGGAGCCCACTGTGAAAGGACAGATCTTAAGAGAAATGAAAGTACTGAGTGCTATTGAACCTGAATATGAGGTGGAAAGGCGGGTAGCATTTCTCAAGGCCAAACTGCAGGAGGCTCACTGCAAGACTCTGGTTCTGGGGATCAGTGGTGGGGTCGATTCTTCCCTGGCTGGGCGCTTATGTCAGTTGGCGGTAGATTCGCTCAATCAAGGCAAGGCTGAAGCCGAGTACCTTTTTGTGGCCATGCGTTTACCTTATCTTGAGCAGCGCGATGAACATGAGGCGCAGCAGGCGCTGGCATTTATCCGTCCCAGCAAACTGGTGACAGTGAATATTCATGACGGGGTTAGCGGCATTCATCAGCATGTACTCAGTGGCTTTGACCGCGCAGAGCTGGCGCTACCGGATGCCAACAAGGTTGATTTTGTGAAGGGTAATGTCAAGGCCAGAATGCGGATGGCGGCCCAATACGAAGTGGCGGGCCTGCTGGGGGGCCTGGTGGTTGGCACAGATCACAGTGCCGAAAATGTCACAGGTTTCTATACCAAGTGGGGCGATGGTGCTTGCGACTTGGCGCCGCTTTTTGGCCTGAATAAGCGTCAGGTGCGGCAGTTGGCCGCCTTCCTCGGCGCCTCGGAAACCTTGGTACGCAAGGCGCCAACGGCGGATCTTGAGTGTGACAACCCGGGGCTTGAGGATGAAGTAGCCCTTGGGCTGAGTTACGATCAGATAGACGACTTCCTTGAGGGCAAGCCGGTTTCCGCCGAGGTGGAAAGCAGGATAATAGGTATCTATAAGGCGACACAGCATAAGCGCAAGCCTATCCCGACCATTTACGACTAACTTTTGCTCATACATGAATCATAAAACGCCGCGTTAATCGCGGCGTTTTCTTTATGGGTTGCAGTGCAGCGCTTGGCGCAGCAGCAAAATACTGGCGTTGGGAAACTGGCGGTAATCCAGGTAGGGGACTTTCCAGCGCCACTGATCCAGCCGCTGTATCCCGGGGGCACCGGTGAGCTTCTGTCCGGCATCGCCGGCGATATTGAGTTTGCCAGCGGCTTCATTGCCGGAAATAAGAGCTATGCCGCTATCAGTTACTAGCTCGGTCGCACCTATCTCCAGTGCAACCTGGGAAAAGAGCCGCTGCTGCAGAAAGCTACGCCAGTCGTCATCCGGGGCAAATATCTTGGCGCAGATCACCAGGATTTTGCGCCAGTGGTTGGAGTTGGCGGCTATCAAGGCCGCGGCGGCATCGCTCTGCTGCCAATGCCAGTCAAGCGGCAGTGTTGGCGAGTTGGGCAGATAAACTCGCGTTTTGGCCCGGTCGTTACCAATACGCGAAGGAAATGAAGGCGTTGAGTGTGCGTGCACGGTTGCTCTCTGTTAGACTTTTATGCCAATGAATCTCAGTGTAATGCCATTCCAGCGCATTCACTTTGGGGCAGTTCAAGGTAAAGGTCAATGAAAACTCTGCTTATCAGTTCGGGGAAACAGCTCTCTATCGCGCTTTTTTATGCTTGCTTCGGTATAGGGCTGGCGCTGACTGTGACCGGGATCTGGCTGCTCAATGGCCGCGCCGATTTGAGTCCTTGGCATACCCATTTTCTGAGCCATGAGTTTGATCGCCACAAGGGAGTCGAGGACTTCGGCGATTATCTCAAGTTGGAGCAGCAGCTGTTTGCCGAGCTCGATCAGGAACTTGGTAAGCTTTCCGGTGGCATCAGTTCCCCCATCAATCGTTATCACAGTGGCAGTATAGCGGATCCCAAGCGCTGGGCTTTGCCCTGGAATCAAAGCTTTGAGTGGGCCAATACGGACGCGCAGTTCGGGCTCTTGCTGCTTCATGGTATGTCAGATTCACCCTACGCCATGCATCAGTTTGCCGAGCAGTTCAAGGGGCGCGCTCATGTGTTGGCGCTGAGGCTACCGGGACATGGCACTCTGCCATCAGGACTGGTGCGCCTGGAATGGCAGGATCTCGCCGCTGCCGTCAGGCTGGCCAGTCGCCATATGAGCCAGGTGCTCAACGGCAAACCTCTCTACGTGATAGGTTATTCCACCGGGGCCAGTTTGGCACTCAACCATGAGTTGGAAAACCTTCACAGCGGCCGGCCAGCGGACTATGAAAAGGTGGTAATGCTGTCACCGGCCATAGGTTTGGCCCCCATGGCCGTGGGGGCGCAGTGGCAGTCGCAGCTGGGCTATATTCTGGGGCTGGAGAAACTCAGCTGGAATACTATCTCACCCGAGTATGACCCCTTTAAATACAGCTCTTTTGCCGTTAATGCCGGTGATGTGGTTTATCGCCTGGCGCAGCACAACAGTCAGCGTTTGTTGGCTTTGCCTGAGGATAAAAAACGCCAGTTGCCGCCGATTTTGGCGTTTCAGTCGTTGGTGGATGATTCGGTATCGACGAGAGCTGTGCTGGAGAACCTGTTTCTGCAACTGCCCAAGGGAGCCAATGAACTGGTGATCTATGATATGAACCGCAGTCAAGTGAACCTCAGCATGACACCTGTGGATCCGCTGGCGGAAATCAGCGGCATACTGGCGCGAACCAACCTGACTTTCCGGGGAACTTTGATTGAGAACCAGGTGGGCTTTAGCCATCTGGTGCAGGCCAGAGAGTTTGGTACTCATACCGGAGTGGAAAAACTTGACTTCAAATGGCCCGTGTCTGTCTATTCCCTGTCTCATGTGGCCTTGCCGTTTTCAGCCAACGACAGCCTGTATGGCAATCAGATGCCGAACAGCATGGAGCGCATTCAAATTGGCGCCGCAGCGTCCCGAGGGGAGCGCGGTGTTATCAGCATTCCGGCTGCGGATATGCTGCGCCAACGTTGGAACCCTTTCTTCGATTATCAGATGCAGCGGATTGAAGCCTTTTTCAGTCAAAATCCTGAGCCGACAGAGTACAGATGACCCGGTTGCGCCCCTCGCTCTTGGCCAGATACAGGTTGGCATCGGCTTCTTTCAGCCACACCTCGAGAGATGAGCTGTAGGAGGCGTTGGCAATCAGGGCGCCGATACTGACAGTGACACTTATTAGGCGTTGATCTTCGGGGTTGATGATCTCAAGCTCGGCAATGGCCTGACGAATTTCATTCAGAAACTGCTCTATCTTGAGTGGGTTGCACATGGGCAGCAGCAACAATAACTCTTCACCGCCATAACGGCTGATAAGATCCGAGTCGCGCTTGAATTTTGTCTTAAGTAAATCGGCAACCCGTTTCAAGGTCTCATCGCCGCCCAGATGACCATATTCATCATTGACCCGCTTGAAAAAGTCCAGATCCATCAGCACCACGGCTATGGCTTCGTGATTGCGCTGACACAGACCCTGCAAAGTGGCGAAACTCGCTTCGGCATGGCGCCTGTTGGCAAGTCCTGTGAGTGGATCTGTCTGGGCCAACTGTTTGAGTTTACGGTTGGCCTGCTCAAGCTCCAGAGTTCGTATGATGACTTTCTCTTCCAGATCCAACTGATGCGCCATCAGTTGGCGTTGGCTTTCCTTGAGCTCACTGTAGAGATGGCTTACTTCCACGGGCACATTGTGGCCATCGAGTAACTTATCCTCGGTAAGGCGTTTACCCTTGTTGAGCTGCTCGGAAATTAACTCCAGCGGCATGGTCAGGCGTTGCCCCACCACCCTGGCGACCAGCAGCGACAAGAGTAAAAACAGCAACAGTAGAGCAAAAGTGAACATAAACTGGCGCTCTACTTCGTGCAGCAATGGGGCGTAAGGGTCGAGCA
Source organism: Shewanella sp. 38A_GOM-205m (assembly GCF_000518445.1). Taxonomy (NCBI): domain Bacteria; kingdom Pseudomonadati; phylum Pseudomonadota; class Gammaproteobacteria; order Alteromonadales; family Shewanellaceae; genus Shewanella; species Shewanella sp. 38A_GOM-205m. Next base: position 72,891 of record NZ_KI912441.1, on the reverse strand, counting down.
CAAAAATTTGCCAGTTGTTTGGCAGGCGATAGTGGCTGTAAACATATTCCGGGCTGTCATTATCCAGTGCTTTTAGATTGAGCATGGGCAATAAAGAGCTGTAGTGCGTGCCACTTTGGCGATAGTTGAGCCGCTCGAGTTTTGGCAAGGCCAACGCCCTGGAGGCATAGATAAGGCGCATGTTCTCATCGACAATAAACATCAACCGGTTGGTTTGTTCCAGAAAGTCATTATCCAGTTCACTGAAACGATTGAGGTTGAGTGAGCCTTCCAATATGCCGATAACTTGTGGGCCTGTGGCGAGATACAGCGGGCTGCTGATGGCGACTATGGCATCTGAGCCGAAGCCCCGGCCGAGAAATACCGGTGAGACATAGAGGCGCTCGTTGAAAAACGCCTGCTGGAAATAATCCCTGTCATCTATACGAACATGATTTCCTTCAAGGCCCTGAAGCCTGCTGACAGGGCTTGCCTGCACTATGCTGCCTTCGGGATCGGCAATCAGCATGGTTAAAAATCCCGGATTGAGTTTGTGCAGCCGCGACAGCATCCGCTGCAATTCATCGGGAGCGGGTGAACTGTGTTTGATAAGCTCGGCGGCGGTGGCTATAACCGACTTATGCCGCTCGAGATAATGCTCTATCGCCAGGCCGATATTTTTGGCGGTTTCATGTAAGTGTTTACCCAGGATCTGTTGCTGTTTATTGACCCAGTAATAATTGAATACCAGGGTAGAGATCATCAGGCTCAGGTTAAGCAGCAGTAAAAAGCTGTAAAAGAGTTGGTTGCCAAAGCCACTGCGCTTGGCGGGTAGCTGACGAGCAATCAGGCGTGTCAATGCAGGGATTAACAATACAATCAAGCAGGCCAGGGTGATATAGACCATGGCATTGACCGATTGCTTGATCACCACAAATGGAATGTATTCAGAAGGTAAGTCGCTGAAATAGTGGAGATAACCATAAATAAGTGGCATGCCCAGCAACAACCAGAAGCCGACACCCGCGTAAAATACCGGCCAGCGCCTGAGCCTGGCAAACCCCAGTGCCAGGGCCTCAAGGCAGAAAAGCAGATAAACGTGCGGGCTGTCCCATTGCAGCATCAGCGAGGTGACGCTGATGCTGGCGGCGAGCAGGGCATACCAAGGCCCAAGTAAGATGGCGACAATCACATAGAGGGTATTACCCAACACCAGCTGCACATTGGCAAACAAGGGAATAGGGAAGCTATTACAGGCAAAGCCTATCAGGCCGGCCATCAGACTCAGCAACAGTGGCTGTCGATACCAGGGCAAGTGGGTCAAGTCAGTTTCAACTCCCGTCTGGAGTTAACGAATAGTTAATGACAAATGCTAGAGCTAAATGGTTTATTTAACAATAATTTTTGAATATTTGTCTTGAGCGCTATCCAATACCTGTTTCGAATCGGTACTCGCCAAGGTTAGCTGTGGTGGCGGTTTTGCATAAAAAGGGATGGTTGGGTGGTCAAACAGGGCAAGCCAATAAAGATGAATAGCTGAAGATAGCGGCCGGAAAAAGCATCAAGGCGCCCTTGAACAATGAAAGCGCCTTGATGTGTTTGACAGCCTTATTCGCCCTTGAGGCGCCGGTCCAGTTGATCTTTTAAGTTGGCGGGCACGCCTTTGATCAAAATGGTATCCGAGATAGGGTCGTAGATGACCCGTTCGCCCAGATGTGAGCTGTCAAAGCTCAGGGTCAGGCCGCCGCCGGTGCCGGAGAATTTCTTCAACTGCCTCAGGGTGGATTTATCGGCCGGAAACTCCTCTTCCAAACCGTAATCACCGCCAACGGCAAAGTCATAGAAGGAATCCATGCCGGATTCTGCCAGTTCATCGGCCAGATCCTTGAGCATGACTTCACTGCCGCTGTCGACCTGGGAGGTGCAGTATTCAAACACCCGGTCGCGGCAGGTTTGACGCTCTTCTTTGGTCAGTTCACCGCCACCGACAAAGTCTTCCACCGCCTGCATCAGGGTCTTGCTCTGCTGCTTGGGGTTAACCCCTTCGACGCAGCCCATAAAGTCGAGGAAGAAGTCGGCCACCTTGCGACCGGCTCTGCCGCGGATAAAGGAGATATATTTGCGTGACTCACTGTCGGCTTGCCACTCGGTGAGATCGATTCGGGCCGCCAACTGGATATTATTCAGATCCAGATGGTCGTTTTGCGACAGCTCCATATCATCCAGCACTGTCATTGACGACTTGGCATTCAGCAGTGCCACAAACAGGTAGTCGCTGGCCATAAAGGTATAGCAGGCCAGCAGCAAAAATCCGCCCTGGCTGAAGTCATACTTGGAGAGTTCTTCCTGCAGCAGTTTGCCGGCAGTGGCTGAGAATTCTACAAAGCCTTGCTGCCCATCGCGATAAGACTTGAGTGCTTCCTTGAAGGCGGGGTTGGCTTCGCCATCATCACCAGGGACGCCAAAATAACCAAAGCCTTTTCCCGCTTTGCTGGAATAGCTTTGGTGCAGCTCATCAAGCATGGTCTCAACGGCCTGGCTGTTCAGCAGTGGTTGAGGGCGCAGACGGCAGCTGAGCTGGCCTTCGCCGTTTTGGGTGATTGCGTGAATAATCGCTTGTTCGACGTGAATACTCATAAGCCCCGATAGTGATACTCTGTTGTAAATCCGCTATTATATGCCGCTAATCCTAATCTGAGTGAATCATTTTTTATTTATGGCTATCCAATCAAAATATACCAATGCTCAAGTTGAATCCCTGATCGCCGAATTGCTGGCTGTGCTGGAAAAACACCAGGCTCCGACCGATCTTGGCCTGATGGCGCTGGGGAATGCGGCTTCGCATCTGTTATCGACCAAGGTGCCCAAGGAAGCCCGTCAGCAGGTGGCGGAACAATTTGCCAAGGCATTGACACAATCCCTGCGTTGACTTGTAACAACTGAAATGCGCTAAATAGTGGCGTTGTAAGTCAAAAAGCACATAATAGCAATCAATGTAAGATACACAGGCAACTTACAAAAAGCGGATCCATATGGTCGAGCGAACAAAGCAGTTGGGCAAGGATAGGGTTTCACGCCTAATCAATTGGGGGCACTGGTTTGCCTTCTTCAATGGCTTTTTGGCCATGATAGTCGGCAGTCGATATCTGGAAAGTGTCGGCTACCCGGAAACCTGGATTGGTTGGGGTTACCTTGGCGTCAGTACCATAGGCCATTTCAGCTTCCTGGCGTTTATTGTCTATCTGGTGTTGCTGTTTCCCGTTACTCTGTTGTTGCCTTACTCGCGTATCCTTCGGGGATACGCGGCAGTGGTGGCCACCCTTGGCCTGTGTATCATGCTTTATGACACCATAGTCTATGACGACTATGGTATGCATTTGAGTCCCTTCGCAGTCGATTTGGCCTGGGCTGACCTCAACAGTCTGCTGCATGGCACTTCCTATATCGTCACCCCCCTTGGGATCCTCGCTCTGGAGTTGACCGCCGCCAACTTTATCTGGAAGCGGATTGAGAAAATTCAAAAGCGCAATTATGGCAACAAGGTGGTGGCCTTTATCGGGGTTTGCTTTGTCAGTAGCCATCTTATTCATATCTGGGCCGATGCCGCCGATGTCACTGAAATTACCCGTTTCGATGATGCCTACCCGTTATCCTATCCGGCAACGGCGCGCACCTTCATGGAAAATCACGGTATCGATGGCTCCAGCAGCTTGAAGGTGGATACCGAAACCAGCTTTAAATACCCAAGAGCGCCGCTGACCTGCAGCGCCGAAGAACATCCCAATGTGCTGCTTATTGCCATCGACAGCCTCAGGGCCGATATGGCCGACGAGCAGACCATGCCGTTTTTCAGCCGCTACAGCAAACAAAACCATGAGTTTATGAATCACCTCAGCGGTGGCAATACCTACCGCAGCGGCATGTTTTCCCTGCTTTATGGGCTGCAGGGCAGTTATATGGACGCGGTGGAACTCAATTACACCAGCCCCTTGCTGGGGCAGAGCCTCAAGCAGCAGGGTTATAATCTGGGGCTGTTTACCAGCAGAAGCAATTATGCAGAGGCGCGGCCCCAGGCAATTTTCCGCGACTTCGACGCTCATATTGCCGAAGATGAGGGTGGCAGTGCCATGGCCGATATTCAAAATATCGACAGTTTCAAGCAGTGGCGGGCCCAGCAACAAGCTCCTTGGTTTGCACTGCTGAACCTCAAATCACCGGAAGACTATGATACCCCGGTAGGTTTCCTCGGCGTGCAGACGGTAAAACCCGACAGTGCCCTCAAGCCGGCGCAGAAGGTGTTGTTCAATCAATATCGGCAATCGCTGAACTTTATCGACAAACAGCTGGAGCAACTCTTGTCTGCTATGCCGGAAAATACCCTGGTGATTATCACAGGTGTCAATGGCAAGGTGTTCACCAGTAATGCCGATGAAGCCAGGCGCGACCTGTCACCGGCCAATGTCAATGTGCCTCTGGTGATCCATTGGCCCGTCGGCGGCCACGCCCAGGCTAAATACCGCACCAGCCACTATGGTTTGGTGCCAACCTTGATGAGCCAGGTGCTGGGGTGCAGCAATCCGGCCACAGATTACAGTGCCGGTCGTCATTTGCTGCAACCGGACAGTCTCACTTGGGTCTATGTCGGTGATGCCAGAATTTTTGCCATCTATCAGCAGTCGGAGATCACTGTGATTGACCGTCACGGTCAATATCGTATCTATGACAAGGCTTATCAGAACCGCCTGGACAAGAAGATGAGTGCCCCGGAACTTATCGAAGTGATGCGTGAAGGGCGGCGTTTGTACAACCATTAAGCGCTGTGGATTAAAGACTGTACGATAGAGAAAAAACAGACCACAAACTAGGCAGTTAAACTAAAAATCCTCAGATGGAGCTTGCACAGCCTCGCGACTGTTGATAAAGTTCTGCCTCGTTGAGACGGCACACTGCGCCAGCCGCTCAAGACAAATATCGGTATGTAGCGCAGCCTGGTAGCGCACTGTCATGGGGTGTCAGGGGTCGGAGGTTCGAATCCTCTCATACCGACCACATTCAAAACAAAAAAGCCCAATCTTATGATTGGGCTTTTTTGTGGCTGTTTTTTGTATCTGTCTTTGGGTAAACAGCGAAGTCAGCAGTCTTGCTGGTTTATGCTGCTGTGCCTGTTAATGGTCAAGGTTCCCAAGCCAGGAGAATGAACGGCGGATAAAGCGGTCGGCATCCCGGGACTGACATTCGCCGTGGGCTATGATGAGTTTCTCCGCTCGCCAGCCAAGTATAGTCGCCAGGGCCTTTCGGGCCTGAGGCTTGCCAAAGCTGAAGCTCAGGCGCCAATCCAGCGGTGTCTTGCCGTTAGGGGCCAGTATGCCGCTGATGCGTGCCAGCGGTCTTTGCCAGGCTTTGAAGCACTCGGGCTGAAAGTTCTCAATCAAATCTGTCAGGATCAGTGTGCGGCTGTGGCGATGAAAGAATACAGCCTCCTGCATCACAGGGCTGCCCTGAAACAGGCAGAAGTCCAGCTCGTCAAGCCAAGGGGCTTTGGCATTGTGTTGCGAGTCTGCCAATTCGCTGAGCAGCAGTTGGTCGAAATGCAGATCGCTGCGTTTTTTTGCCAGTTCTTCGGTCGCGTAGCTTAGAGCGTTGGGAAAGGCTTGCTGCCAGTCTTTGACAAACAGATGGTGCAATGAGTTGGGCGCCAGCAGATAGCCGACTTCACCGAGGGCCTTGACCTCCTCGAGCAGTTCGCGGCTGAGTTCAATGGGGGAGTGGAGCCAAAGCGTGCCATCATCAAGCCTGACCACTGTCATCCGGGTACTGTAAGGCAGGCCAAAGAAAGGCACTGTCTTGCCTGCAACTATCCAGATGTTATCACCGAAGGGTATGAGTCTGTGATTTGGCATTCCGGCTCCTTGGTCTCACTTCTTCCATGGCATTGTCATCTAACGCCGATGATCCCGCCCATTGTCAATGTTACTCCTGTGGGTTTTTTAATTCCCTCAGGTAGCGGTAAATGGTGTGCACAGAAATATCCAGGCGCTTGGCGGCCACTTGGGCACTGTCCTTGAGCTCAAAAATACCGGCATCGAAGAGGCGAGTCACTATTTCACGGCTCTTTTTCGATGGCGGGATCAGTTCACTGTGGCGTACTTCCTGGTTGACCTTGTCTATGGTGCTGTGCAGCGCCTCTTCGATATTACGGGCAAAGACTTCCGATGTGCCACTGCTCTCTGTGAGCGGACATTGCTGCGGCAGCATGGAGCGCAGTACAGACATCAAGGGCGCATCCATATCCGTATTGATACACAAAAGGCCTATGGCCATCTGCTTTTCGTTGCGAATAACCGTGGTGATGGATTTCAAGGTCTTGCCGTTGCTGCTCTGGCTGAGATAGGCCTCGGAAATATCGTGGCCGCTCTTGAGCTTTTCCAATGCCAGATTGGTAATTGGAGCGCCGACACTGCGGCCGGTGACATGGCCATTGGCTATTTTGATGATTGAAGGGTGGTCTCGGTCCAGACTGTGCAAAACCACTTCTGTGTGTTGCCCATACATGGTGGCTATACCATCGACCACATTTCCCATGGCGTTGAGTATGTCCATATCTTTGGGGGTCAACTTATGAAGTTTCACAGCTATCCTCTTGCGATGGCCCGGCAATTGCCGGGCGTCGGAGATTAGGCAGACATAATACTGATAATGGTACTGTCGGTCGACACCATTCCATCACAGATCATCTGTCCCAGATTCTTGATTGTTTGTTCGACATCGGCGGCGACTATGCCCTGAGTCGATACGGCATGCTGGTTAAGCGCCATCAAAAACGCCCTGACTGCTGTGCTTGATGAGGTACTGACCTTCATGGCGCAGGAGGCTTTGGCGCCGTCACAAACCATGCCGGCACTGTCACTGATAACGTTCTGAATGGCGTAGCAACCTTGCTCAAAACTGCCTCCGGCGAGATAAACCATGGCCATGGCAGCGGCGGCACTGGTTACTGTATTGCCGCAAAAGGCTGACAGTGGCGGATAGTGGGACTTGATATAAATCGCGCCCAAGTGGCTCATGATGAGTGCCCGGGCCAGCTGCTCTTCACTGCAGTTGAACTTCTTGGCCGTTACAACCACAGGCACGGTGGCGGCTATCCCCTGGTTGCCACTGCCAAAATTGCTCATGGCCGGCAGGGTGGCGCCACCCATGCGGGCATCAGAAGCCGCGGCCGTATACATGACTATGGAGTTGAGCAGGTCATCACTCAGCAAGCCGGTATCTATGTTTTTCTTCAGCGTTCTGCCCACCTCCAGGCCATAGGCCGAATTCATGCCTTCGTCGGACAAACGGGAATTCAGATCCGATGCCGCCAGAATAAATCTGATCCGGTTAACATCTATCCCGGTGGCAAACTCATATATTGAGGCGATGCTGATATCGACCCCGTCGCATACCGAAGCGGTACTGCCCTTGGCAGAGGCTTCTGCCCGATACAATAGTTGGCCGTCGAGCCATTTCTCGGCAATTCGGGTATGGCTGCCACTGATAACGATTTTGGCCTGGTGCTTGTCGTTGGCAGCTGTCACAGCGCAGTAAATAAACTCGTCGGCCTGAATGCGGCATACCTTGACCTTACCTGCGTCAATAAGCGCCTGGGCCTTGGCCACTTGTGCCGGGTTGATATTCGCCAGCACTTCAAGGCCGGCATTGGCATTGCCCCCAAGGGCTCCTGCAGCTGCGGCAATGGCCAGGCCTATCTTGCCTGTGCCGGGAACAAATACTCCCATGGAGTTTTTGTAGAGGTTGTCCGAAACCTGAACTTCCAGGCTCAAAGGCTTGGCGCCCAAGGTTTCGGCTGCAACGGCCGCGGCATAAGCCGCCGCGATAGGCTCGGTGCAGCCCAGCGCGGGACGCACAACTTGATTAAGGATATCTATATATTGTTGCCACTGTGGTTTCATCACTAGGTTCCACCGAGTCTGGTTTAAGGATTGATATGGGCAATGGCTTCGACTTCCACCAAGGCGCCCATGGGCAGATCTTTCACCGCAAAACAGCTGCGGGCAGGGCAGTCTTGCTTGAAGAAGGTCTTGTAGACTTCGTTGAAGGCGGCAAAGTCATTGATGTCGGATAGATAACAGGTGGTTTTGAGCACGTTTTGCAGGCCACTGTTGGCGGCTTCAAGCACATATTGCAGATTCAAAAGCGATTGGCGGGACTGTTCACTGATCCCACCTTCGACCAAAGCACCTTGTTCACGGCAGACTGGCAGCTGGCCTGAGGTGAAAAGCAGCTCACCATAAGCGGCTGCATGAGAATAGGGGCCTATGGCTGCGGGGGCTTTGTCTGCATTGATAGTCTTTTTCATGATATTCCTTGCAAATATATTTGAGTAACAAGCGATTTTGTCTGCACAATTATTTGCAAATAGGCTTCTTCTTGCAAATTTATTTTATAAAAAGGTGGGCTGTAATTGCTTTTAGTGTGACGGTGATCTTATAAGTTGGCGGTTTTGTGGTTAAATTCTCGGCATCAGCAAAAGTTGCAAAAATCTGGTTGCTGCTGTCAGTTGGTTCAAATATATTTGCAAAAAATAACATGTTGGGTATCCAACAATAACTAAGGTTGTTATATGAAAACTGACACTTTGACATCAGAGTGGGGCGCAACAATTACTCGGGAAGACACGCAGGCCTGGAAGGAAGCGACCCGATTCGACAGTACTGACTGGGGCTGGATCATCATGTCCATCGGCATGGCTATAGGCGCGGGCATAGTATTTTTGCCTGTGCAGGTGGGGTTAATGGGATTATGGGTGTTTCTTTTGTCTGCCGTGGTGGGTTATCCGGCCATGTACATGTTTCAGAAGCTGTTTATCAATACTCTGGCCGAGTCCCGCGAATGTCAGGATTATCCCAGTGTGATCAGTGGCTATCTGGGGAAAAACTGGGGCATATTTCTCGGCGCACTCTACTTTGTCATGTTGGTCATCTGGGTGTTTGTCTACTCGACGGCGATCACCAATGACAGTGCCTCTTTCCTGCAGAGTTTTGGAGCCACCAAGAGCCTGCTGTCTGAAAACCCCTTTTATGGTCTGGGGCTTATTTGTCTTCTGGTCGCATTGGCCTCCCGCGGCGAAAACCTGTTGTTCAAGATTTCTACCCTTATGGTGCTCACCAAGTTGGGTGTGGTGGCGCTGCTCGGCTTAATGATGGTCGACAAGTGGGATATCAATAATGTCGGTGCAGTGCCCACTACGACTCATTGGATCCGTGATGCCGTGGTGATGTTGCCCTTTACCTTGACTTCCATTCTGTTTATCCAGAGTCTAAGCCCCATGGTGATCTCTTATCGTTCGCGGGAGAAGTCGATTGAAGTGGCGCGCTTCAAGGCGATGCGAGCCATGAATATTGCCTTTGGTGTGCTGTTTGTTACCGTGTTCTTCTACGCCGTTTCTTTCACTCTGGCGATGGGCCATGAGCAAGCTGTGAGGGCCGAGCAGGAAAATATCTCTGCCTTGGCCATGGTGGCTCAAGGTATGCCTGGCCAGACGCTGAAACTCCTGAGCCTGACGCTGAACATCTTTGCCGTGATGACGGCTTACTTCGGGGTGTATCTGGGTTTTCGGGAGGCGTGCCAGGGGATCACCATGAACCTACTGCAGCGGGTTATGCCCAAGGAGAAGATCAACGCCAAGCTGGTGGGGTATGGCATCATGGTATTCACCATACTGCTGTCCTGGGGTGCGATTGTGCTGAATGCCCCTGTGCTGAGTTTCACCTCCATCTGCAGCCCGGTATTTGGTTTGGTGGGCTGTCTGATCCCTGCCTATTTGGTTTACCGGGTACCTTCGCTGCACAAATACAAGGGCGTTGGCCTGTATGTGATTATCGCCACTGGTATCTTGCTGTGTATCTCGCCCTTCCTGGCGTTCAGTTGATAGATGCAATTGGCTTTAAGAACGCAGTCTTAAAATCAGTGCCAAAGAGCCCCGCAGATGTGGGGCTCTTTAAGCTTCAGGCGGCAGACTCAGGCTTGGTCCTGCTGCTGCAAAAACTCATGAAATTCCTCTTCATAGAGACGGAACAGCACCAAGGTAACGGCAAAGATGATCGGGCCGTAAATCAGACCGATTAGACCAAATAGCTGCAAGCCACCCAGCAAAGAGAAGAAAATTAACAGGGTGCTCATTCCGGCAGATCCCTGCATCAGAATCGGCCTCAGGAAGTTGTCAATGGAGCCAACCACCAATATGCCCCAGGCGCAAAGGAACAGCCCCCAGCCCCAGTCTCCGGTCAATGCCAGATAGAGCGCCGCCGGCACCCAGATAAGTGCGGTACCCACCACAGGAATAAAAGAAGCGAATGCCATCATGGAGCCGAGGAACAATCCCGGCAGGCCGACTATGGCCATGGCAATACCACCGGCAAAACCCTGTGCCAAGGCCGTCAGGAATGAGCCGAGTACCGCCGACTTGGCGACTTTTTCCACCTCATCGAGAATTTTGTCTTCCTGACTGCGGGACAGGGGGATTACGTGTCTGAGACTGGCAATAATCTGTTCGTTGTCCCTGAGGAAGAAAAACAGTACGAACAACATCAGGGAGAAATTGACAAAGAAACCTGTGATATTGCCGAGCAATGCCGTGCTCAAGCCAACCAGACGGGTGCTGAGCTCCGTAAGCGCTGCGGTGGCTTTTTGCAATATCTCCTGCGGCTCTATGCTGTCAAACGGCAGCCATTTATTGGCCAGCGCCAGTGCCGACTGTACCCAAGGATGTTCCAACAGCTCCTTGGCACCACCATGGGTCAGCCATTGATAGGCATGGGTGGCGGAGCTGACGCCCTGTTCAATCACGGAAATCAGCATGAACAGCAAGGGGATCAAGATGATCACCGTCAGCAAGATGCAGGAAAGCAATGCACTCAGGTTGGGATGTTTGGGGAGTTTCGCTTCTATGCGCTTGTGCACAGGCAAAAACAGCAAGGAGACGATAAATCCCAGCAGTATCGCTCCCAGATAGGGAGCGACCAATAGATAACAGGCGTAGGCAGCAATGGCCAACGCGGCGAGGATCAACCAATGGCGGGGTTCAACCCGAAAACGTACGGACACGGGAATTCCTTTTAATCAAGAGTGTGTTGAATTTGCCATCTGCAGGGAAGGGCATGGTTTATAGACTCATCGGTCTGTTGCCAAGGACTCCAGCTTTTAAGCCAAGCATATCCGGGACTTGCTTGTACCTTCCCCTGCCCGTCCGGGCGACCCAGACTCGGTTACAGCGGAAGTTATTAAACCACGGAGCGACGGGGCAAGAGAAGCACAGCTTGGTTGATAAGGGGGATTGGCGCTGGTTTTGTGTGCTATGCGTTGCCGCCGGTGCCTTAGGGGGCGGATACTGGGGAAAAATGCTTGTCAAACTTAGGTTTTTTAGTTGCATTGCCGCATAACTGGCGGAATAGACTTTTAGAACCGTTTTTTATAGGCTAACTCATTGAAATTAGGAAACGAGCGTTAATCCCGTTAGCAATAAACCTATAGCAGATATGAGCAGATGTAAGGCTATGTTTAGATCATAAGCCGCTGTTAACTGGTATGCAGACTGAGAAAATAAATTAGCCATGAATCTACTTTTTGTATGCAGTGAGAATCGCTTGCGAAGCCCTACCGGAGAAGAGGTTTTCTCGGCATTTGAGGGGATTTACGCGATTGGAGCCGGTACAAAGGAAGGTGTGAATAAGTCCTCGCGGCCTTCTCTTTTGTAGAGAGTGGCTTACACAGCAATTGGCGTTCAAGGCATCTGACTGAAGGCATGCCGGGGCCTGTCGAAGTCGGATAACGCAGAGAGCCGGTTGCTGTGAAAGCCCCGAAGGGCGTGGCTTACAGACCTGCCTGCTGTGTTGTGCTTCTTACAAAGGACTAGGGCCATTTGCTGCGAACCACGCCTTGCATCCAGGCCCGTAAGCCGACGCAGAGCACGCATGGGACTTGTTCGCACCTTCCCTAATGCCGAAACTGTAGTAAGTGGCGATCTTATTCAATGGGCTGACTTTATCTTTGTCATGGAAAAGTCTCACAAGATTAAGGTCGCAAAGAAGTTTAAGGAGCTTCTGAAAGGCAAGAAGCTTGTGTGTCTGGATATTCCTGACAATTACCAGCGGATGGATCCTGCTCTTGTGACCTTACTTAAAAATAAGGTTGCCCAGCATGTTCGATTATCTTAGAAAATAATAAAAATCATGAAGTTGCTATGTTAAGGCCTTAAATTCCGGAAAAGATAGCAACTGGCATAGCTTCAGTTTACCGAATTCATTATGCATTGACTTGAAATAAACAAGATATTGACCAGCATCACGCATACTTGTGTCTATGTAAAAAGGGCTCCTTCAACGGAGCCCTTGGTTTAGCGATTAACTGCGATTAAGTGCGACTAAAAGTGAGGCGTTGGCCCAGGGTATTGTCGATAAAGCGACTGCCGTCAAACAGTTGGTTACCATTGACCCAGGTACCACTGATAGAAGCGGCAAACTTGTGGCCGGTAAAGGGCGACCAACCGCAGTGATAGCGGGTGTTTTCCAGCGTGGCCTCGAAAGGCTTGTTGAGATCCACCAGTACCAGATCCGCCAGATAGCCTTCGCGCAGATAGCCCCTGTCTTTGAGTTCAAAGCGCTCGGCCACCGCATGGCTGGTCTTTTGGACGATTTTTTCCAAACTGAAGTGCCCCTTGGCATGCAGATCCAGCAGGCCGAGCAGTGCATGTTGCACCAGCGGCAAACCGGACGGCGCCTTGAAATAGCTGTCGGCTTGCTTCTCTTCCCAGGTGTGCGGCGCGTGATCTGTGGCGATAATGTCAATGATGTCGCGATTGACGGCATCTATCAGTGCCTGTTGATCGGCAAGGGTCTTGATGGCCGGGTTACACTTTATCTGGCTGCCGAGGCGGGCGTAGTCACTGTCGTTGAACGAAAGATGGTGTACACAGACTTCGGCGGTAATGTTGGCACCCTTGAGTTGTGCCAGTTGCTTGGCCGGCTCAAACAGATAGAGTTCGTCGGCGGTGGTTAAATGCAGTACATGCAGGCGTGCCTTGTGACGGATGGCCAGTTCGGTCGCCAGTTGAGATGACTTGAGGCAGGCTTCACGGGAGCGGATTTCGCCGTGCAGCTCCATAGGTATGGCATCGCCGTATTTTTCACGCATGGCGGCTTCATTGGCGGCTATGGTGGGGCTGTCTTCACAGTGAGTGGCAATGACCACAGGAGAGTTGGCGAAGATGCCGTCAAGAGTGGCACTGTTATCCACCAACATATTGCCGGTAGAGGCGCCCATAAAGATTTTTACACCACAGGCCTGGTTGGGATCGAGACGTTTAATCTCTTCCAGGTTATCGTTGGTGGCGCCGAGATAGAAAGCAAAGTTGGCCAATGAACTTTGAGACGCGCGGGTATACTTGTCTTCCAGCGCCTGCAGATTGGTGGTTTGCGGGTTTACATTGGGCATTTCCATAAAGCTTGTGATACCCCCGGCCACGGCGGCGCGGGATTCACTGGCGATGGTGCCCTTATTGGGGAAACCCGGCTCACGGAAATGCACCTGATCGTCGATCATCCCCGGCAGCAGGTGTTTACCCTGAGCATCTATGACCTGAGCCCCTGCCGGAGCCGTGATCTGGGGGGCAATCTGGCTGATGCGGCCGTTGTCGATCAGCAGATCCTGAGTACGGATTGTTCCTTCATTAACCAATTGGGCGTTGCAGATGAGGGTTTTCATAGGATACCTGATTAGCGTTATTAATATTGGCAGTGACTTGCGTATAATACCGGAAACTCAAGCAAAAAGCTGTGGAGCTTTTGGACAAGATCACAGACTTTTTGCGAAAGATACGTCAAGTGCCGATACCCTGGCCGGTATCGGTTCAATCGGTGCCAATATCGGCCGGCCGATAACACATGGGTGGACTGTTTATCTGCCTGGGAGCGAGAATGCAATTATTTGTCAAAGATTTAACTGTGGTTGATTTTTCTTACCTGTGCCCGTTTCGCGGCATGGTAGGCGAAAGTTGGATAGTCGATGTGCTGCTCGACGGTGGCCTGGATGAGCAAAACATGTTGCTCGACTTTTCCAAGGTCAAGCGCACCATAAAGCAAACCATAGATGAGGTGGCCGATCACCGTTTATTGGTGCCCACCGCCTGTAGCCAGGTACGCTGGCAACAGCAGGGCGACAAGGTGTGGATGGACTTCCATAGTCTGCGCGGCAGCATTCACCTGGCTTGCCCGGCGCAGGCTTTCGCCCTTATCCCCAGCGAGATTATCGACTTTGACAGCGTGAACCAGTTTTTGCACAAGGCGCTGACAGATGCCTTGCCGGACAATGTTAAGGGTATCAGCCTTACACTTCGCAACGAGGTGCTGGAAACACCCTATTACCATTACAGTCACGGCTTGCGTAAGCACGACGGTAACTGCCAGCGTATCGCTCACGGTCACCGCAGTCCTGTCAATGTGTTTGCCGATGGTATCGCCGCGCCCAAATGGGATGAATACTGGGCCAAACGTTGGAAAGATATCTACCTTGGCAGTGAAGAAGATGTGGTTGGTGTCAGCGAGCTTGAGCTGTCACCCCAAACCAAGATAGATGACAAGAGCCATATTGGCTTCAGATACCAGGCGCCGCAGGGTGATTTCCAGCTGGCGATGCCAAGAGACTGCTGTGATTTGATCCCCCACGACACCACAGTCGAATTGCTGGCTCATTTTATGGCCGACAGCATGGCGGGCTTTGAGCCGGGCAAACATTTTAAAGTGGTAGCCTTCGAGGGCATAGGTAAGGGCGCCATCGCATCGGCGCAGCATCAGGGCGACTGATAGATACTGCCTGGCCTGAGCCGGGCCAAGAATAACGCCAACCTAAAAGCAATCTAGAGGCATCCGCAAATAGACCTCACCTTGGGGTCTATGGGGCGTAAAGATAAAGAGGAGCAAGAGTGAAGTTCAATAACAGCAAGATGCCAATCCCATCTTTTAAGGCGCTGCCGCTGATGCTGCTGGGCACTTTGGTTGTGAGTCCTATGCTGCAGGCCGAATCCAAGTCTGAGCCTCAGCCCAACATCAAACCCGAGTCATCACGGGTGCAGTTTCAGGGCAAGTTTGAACAGGGGGCCCTGATCAGAGCCAGAACAGAGCCGGGCACTGAGGTACAGCTCAATGGCGAGAGCATTACCTTGACGCCGGATGGCAGGTTTGCCTTTGGTTTTGAGCGTGAGGCCGCGCTCGAGCAGACGCTGACACTCAGTTACCCGGATGGCAGCAGTGAGAGCCGTAGCCTCAAACTCGACAAACGGGATTATCGCATTCAGTACGTTGAGGGGATCAGCAAGAAAATCATGAAGCCGGATCCCAAGGCCCAGGAGCGCGCCGCCAAAGACAGCGCCCAGGTCAAGACGGCCCGCAGTCATTTCAGTACCCGGCAGGCGTTTGCCGACGACTTTATCTGGCCGCTGACCGGGCGAATTTCAGGGGTTTATGGCAGCCAAAGGGTCTACAACGGTAAGCCAGGCACACCGCATTATGGTGTGGATGTCGCTGCAAAAACCGGCACTGTGGTGGTGGCGCCGGCCGATGGCGTTGTCAGCCTGTCGGTACCGGACATGTTCTATTCCGGCGGCACCATGATTATCGATCACGGCTATGGCGTCAGCTCCAGCTTTTTGCACTTAAGCAAGCTCTATGTCAAAGAGGGCGATGAGGTGAAACAGGGCCAGGCGGTGGCCGAAGTGGGGGCGACAGGACGAGCCACAGGGCCACATCTGGATTGGCGGGTGAACTGGTATCAGATGCGTCTGGATCCTACCACTTTAGTGCCGCCAATGAGTCAGGTATTACAGCAAGCCAAGAGTGACGCGAAAAAGTAGCGCTTTACTTTGACTGACTCATTGGACTGACTCACACTCGATGTCATACGCCGCCGGACTTAACCCCAGGCGGCGTTGTTTTTTTCTTTGTCAGCCACAGGCTTAGAAGGGGTTGGCTATACTCATTCTATGAATATAGCCGGAAGAATAAGTGACTGATTTGAGACGTTGGGGGCGCGACGAATGGCTGCTGCTTTTGCTCGGAGGTTTGGTCTGTTATCTCAGCGGCCGACTGGGCATGGCCACTCTGGTATTGCAGCCGAGCAATATAACCCTTCTATGGTTACCTTCGGGGATAGGGCTTATTCTGTGCTTGCGTTTTGGCGCCGTCGCCATAGTCCCTTTGTTTGTCGCCTCCTTTCTGGCCAATCTTCCCGGGCTCAATAACGGTCATCTGAGCCAAACCTTGCTGCACACCTGGGTCTCCGCCGCAATTGATGCCCTGATGCCACTTTTGGCCGCCAGAATGCTGCGTTGGGCCCTGCCCATGGGGTTGCAAAGAGCCAGGGAGTTACTGGGTTTTGGGATCTACGCTTGCGTTATTCCTGTGGCGTTGTCCAGTATCCTGCTGGCGGCAAATCTTGTTTGGGGCGGTTATATCGACAAGAGTTACTGGCCAACCATGGCGGTGATGCTGTTTTTGGCTGACGCCCTGGGGATAGTCTTGGTTTATCAGGTGTATCTGGGGTGGTCTGAGCGGTTTTTTATCAGCCAACGGCAAATTCGGGCATCTTTGCTGTCGATCCTGGCTTTAGTACTTATTTTCACTCTGGCATTTGGCAATCAACCCTGGGTCTTGTATCTGCTGTTGCCTGTGTTGGTGATGCAGGCATTCGAGGGCAGTTTCCTGTTGACTTGCAGCCTCAGCAGTAGTGCCTTCATTGTCGTTATCTGTGGCAGCGCCAAGGGGCTGGGGCCCTTCGATGCCGGATTGTATTCGGCAGAAACGGCTGAACTGGCGGCGTTTTGTTTTGCCAATGCGCTGGTCTTACTGGGGATTGCCCTGCAAAATCGCCAGTTGCGCCTATCCGAGCAGCACAGGGAAGCCTGGCAACAGGTGGCCTTTCGCGATCCGCTGACAGGGTTACTCAATCGCCGTGGATTCGAGCCGCAATTGGAGCTGGTGGATAAGCAGGCCAGGCTCAATCGTGAAGACTACAGCCTGGCGCTTTTGGATCTGGATCATTTCAAGTTAATCAACGACAGCTTTGGTCATGCCACCGGCGACAAAGTATTGAAGCAACTGGCCGGCTTGATGCAGGCCCAGTGTCGCCAATCGGATGCCATTGGCAGAATTGGTGGTGAGGAGTTTGCTATCTTGCTGCCAAACTGCGCGCCGGCTCAGGCTGTTAATCTGATGGAGCGGCTGCGGGCCAGAGTGGCCGATGAAGATTTCCATGATGAGAGCGGCCAACCTATCCGCCTCAGTATCAGCGTCGGCCTGGTGTCCGGCCCCGCTGGTTGCCGCTCGGGTAAAGATCTGCAGGATAAAGCCGATCATTTTCTTTATGTTGCCAAGGCCGAAGGGCGCAACCGGGTCGTTCAAGGGTAAAGCGGCATCAGAGCCGCTTACTGCTCACTGGCGATGATGGCCTGAATGCTGTGAGGGTGCACCTTGACGCAGACACCGCCGGCCTTGAACGCCAACGTCGGGTTGGCCAGGCGTTCGGCTTCGCCTTTGGGGCTGCTGGCCTTGAGTTTAATATCCGTGTCGCCATCGAGTGTGGCTTGGGTCCGGGGGCAAAGAGTACGCAGTTGCTCAGCCAGTTCATCGCAGCTTTGGGCGCCACCAGGCAAAACCAGCTCCAGATGTTCCCATCCCTCTTCGGGATAGTGTTTATCGCCGGGGAAGGGCAGCTCGACACAGGGAATTTGCCATTGACCCAGTTGCAGTGGCTGCTGCAGCCGTATGATCAGGATAGGGCGGCCGTTGATGATGTTTTCCGAGATAATTTCTCCACCTTGGGCAAACTCGGCCTTGAGCTTTTCTGCCGCGGCGACAGAGTTGACCCGCAGCGCGACGTGATCGCACTCGCTTAAACGCTCGAGTCCCAGGCGCTCAATCAGAGGCATGATTTTGTCGGCAAAGGCTTGCCAGTCTGCCAGCAATTGCGACAGAGATTGAAGGTTTTGCATATCTGATTCCTGTTTCAGGGCCAAATTTCTATTGGTGTGCCCGGCTCAATCAACTGCCAGAGTTCATCCATCTCTTTATTGGTGAGGGCGATACAGCCGTTGGTCCAATTAAACTGCTGCGCCTCTTCCGGAGTTAACCCAGAGCGGGGATTTTGGCCGTGGATCATGATTTGGCCGCCCGGGCTGACCCCAAGCGCCTTGGCCCTGAGTCTGTCCTCGTCATTGGGGTAGGAGATGTGAATCGCGCGGTAAAAGGCGCTGTCGGCCTTTTTGTAGTCCAGCAGATAGCGGCCCTCTGGGGTACGTTGATCGCCTTCCTGATATTTGTGGCCCTTGGGCATATCCCCCATGGCGATGCGATATTCCTTGATGACCTTACCGGCCTTAATCAGGCTAAGACGTGAATCTGACTTGTTGACCAGCACCAAATCCACCTGTGCCGAGGCAAAGGGGCTGTACAACTGGGCAAACGCCAGCAGAAATATTGCATAAACTATATGACGAAACGATGGGCCCATGACCACTTGGCTCTGATTATGGTTATTTTGACGGGATAATAACTGAAAAAGGGGGCCCTCTTGAAGCCCTTGAACAAGATTGTTGCCGAGAGTCGCAGAGCGTCAGCCAGAGAATATTTGGCACTCACGCCAATGCGTGGCAGACTTACGCCCCTGCCTTTTGGGCGCGGCGCCACGAACTCGCATGCGTGAGACTCGAAAGGGTAAAGATTGAGGTGCCGTTTGGTTGGAAAGTAAGGAAAACTTAGCGCATGAATCAACATAAGATGACAGATACGCCGCCGGAGCCGGAACTCAAGCGTAAGCTCAGGATCATCATCTTTGGTACAGAAACGCCCGCCGGCCGCTGGTTTGATATCAGTTTGATCATCTGCATTATTCTCAGTGTTGCCCTGGTTTTTCTCGATACAGTGGCCGACGTCCATGCCCGTTTCGGACATATCATCCTGGCACTGGAATGGGCCTTTACCTTGGTGTTCACTCTGGAATATCTGCTGCGGCTCTATTGTTCCAGCAATCGCTTGAGTTATGCCCGCAGTTTTTACGGTGTAGTGGATCTGCTCAGTATCCTGCCCAGTTATCTGGCGCTGTTCTTCCCCGGGGCCAATTTTACCCTGGTGATCCGTATTCTGCGGCTGTTCAGAATTTTTCGGGTACTCAAGCTGCTCAGATACTTGAGTGAAGGGAACCTCCTGCTCAAGGCGATGCTGCAGTCGAGTCGCAAGGTGTTTATCTTCTTTTTCTCTGTGAGTCTTATCATTATGGTGCTCAGCGCCATCATGTATGTGGTCGAAGGCCCGGACAACGGCTTCAGCTCGATCCCCAAGTCTGTCTATTGGACCATAGTGACCATTACCACAGTAGGGTACGGTGATATCACTCCCAAGACAGAACTCGGCCAGGCGATAGCGGCGTTTACCATGCTCTTGGGTTACTCGATAATCGCCATCCCCACAGGGATCCTCACCGCCGAAATCTCCCAGGAGATGGGCCGTAACCGTGATCTGCGCCGCTGCGCCAACTGCTTGAAAACCGGGCATGATCACCATGCTATCTACTGTAACCGTTGTGGCAGTGAACTGGAGCCACCTCCGGAAGAAAACAAGGACTAGGGTGTCAAACAACCAATCATCTGCTAAGACAGTCACTCAAACAGGCACTCAGGCCATCACTCAGGCTAAGTTTGTTGAGGGCAATATACTGCGTCACATTCTGGTGATGAGCTCTACCGCGGCCGTTGGGATCTCGGCACTGTTTGTGGTGGACCTGCTGGATATTTTCTTCCTCAGCATGCTGGGAGAGCTGGAGTTGGCGGCCGCCGTGGGCTATGCAGGTACCATCTCTTTCTTTACCACTTCCATAGGTATCGGCCTGTCGATTGCGCTGGGGGCACTGGTGTCCCGCGCCGTAGGCGCCAGAGACACAGAAGGGGCCAAGCGCTTGCTGCTGAATGCCGCCATGGTAACTCTGCTGGTATCCAGTCTGATGGCGATAGTGGTGACGGCTCTTATCCCTGAACTGCTGGCGCTGGTGGGTGCCAGGGGACATACCGCCGAGCTGGCCGCCGATTATCTGTATATTCTGGTGCCTTCCTTGCCGGTCATCTGTTTGGCGATGGCGCTTGGCAGCGCCCTGCGCGCCGTGGGTGATGCCCGGCTCTCCATGCTATCGACCCTGGCGGGCGGCGCGGTCAATGCCGTATTTGACCCCATTTTTATTTTCCTGTTTGCCATGGGCATAGAAGGCGCGGCTACCGCATCGGTATTGGCGCGCCTCAGTGTGCTGCTGATCGCGGCAAGAGGTGTGTTTATCAAACACGGCCTTTGGAGCCGTTTCGAACTTGCGAGCTTTCGCGGCGATCTGCGCGCCATTTTTGCCATCGCAGGGCCGGCCATGCTGACCAATGTGGCCACCCCTATAGGCAATGCGGTAGTGACCCGGGCGATTGCCGACTTTGGTGACAGCTTCGTTGCCGGCTGGGCCGTCGTTGGGCGTTTGACCCCTGTGGCCTTTGGAATGATCTTTGCGCTTTCCGGCGCCATAGGGCCCATCATAGGGCAGAATTATGGCGCCAGGGCCTATGACAGGCTCAGCGAATGCCTGACAAGGGCGCTGCAATTCTGTATCGCCTATGTGCTTGGTATGTCGCTGCTGCTGTGGTTGCTGCGCGAGCCTTTGGTATTGGCATTCGACATGCGCGGGGATTCTGCCGAGCTGGTACGTTTCTTCTGCCAGTATATGGCGCTGTTTTTCCTGTTCAACGGCGCACTGTTTGTGGCCAACGCCTCGTTCAACAATCTGGGTAAAGCCAAGTATTCGACCGCCTTCAATGTGGGCAAGGCCACTATCGGGACGCTGCCATTTGTTTATCTGGGAGCCGAGCTCAGTGGGGTATATGGAGTCCTAATTGGTCAGGCACTGGGGTCAGTGCTCTTTGGTGTATTGGCGGTGATCACCGCCTACCGCTTGGTTGCCAGAGTGGCCGCGAATGGCCGCCAGCAAGGTCTTGAGGCCGACGGGCTTGATGAGGAGGAACTCTCCATGGCCTCCAGCAGTCCATTGTCGTCTTCCTGTACCCAGATGGGGCAGATGACCGAAGAGCTGGAGCCGATAGCCAGTGCCCAGGCTACCTCGCCCCAGCGGGAGAGGTCTTAATGCCAGGAACGGCTCATGCGTTTAAAGAGGGGACCTGGAAACGTTTTATTGGGTGTCAGATTGGCAAGTTGCGGCCGCAGCGCTTTCAGTAGCGCCGTTATCTGGCTGCTCAACTGCATTGTTTTCTGCCTGCTCGGCGGCAGCGATTTTGGCGCGCTCGGCCTTGGAGATGTAACCCTGTTTGGCGGGGCCTGAGTTGGGGATCTCTTTCTTGTTTTCCCGGGCTTTGGCACGCTTGGCCAGTTTTTTGGTCAGTTTTTGTCGCTTGTTCATGCTAAATTTCCTGGTACTTCCCACTTGGATGGGCAAAGGGCAGGCATTTTAGCCTGCCGGCGGCCGGGCAACAAGCTCAACCTGTCTCAGTGTCGGTGTTTGAATACCGCGATGACTGGAGCCTACTTACAGGAACAGGGTCATGAAGACACCGATATAGCTCATGGAAACCGCGACCCCAATACTGAGCAGGGCCATATCCAACATCAGTGGCCTATCCGGCGTTTTGGCAGCCTTGATAAGTTCTACCACGCTGGTGGGGATCACTATCAACCCCGAGACTATCAGCAACAAAAAACCGGGGCGGAACAGGCTGAGTTGCAGTGCGCTTTCATCCTGCCACAGGTGCGCATATTGATCGCCAAACAGCAATAACGCCATGGCGACCACGGCCGACAGACTGGTGGCCAACAACAACTGACGATTAACCTTGCTGCGGTTAACCGGCTCTTCTATCTCCTGAATAATTCCTGTGGGTTCCATCTCAAATACACCTGAAGCGGGAAACTGCGGCAAAACTAGCAAATTTGAGGCTTATTTTCAAAAAAATTACTTGTTGCCGAAGCGACTCCTGTCCATCTCACTGGCGCCATCCCGACATTCACCGCGGATCTCTCCTCTGTCGGATTGCAGCAGACGACTGAGTTCATAAAAACCTTCACGGCAATATTGATTCATTTTGAGGGTATTATCGAGCCCAAGCTGCAGTTGCTGTTCAAATACGGCTTGCCTGGCTTCTCTGATCGCCAGTTGTTGGCGCATCTCCTTTGCCGTACGCGGTGTCTGGACACTTATGCTGTAACTGCCGCCAGAATCGGGCGTTATCAGCCGCGCCGTATAGGTAAAGAGCTTCAAGCCATCGGCCTTGATATCCGTCTGGAAACTGTCTTTGATGGCACCGGCAAAATCGGCCGGATCTATGCTGGGTTTTGAGCTGCAACTACAAAGCAGCAGTGGCAGTAATAACAGAAAAAGCGCACGCATAAGCTGGGGTGATTATCCTTATTATTTTTTTGGAGATACAAATTATCGTTAACTTACTGCAGAATAAGCACAATTGCATTAACGGCGTGATAAGTCAGCGCAGCATCGACCTCTACCGCCTTTGTTTGATAACCGGATGGTAGGTTATGTTCGAGTATCTTCAACATCTTTTCGATAAGGTGCAATGGCAACCTGGGCTGACGGATATCCTCTATTTGGTTCTGCTCGTTGGCTGGTTTGCCTGGATCTGGCCCAAACGGGACTGGCAACAACTGCTGGCGGACAAGAGCTTGCAGTGGCGGGCGCTGCTCAGTACCTTGGCCATTAATGGCCTTTGGCTGCTCAATGCCAGTGTTACCGAGGGGATCCACGCTCATTTTTTGGCCCTGGTAACCCTGATGCTGATGTTCGGCTGGCGCTTGGCGTCCGTATTGATGCTGCTACCTGTAAGCTTCTTTTGCCTGTTTGTCTATCACCAGCCCTGGATGCTGGGCCCCATGATGTTGTTTGCTGTCTGCCTGCCGCTTTTATTGGCATTGGCAGTACACAGCTTGAGTTATCATAAATTACCCAAACATTTGTTTGTGTTCATTTTTGTGGCAGGTTTTCTCAATGCCGGGCTATCTGTCGTCAGCCATATTCTCGCTTGGTCAACTTATCTCTGGGCCAGCACGGATTACAGTGCCGCTTACCTGGTGGATAACTATCTGCTGCTTATTCCGCTGCTTGGGTTCCCGGAGGCTTTACTCAACGGTATGGCAGTGACTCTATTGGTGGTTTACCGGCCCGAGTGGCTCTACGACTACTCGGACCGGGTCTATCTCTGGCGTCACTGACAGGTGCGACTTTAGTCTTTGGGGGCGCGGATCACCAGGGTGCCGGCGAGTTTGTCATGCCAGCTTTGTTTCCGGGGATCGAAGGCCACCCAGAGATAGCCAAGGCCGAATACCAGAGTAGAGGGGATATAGCCTAAATAGCGCACTATCAGGCTGGCGGTCGATGGCTTTTGCAAAGTGTCGGCATCAACAATGACGGCTCTTAGCACCATCTTGCCCGGAGTCGCCGACTTATAATGCCAGAACAAGATGATCAAGATGAAAGGCAACAGGTAGTTGATCACAACATCGAGCGGGCCCAAGATTAAGGTATCGTTCTCCAATATGGCATCAATGCCAAAGACTAGCAGAGTCAGTGGCACTGTGATGCACATCAACATGAGTGAGTCCAGCAGGGTTGCCGCCAGTCGCTCCCAAAAACCGACATAGATGGGATAGCTGGATTCATTGCTTGCTGCTTCTGCTACGGGCGGTGGAGGCGTCATTCCTGAGGCCAGTTCCGTAGGGATTGTCTGTTCTTGATGAGCCAAGACTGACTCTATGTTGCGTGAGTTTTGCTCTGCTGCCATTTACTCTGTCCCTGATTAATAATTACTGTTGGGACGATACACAGGAATAAAGCTTGGAACAAGCTGTGCCTGCCGTATTGGCACGGCAGGCAAGGGATTGATCAACCGAAACGCTGATTGAGATAGCTGATGATGTCGTTGGATTCATACATCCAGGTCACTTCACCGGCTTGTTCTATTTTCAAACAGGGAACTTTCATGGTGCCGCCCCCGTTTTGCAGGGCACTCTTGTGTGGCTCCTGCTTGGCATCCAGGGTGGTGATATTCAGGCTCTGGCGTTTCATGGCTCGTCTTACCTTGACGCAGAAAGGGCAGGCCGGATACTGATACAGGCTGAGGCTACGACATTGTTCATCGATATCCGCCTGCTGCTCGGGTTGCCGCTTAAGGCCCTTGGGTGAAAAAACAAAGTTGAGCAGCAAAATAATCCGCCCCAGGATCCAACGAATAACAAACATAAGCATCCTCTATATAAGCTTGAAACGGCAGGCAGTTTAACTCAGTGGTGGTGAAACTCAAGCCCGGACTTGGAGTTCAAGGGTAGCGATGATTTCATCTTCATCCTCCGGATCCGGCCCTTGCTCAACAAAGCCGAAACCGGCGTAAAACTCTCTTGCTGTTTGGTTTTCATCTGCATAGCAGATATGCACCCGCTGCGCATTTTCCTGGGCGCGGATCTCCTCGAGTACCAGAGCCATCGCGCGGCTGCCTATGCCTTTTTGCTGATACCCTTGGGCTACCATGAAGCTGAATATGTTGTAATCGTTGGGTTTGCCTTCTTCAGCAAGCGATTCATACATCAAAAAGCCTACCGGAGTGTCGTCCAGGTAAATCGCCTTGGGCACATAGAAAGGAAAAAACTGGGCTTCGGCGATGGAAAGTATGTTATCAGCCAGCAGATCGCGTTGCTTCGGCTTGGGGGCCTACGATTTCAAAATTGTCTCGGGTTATCTGTTGCAGACTTATTGGCATTTGTGGTTATTGGTTTTGGCCGAATTGATTGCCGGCGATAATAACAGCCCTGCAACACTTTAGCAGTTCAATAATCCGTCATGAATATGAAAAAGGCTCCCATAGGAGCCTTTCATAGGTGATTTCAATAGGTTTTAATCGGCATTCAGTGACAGAATCGCCTGAGATGCATCCTGTTTCATCTCTGTCTTGCTGTCGAGCAGGAAGACTCTTTCCGGCGCGACGGCGGCACTGTCCACCAGGAAGGCCTTGATGGCCTGGGCCCTGGCCTGAGCCAGATTGGCCAGCTCGTTATTGCTGATCTCCTGAGCGCTGAGCAGTTGGTTGTAAAGGCCCATATGCCAGACGGTGAGCAGGGTATCTTCATCAACTTTTTCACCGTCGGCCTTTTCGGCAAGCCTTTGCTTCACTTTGTCTTTTTCCGCATCGGCGTCCAGTTTGAGCTGCTGTTCAAACAGCTCTACCAGGGTATCTGCCAGCTTACCCTGGGTAGGGAATCGACTGGCGCTCAGCTCGTCCGGTAGGGCTGTAAGCTTGCTGGCCTTGAGCAGTTGCCGCTGCAGTTTTTGCTCTGCCAGCGCCTCACTGTCTTCCCGCAGCGCCACGCTGCCTTCAATGCTCAATTGCAGCTTGGGCCTGTCATCCAGCGCCTTGGCCAGCTTGCTCAGCTTATCTTCGGCGTCAGCGTCCAGCGTGGCTATACCGGGTTGGAAAGCAACCAGGTTCAGCTCTTCATCACTGCCAACCAGACCGGCCAGTAAAGAGAAGGGGGCAGTGACCGCTTTGGTGATGACATTGGTGATGGCGGTCATCACTATGCTGCCAAAGCTGAAACTTGGGCTGTCGAGATCTCCTGAAACCTGTAAGCCAAGATCTATCACCCCATGTCTGTCCTGCAAGAGGGCGATAGCCAAGGTAATCGGCAAACTGGTGGACAGCTCGGAATCACTGGGTTTACCCAGTTTAAGCTGATCTATTACCAGATGATTGTCTCCCTTCAGCTGGTTGTCTTCCAGTTGATAGTTGAGCGCCAAAGACAGCTGGCCTTTGTCTATGTAGTAACCGGCATAAGTGCCCGAATAGGGATTCACCGAGGTCAGCTCGACACTCTTGAATACCAAATCCAGATCCAGATAGGGTTTTTCCAGCAGCGGGTTCACTTCACCCCTTAGGGTGACTGGAGCATACTTGTCTATCTTGCCCTTGATATCGACACTGGCCTTGGTTCCCGGGGTAGAAGACAGGTGGCTTATCTTGCCTTCCAGCGCCTCGATACCGGAAGCAAAGTTAGGGGTGAGGGAGTTATCGGCAAAATAGGCCGAGCCGTTTTTGATGGCAATGCTGCCGATATCCAGTTTAAATGCCTTATCTGCCGAGGCCTTGGCAGCCGTTTGCTGCGGCGCTTCTGCCTGGCTTTGTTTTGTCTGTGACTGAGCCGCTGAGTTATCACCAGGTGGTTCGGCGCGGATCAGCTCGCCGATATTAGTGCGCTGATCTTCGGTGATCATCACTTTGGCGTATGGCTGTTCCAGCAATATATTGCTGATTTTCAGGCTGTTTGCTTCGGAATCAAAGCTCATCGCATCTATCGCCATATTCTGCCATTTCAGCAGAGGCTCAAATGCCAATCCATCCTTGATAAACAGTTTGCCAATTCCGGCCTGTCCCTGAAAATGGGCCTTACCCTCGGCGTTGGCAGTGAACTTGCCCTGAGTGCTCAACTTGCCGCTTTCAAGCTGCATATTGAGATAGGGCGTCAGATAGGGCTGGAACTGCTGCAGCTCCAGCTCAGTCAGCGTCAGCTCGCCATTGACAGTGAATGCCTTGGCATCTATTGCGCCGGTGGAGCTGAACTGGCCTTGGCTGGTTTCCGGCTGGGTTTGGGCATCAGAACCCCGTGCCAGTTGCAACTGGTAGTCTATGCTTCCTTCGAGATCTGAACGCACTGGACCTGTGGTGATATCCAATGGATAGACACGCCAGTGCACACCATTGCTTTGCTGCTGCTCAAACAGGTTGAGATCGGCCTGTTTGAGACTGATTTTGCCAATAGTCAGCAGCCACTGTTTGTCTTGCTCCTGGGCTTTGTTTGGCTCTGCGGCTGTATGCGCTGTGGCTTTTTCTTGCGCTGTAGCCTTATCTTGCACTGTAGCTTTTTCTTTCGCTGTGGCTTTTTCTTTCGCTGTGGCCTTATTTAGCGCCTCGGTTTCATCTGCCGCCTCTAGTTGGGCTACCGTTGGTTCCACTTGAGCCTTGGCATTTGTGGCGGGCATAAAGAGCTGTTGCAGATCCAGGCCTTGCTTATCCAGGCGGACATCGGCCCACAGGCCTTGCAGCGCCAGTTCGTCGATATCAACATTCTGGTTGTCGCCGTCCACCCGAATGTTATCCAGTGCCAACAGCGGCAACTTGACTCTGGCTTGCTGTTGGTCGGAGAAGAGCAGATTTTCCAGAATAAACCGGCCCTTGTGAGTACTGTAATGCAGTTGGTCTTGTTGCTGTTTCAACTGGTACTGGCTTTGGAAGCTGAGTTCACCGTCACTGAGCTTAG
Organism: Shewanella sp. 38A_GOM-205m; assembly: GCF_000518445.1. Taxonomy (NCBI): domain Bacteria; kingdom Pseudomonadati; phylum Pseudomonadota; class Gammaproteobacteria; order Alteromonadales; family Shewanellaceae; genus Shewanella; species Shewanella sp. 38A_GOM-205m. The sequence continues at coordinate 45,517 of NZ_KI912441.1, read as the reverse complement.
CGGCAATAAGCCCATCGGCAAACGGCCAGAAGGGTAGCAGGGAAACTTTGGCCAGTTGCAGCTCACCGCTGACTTCGAGAGGCTGCAGCTGAAACTGTCCCTGAGTCTGCAATTGTCCGTTATCGCTGCCGGTCAACGACAGGGCATAGCGGTTGGCATCTTTCGCCAGTACCGGTTCGTTCTCGTCTTCCGGCAAGCTGAGGTTATAAGCCTTGGTATCCAAAGCTTGCAGGCTGAAATTAAGCTCGTCGTAACGGAGCTCTGTATTGGCGACCTTATCCATATAAGCGAACTTACCCTCTGTCACCCGGATATCCCGGGCAATGACTCTGGGCGGTTCAGAGGTGTCTTCTGTAGCCTCGGCTTGCGGTGTTTGCTTGGCTTCAAGGTGGGCAAGCATATCGCTGAAGTTGAATTGAGCTTGGCCATTCTCTGACGCCAGCCTTTGCACATTCACTTGCGGATCAAAGAGGTAGATATGATCTATGGCGATGGCCCCTTGGGTCAGCGAGCGCCAAAATGCCAGCTCCAACTCAAGCTGGCTGAAAGATGCAAAGACTTGCTGTGGGTCGCTCTCCTGCAGGGCGAAGTTATCCAGGCGGACTCTGAGAAGGAACGGGTTAATGCTGATATCGTTCAGGCTCGCCTGACGGCCGAGCAGTTGTTGCAGTTGCTTTGGGGCTTGCGACTTTATCACCCAGGGGGCGAGCCCACCAAGCAACAGGGCGTAGAGGCCATACCCGAGGAGCAGATAGATGCCTGTTTTGATGGCGAGCGGCGCCCGGCGAAAGCGTGAAAAGAGCTGAGTCAGCACATTGGGCATAGCGGTGTGAGATCCCTTGAAGCAGGTTTGCGGCAAAAATTTGGCGTTATTCTAACGCGTATTCGGTATGCTTTGTAAGTCACTTCTGAACCTATGATTTTTGTTATCTTGCTCGATACATGCATGATACAAAAAGAAAACTTAGCTAAGGAAGGTGTGAATAAGTCCTCGCGGCCTTCTCTTTTGTAGAGAGTGGCTTACACAGCAATTGGCATTCAAGGCATCTGACTGAAGGCATGCCGGGGCCTGTCGAAGTCGGATAACGCAGAGAGCCAGTTGCTGTGAGAGCCCCGAAGGGCGTGGCTTACAGACCTGCCTGCTGTGTTGTACTTCTTGCAAAGGACTAAGGCCATTTGCTGCGAACCACGCCTTGCATCCAGGCCTGTAAGCCGACGCAGAGCACGCATGGGACTTGTTCGCACCTTCCCTAACTCATGTTGCAATGATCAAGAGCGCTTTTCGCTGAACATTGCATTCACAAGAGGGCAATAACCAAGGTTGTAAAGACCTTGAATGCTCAGTATCAGCTCAGCAAACCTGAATCCTGGCAAGGCTATTGCCTTTGCCCGTCTTTATCCTTTGGTTGGGCTGCTGTAGGTGATGGCGGCGATAATGGCACCGCAGGGGTCTTTTATCCAACAAAAGCGGCCGACCTGGGGAATGTCCTCAGGGCCGTAGAGTACATCGCCCCCCAGTGCTTTGGCCTTAATGGCGACGGCGTCGACATCTTTAACGGTAATGTAGCCGGTCCAGTTACTTGGCATAGCCGGCGCCGGGCTGTCCGTGATGCCACCTATGCTGATACCGTCATTTTCTATGATGTGATAGGGGCCTTGTGGCAACTGCATCGTCTTGAAGCTCCATCCAAAAATATCACCATAAAACCGCATCGCCAGCTCAGAATCATTGGCGGTCAGTTCGTGCCAACTTAAGGCTCCATGGGTAGTAAAGGGGGAGTTCATAGATAGGTTCTCCTGAGACTGAGGGGCTGACAATTCGGCTGCGAAGATCGCCGGCCAGCGGATCTTGAGCCGCTTTGAGTTCAGCTTTGAGTGTAGTCGAGTCGGCTGTGCTTTGTGGCTTTCTTGGACTACGAAGAAGAGGGGCACAAGATGCCGGAGCCCGAATTATGGAAACCTTTTCGGCGCTGAAGAATGTGCTAACAGCAAAGTTGAAGGGGGAGGTTAGCTGATGAGCTTGATGTAATCTGCAATCTCAGTGCGGCCCCATTCATGGGCAAACTCAAGGGCTCCCATTTCCTTCATCGTCTGGCCGGTATAACGGATGCTGGTATCTATACCCGCCTCAACCAACCGCTTCACAATATGGAAGTGGCCATAGTGAATTGCGGTAAAAAGGGGATTACGGTCCGGCTCAGAAGTATCGAGCCTTGCGCCAAGACCGATGAAGTAGTTCAAAATATCTTCGTTGCCATTCGAAGCAGCCCTATGGATTGGGCTGCTACCACTGATATTGTCTCTGCTATCTATATCGGCTCCCAGCTTGACTAGAGCCTGGCACAATTCCAAGTTGTCATTATCAGCCGCAATATGAAGAAAGCTGCCCAATGGCGTTTGTAACTGCACCAGCTCAGTGTTCATTGATAGAAAGTCGATTGCATCAGCGGTTCTCTTCTCCCTGATGCATGCCATGAGTGTCCTTAATTTCAGTATTACTGCTTCGTTCACTTATTTATCCGTCCTGACTTAATGATTCCCTGTGGGTATCAAGCCTAGTGTTTTCGAGTGTATTCGATTAATCGACAGCCTCATGCTTGCCGAGTTTTACCGTAAAATACTGGCAAACATTCACAAGTGGCCTGTATACCTAAGGAAGGTGCGAACAAGTCCTCGTGGCACTCTGTTTATAGAGATAGGCCTAAATTGCAGTTGCCGCTTTGGCAGAAGGTTGCGGCGACTCACTAGGTGCAGAAGTTCTTACTATTAGGATCATCAGGGTTCAGTACTTGTATCCTGAAGTCCGGTGCCAAATTAAACCGTTTTATAACGCTCGATATTCGGTCAGATGTTAATGCAGAACCGAAATCCGAGAAGAATGGGATTGGATCATTATTGATAGCCCACATTTCATTCATTTTCTTGGCTAATTCTCTGGCTTGCTCCCAATCTCCTGCAAATATCTTGGAGTAATCAAAATAGGGCCATGCTGCGATATCATCTTCCTCTGCCGAATCTTCGCTGAAGAGAAAGGATACGCTAATCTCCGAGTGCCAGGGAAACACGCCTACATCAATGATCCTTAGCTCTTTTTTACCAAAATTTTCTACCGCTTCCTGCAGTTTTCCTTCTAGCAGTTGCTCAATATTTTCTCTGCTGTATTCCATATCCATTTCTTTTGATGTCTTAATTAAGTTGTATTGGCTTACATGAACAATCGGGCTTCATGCCTGCTTCACCAAGGATGCAAGATGCAGTCCGGTTTGCCTATGTCCAGACCTTTATGGCGAAGAATATCGTAGGCCGTAACCATGTGGAAGTAAAAATTGGGGATGAGGAAGTCATTGATATATAAGGTACCTGGAAGGTCTATGTACGAGCCTTGACCCAGCTCAATGCGCGTTACTTCCGAAATCTTTGAGTTATCACATGTGCAGCAAGTAACAGTTGTTTGGTGTTGTTGATCTGTTCCAGCGCCTTATCTAACGACTCCACACACGAATCCAGATTGTCCATAGGCTGATTGGCACACCAAAGCGCGAAGTTGCGTGGTTGATTGTATGTAAAGGCTATTTGTGTCCCTAATTCCACAAGACCATCATGAATGAGTTCTATCAGGTCGCGTTCCGCAAAAAGCTGTACGGCACACTGGAGGAACTGCAAAAAGACTTGGACGAATGGTTGGCGCTGTATAACAATGAACGCACCCATCAAGGCAAAATGTGCTGCGGCCGCACACCGATGGCAACATTAATTGATGGAAAACGGATTAGGGCAGAAAAGCAGAAAAGCATTTAACCCAAATCTAATCTGACAACGGCACCCAAAAATCGGGTAACTGTCAGCTCAGGTCTGAGCTAGTACAACTTACACGAGTACATACTTTGTCTTTTTACCTGCTAGCGAGCTTTCTGCGATTTCTATGAGTCCGCCCCATTTCGATTCAGTACATGCTAAAAGAAAACCTTTAGTTAAAGCCTGAGGCCAATTGTAGCAAGCTGCAGCAATGTAACATCTAGGTGTTATTACTTTACCTTCATCCGAATCTCTTTTAATGACGGAGCTTAATAGCATATTGATCGTCTTTTTATCTGGTACCATGCCCGACGTTAAAATTGCAGCACATGCCCCTGAAAGCAAAAGGTCATTCTCTGTATCGAGAATGCTCAAAATGTATAAGAATGAATCATTGCTCACATCATTAATCATGCAAATTGCAAAACCTATATCCTTGTAAAGAACTGTTGCATCATGACTCTTGCTTTCAAGTTCTCTTAGGTATTCAAGAGATAAACTAGAACCAACGAAGCCAAGAGCTCTTATCACTTCAGATTGTGCTTGCCAGGAATTTGGCCTCTCTACCAAACACTTTAAAGCATCCAGCAATAGTTGTTCATAACCGCCAAATTTACTCTTGGCTATCTTTTGGGCAGCTTTCTTAATTCTAGGTGGTGACTTTGACTTTAATTCTTCTTTGAATTCCATAACTGACTACTTTAGGTATTTAGACATAATGATTCTCTATGCCGTTGTAGGCCTCCACGTTTTTGCGTGGATTAGTTAAATATAGTTAAACAAGAGCCACTGTTTGTTGCCTTTATTGAAAGACCTGGCAAACAATTACAGAGGGCCGACATGTCTAAAGTAAACACACTTTTTATCGGGTTGGATGTACACAAGGAGACCACTGATGTGGCCTGGCTTTCTGACAAGCCCGCTTATGAGGCAGGTCCCGGAAAACATGGTCATGTGGTTAAACCTCACGCCGCTCTCTTCGAAATAGTTGCAAGGTCAGCCGTCGACCTGGCTCGCCAAAGTCCGATGCTGCCTTTGCATGTTATGCTTATGGCTGCCAATTATAATTTATCCATTCTTCATAAAAATCAACTTCATACTGTAGATTGGTTATTTTATGGGGCAATTTAGCAGCTCTTAAAAACTCTGAAAATTGTGAAACGACTTTTCTGGCCGGGATCGGGGATTTATGAGATGTAAACATTGAAAATGTGTATACATCATTTTCCTGAGATTCAAACGTAAAACCTGCAATTTCAGATACTTTGTTTTGCTTTAGTACAAATGTGTTTGAGAGAGCCTCTACAAGTTCTAACTCTATAGGACACTTACTGAGATGCTTTTTCAAGCATTCCAGACCCATTACTGCCACTATCTCTATATCGAAATCCTGATCCATGATTCTTAATTCCACATAACGTCCGTCTGATCTTGATGCGTTGCTATTAAATCCAAGAGAGCCATAGTTCTTGCACTAACGTCTATAGCCGAATGGCCTAATAAAGAGACGAAAGACTGATGTTCTCTTCGTGGAAACATCAGTCTTTTAGGAGTCTGGGTGCTAGAGTCTCTGCTCTACTAATAGTGGGTGTCCATATTGTTCGCACCGCCACATCAATGGCAAAAACAGCTTCCAGTTCAAACAATAACGATTCCACCCAACCACGGCGGTGGTCATAATTCTTGCCCGAGTAGGCATCATCACCACACAAGAAGGCACGCTGTACCACGCGGCTGCAACAGTGGTAGTAAGGTGTATCTTCAAGGCTGATTTGAGTTCGGCGAGGGCGCGGCATAATAACCTCCTTGTTAAATGCTTAAACAAAGCATAGTCGGAGGCTAACTACCGCGCCATTAACGCTGGGTGTCCATATTTTTATATTTTTGTTGTTCATACTATTTCCCCTGAGATCCTATGGGTTCAAACACATCTTTAGGCTCTATGGTGGTAATGAGATTTGATGCAAAGTATACATATCGAGAATCTAACCCTTTCTTTTGGAAAATCAGAAGTTCGCTCTCTGAGCTCGCCATCACCGCTGCCATAGCTGAGAAATTCTCCGTGATTACTAATTGCGGGCTTTGATTCCGCAAGAGATCCGCGCGCATTACCCCTAAAATAAACGAGACAACAATTGAAGCTCCAGTCGCTGTTACCAGTGTTGCAGATGCGGCAAGTCTGGCGCGCGCTGGCCGGCTTTTTATCTTCCGAATGAAAACGTTGACTTTTGGCTGAAGAAAAAAACCAGAACGAACAAGCCCGGTCAGGAGAACAAGCAGCAGGGAGGAAGCTAATGCTGCCCCGCTAAACCAACCCATATCGAATTTCACATAAATAGCTAACATAAGGAGAAGGAAGAGCACTGATTGAAGAGCCAGCCAATAATAGCTTTCCCATCTTATGGTTTGAGTGTGGGATTTCACAAAGTGGCGCTGATTGGACCAGCTCATCCGCCGGAATAGCCCGCGATCGAGTCTATCCATCGCTGCCATGAACGGTAGAAAGGCGAGCTGAAACATCGAAGCCATGACCCTCGCGCAAACCGCACAGAAAAACACATAGAACAGAAAGGTAGCTGTCACGCCAGGGGCAAGCGGAGCTCCTGCTACCGCTATAATCTGCACTGGAACCTTCATTAGAAATCCAGCGTAATGTGCCAAGGATAAAGATAAAATCCCGAGCAAGACCCCGATCAAAGATGTCTTGTGTTCCCGCAAATTGGATATCCGGACCCGATTGATTACGGGTAAATTTGGCATTTACTCATTCTCCCTTACGCACAACGCTTGGTTCAGGTGCGGCGTAGGCGTCACCTGGAACCACTTGTTATAACTAAATTAATTCCAATGCTTCAATTGGATTTGTTATTTCGTCAATTACATCATCCAGATCTGCATTTTTGAGGAAAAAATAGAAAGTTGAATCAACTACTTTGATTTTCTTTGAAGTTGCATCATAGGCTATTACAGGGGGATTAATAGACTTGTTTGACTGCAGTTCTACAAGCCCCTTAAGAGCAGTAGTCAAATGCCCCCCTTTGAGGTCATTAGCTCGATGGTGTTTTTGCTTAATACTATGCATCATACAAAGCTTAGACATTCCACCATTTTTAATTGCATCGTAACCTTGCGCCAAGATATCAGTTACAATGTAATAGTGCATAAAGAACGGCAATGGTTTGTCTTTTTGTATCTGTGTGTTATTTCCAGAAGCAATTGCCTCAAGGTTCTTTAAGTGACGCTCAGAATAATCATGCGTTTTTTCAACTAGGGCTTTATTGAAAGAGTCTTCAGAGTCAATAAAGATATTTTCACCTTTATTGAACACTTCAGAGTTTATGCAGGTTAATCTTAGAAGTTCTTGAAAAACACCAACACTTGAAAACGAGTTATCCAAGCATAACTGCTTTATCGTTGTAGCGAATTGAATGTTTAGTTCTTGCTCACCTTTAGCAATGATTCTGAGAAAGTCATCATCTGTCCAAGGCTCTACTGGTATTTCATCTATTCGATCTTGCAGCTCACCATTAAATTGAGATAGCCTATTCGATTCTTTCCAAACCCCGACGATAATAAATCTTACTTTTAACTCTTGAAATGTTCGTAAATCATACGCAAAATCTTTCTGAACCTCTTCGCTTAGATAATGAAAATTTTCAAGAATCACTACTTTTTTGTTACCATGCCTATTTATGATGTCAGCAACATCATCAGGGAGTTCTAAGTTAAATTCGATCTCTTCATAGTTCTCAGTTGAAGACTGATTAGTAGATTTATCTAGGCCTACTTCTGCAGTACCCTTCAGAACTAATGCGATAGCTCCTTGAATACGAGCTTTTCCTTTTACTGTGCTAGATTGACCAGAGCCTTTTGTGTATGAAGTTCTAAGAGTTACCCCTGACTTCCGTAATATTGTTTGATAAATATCCTTTAGTGTGTGTTTTGGCGATAAACTAATAACAATATTTTCATCGTAATCGATGTATTTTTTTACAAGTGCGCTTTTTCCTTGTTTAGATGAGCCATAAACAATAATTTGCTTATCAGACTTCAATGCTTCCGTAAATTTGTTATCGACCTGTTCACGTACAATATAGCTTTTAACTTGCTTTACGCTTACACCAAATACATCTTCGACTTTTGTCACTTTACTTCCTTTTAGTTATAACAGCTGTATAGCACGCATGCGCGTTTTAGTCCTCGGAGGAGTGTAAACGCGCATCGCTATCTGTTTGTATTAGCTGGATATAATACAATTTAGTCCTAATATCCCTTGCAGCTAAACGCGCATGCGCGGTTTCCAAACCTATTATCTACCCACTGTATTTTTTAACTTTGTGAATTTAATGAAATTTTCTAAAATGTTACGGAAATAACGCGCAAGCTTAGCTGCAAATTCCCGGCATTTTTCCTGGAACGTCAATAATACTGTATAAAAAAGGCTCTTCGTTGTTATTGGTGGAACCCCATATCCAGCTTACCAAAGTGAAAGAAGATGGCACGTTGAAATCTCTCTGAATTTCGATACCCCATAGCCTTTACTCTGAGTAGTCTAATTTGGCTATTGATTGCTTCTGCCAAACCATTTGATAGACCAAAGCGCATGGCATTAAGTATGCCCCAGAGTTTACTCTCGATAGTATCTGCCACCGCCATTAAAGGTTTTAGTCCGCTGGCTTTAACTAAAGCTATCCAGTCTGTCCATCGTTGCTTTGTTCCTCGAACACTATTGCCATGCCAGATGTTTCTAGCCTGCTCTTTGAAATACCATGCGAGCGCCGTATTCATCATTGCCGGAATGAGTCTATTGACTCTCTCTCGGTCGGGTTTACTGAGATTATCTCGTCGCTTTAACCAGTAAAAACGCGTTCGATGTGCCTCTTGCCGCATTGATGGCGCCAACCTGAGTAACTCTTCTTTGCGGATCCGGTTAACCGCTTCCGTTAGCATCTTGGCTACATGGAAGTGATCAAATGCGATTTTCCTCTCTGCATTTGGTAACGCTTTCCTTGCAGCTTTAATGTAAGCAGGGCTCATATCCATACAGATGGACTGTGTTTGACGTAATGCATCTGAAGGCAGTTGTGTTAGGCAGGCATCAAAACTTGCAGCTGAGCGGCCCTCAGAAACCGCTAAAACTTGTCCTTCATGATTAGAAAGTAACGTGACATATTCATGCCCCTTTTTAAGTGCGGTTTCATCAACTAATAGATAGTCTGTATTAATCTGTTTGCGCTTTGCCAGTCCGCGGTAAACAGCACGCGCCATAATCCTGTCGATGGCTCCCCAGCTCAGTTTAAAGAATCGACTGACGGCATTAAGAGAACTCATCGCAAGCAAGGCCAGTACACGCATCTCAAATAGCTCAGTGTAACGACTACTACCACTGGCCCATGGGACTTGAAGAGTTTGATAACCGTGTGAAGTACAGTGTACTCGTGGCACGTTAGCTTGAATGAGCGTTTGATACTGGCAGGTATCCAAGTGACGCCATTTCCGTATACGGGAATCGTAATGGCGACTCGCATTGTGGCATATAGGGCATTTAAAGCCTGTTTGAGAAGCATAGGCGATGGTAACAATTATGCTCTGATGTGGTTCATCGAGTTGAACACTGGATACAATCCAGGGTGTCTTTAACCCCAAAATTTGTTGATATAAAGCTGCTTCACTCATCACTGATATTTAAGAGGAATTTGGCTGGAACTATACCTACTCCACCATGTTCAGAGAAGAGCCATAAAAAATCAGTTCTGAGGCGCTTGTCTTGAGCGCTTCAAGTCCTGCAACCAAGCGCCTTAAAACTAAGAGCCTTAAAACCAAGGACCCTAAAACCCAGGCCCTACAAAAAGCGTTAAGTAAAGCCATAGCTACCGCACGGGCGCGACATCATGCTGTTCGTCCCTGAATACCGTTACAAACGGAAAAGTATCCTTGTCGCAGAGCTTTCGTTTAAGAAAAAGCTAAAGCTAACTGGTTGAATTGGCTATACAATACCCAGTACTTAATTTGAAAACAATTAGCCAAAGGTCAAGTTTTTAGCAAAGGTTATAAAACCCTGATTTTGTGGGTATTGACAACATAATTCGCCATAAAAACAACTGTGCCCGGCAAATCATATGAGCAATGTTCCAATTGATTGCCTTGCTTAAATTGCCTGTTTCAGTGCTTGATGGCTGGGGGAACTATTTAGGAGCCTTGGAGTGGCCGGGTGACTTGCTTAATGGCGGGGGCAGTTGTTATCGCCGGCCAATACGGCGAAATCCGCTTGGGTTTGTGTGCTCGTTGAAAACGGCTACCAGGATGGGTATGAACGGGAACTGACTTATGGGGGAGGGCGATTAAAGCTGCTGCCAGAGAAGCTTTTCTATGTTAACCTTGCGTTGTTTAAGGAGTTTATTGTCGTTTTGCCTCTGGCAAATAGTAAAATTTCAACTTGTATTCAGGGATGAAAAATGCAAATACGTTTGGCTACTGAAATGGATTTGGAACAACTGGTCCTGCTGTTTGACGAGTATCGGCAGGAACTGGGGCAGGGCTCGGATCTGAGTCGTTGCCGTGAATTTTTACGGGCCCGTTTACTGGAAAACGATTCGATGATCTTCATCGCCACCGAGGGCGATTATCCGGTGGCCTTCACTCAGGTTTTTCCCTCATTCTCCTCCTTGTTGCTAAAGCCTTTATGGTATCTGGATGATCTTTTCGTATTGCCCGATTACCGTGGTCAGGGCATTGCCAAAGAGCTGACTTGCCGAGCCCGAACTTTGGCGCAGGATGCCAAGGTGCTGGCGGTCAAGCGTGAATTTGGCGAGCTGTCTCAACAAGTCGAGACAGATGGCACCGAGCAAGGTCTGTATCACGCACTACTTTAATCTGCTGCCCCCTGTTTGCTACCATTAGCGGGTTTTAATTTCAGGGGATTTCAGATTGAAAACAGCAGTACAACAGACACCTGTGCTCGACAAGAGCGCCGTTACCAACCTCTTGGCGCTGGCCATTATGCTTACCGGCTATGGCATGCACTCTGATGTGTTATTCAACATCGGCCTGTTTGCCGTATCCGGCGCCATTACCAACTGGCTGGCGGTGCATATGTTGTTTGAAAAAGTACCGGGTCTCTATGGCTCAGGGGTGATCCCGGCCCGTTTCGAACAGTTCAAGCAAGCTATCAGCGAGCTGATGATGGAGCAGTTCTTCTCTGAGGCCAACATAGACCGTTTCCTGTCGACCCGCTCCGACAAACAGAGCCTGGATCTGTCCGGCGTTATCGGCAAGGTAGACTTGGCTCCAGCCTTCGATGCTTTGGTGGCCACGGTTGCCCAATCTTCATTGGGTGGTATGTTATCCATGTTTGGCGGTGAAGAAGCGCTCACCCCACTCAAGCAACCCTTTATCGAAAAGATGCAGCAATCTCTGGCAGATATTGCCAAGAGCGATGATTTTTACGAGCTGCTCAAGGGCGAACTGGAACAGCCCGGGGTGATGGCGGATATGCGTAGCCAAATTCAGGATATTGTCGAGCAGCGGCTGGCCGAGTTAACGCCGCAGTTGGTCAAGGAGATGGTGCAGCAGATGATCAAGACCCACCTTGGCTGGTTGGTTGTCTGGGGCGGTGTCTTTGGCGGTCTGATAGGGCTGGCCAGTGTAACGCTGCAGCGCTTGCTATAACTATGACAAGCCTGCTTGAGCGATAGCCCCGGTCCAAGTTTCAGCCGCCCAAAGTATTAAGTACTTAAGTATCACAGCAATCAAGTCGCCCAAGCGGCGGGAGGAAAGCCATGGCGTTACATCATAGGATTAATTATCTTGAACTTCCCGCCCGGGAGCTGGAAGCCACCAAGGCGTTTTTTCAGGCGGTGTTTGGCTGGGGCTTTGTTGATTACGGCCCGGATTACAGCTGCTTTACCCAGGCCGGGATCGATGGCGGTTTTTTTCGCTCATCACTGAGCTTTGATACCCTCAACGGCAGCCCCTTGTTGGTGATTTACTCAAATGATCTGAACGCCAGTCTGGAGGCCGTCAAGACTCATGGCGGGGAGATCTGCAAAGATATTTTCAGTTTTCCCGGTGGCCGGCGCTTTCATTTCCGCTGCCCGAGCCAAAACGAGTATGCCGTCTGGTCTGAATAGACCCAGATGCTTCTGCCTTTAACAAGGAAGGATTATGCCTCACTGTATTATTGAGTATTCGGCGCCCTTGGCGCAGCAGTTGTCGATTGCCAAGCTGGTTCAGGCGGTGCACCAAGGTGCCATAGATTCAGGCTTGTTCACACCATCTGCCATCAAGAGCCGAGCGCATGCCTGTGAACATTTCCTGGTTGGGGAGGACAGCGCTCAAAGCTTTATCCATGTGCGTTTGGCCATTATGCCGGGACGCACCGATGAGCAAAAGCAAGCCCTGACCCAAAGTGTGTTTGCCGCACTGGAGCCAATAGCGGTCAAAGTCGACAGTGTATCGCTGGAGGTTACTGAGCTGCATCAGCCAAGCTACCTTAAACGCGGCAGCTAGGAAGCCAATATGTCCAGGCAACCAAAGCGCAGTAACAGGGTGGACTCTCCCTGTATTCGCCACTGCTGCCTGGACTTGCAAGATGTTTGCCTTGGATGTTTCAGGACGCTGGAAGAAATTCTGGCCTGGCATCAGGCAACTGACAGCGAGCGGCAGGCTATTCTTGAGCGCTGCCGGCAACGGCAAGTTGAGCGTGACCAAGCAACGGCCGGGCTCAGAGTGATGAGAACAAGGCGCAAGTGAACAAGCTCAAAGCAAATAAAGCGGCACAGAAGCGAAGCTCCTATTTCCGCTAATGAATAAAGGCGCCATTCGGCGCCTTTATGGTTTTTACTTAAGTTCAATAAGATGCGGTATGCACAGAGCGCACCGCTCGGCCGGAAGGATCTATGATGCCGGACAGGCTTTCATCCCAGGCCAGCGCTTCCGGGGTAGAGCAGGCAACCGATTTACCACCCGGTACAGTCAGTGCTGCCGACTCCAGCGGGAAGTGCTCTTCAAAGAAACAGCGATAGAAGTAGGCCTCCTTGGTTTCCGGCGTGTTGTGCGGGAAGCGGAAACGGGCGTTGGCCAGCTCTTTATCCTCCACCTGGGCGGCGGCATGTTCTTTCAGGCCATCAATCCAGGAGTAACCCACACCGTCACTGAACTGCTCTTTCTGGCGCCAGGCGACTTCGGCCGGGAGCTTATGCTCGAAGGCTTCACGCAGAATATGCTTTTCAATCCGGCCATCGCGCGACATCTTGGCTTCTGGGTTCAGGCGCATGGCCACGTCCATAAACTCCTTGTCGAGGAAGGGTACCCGGGCTTCCAGGCCCCAGGCTGCCATGGCCTTGTTGGCCCGCAGGCAGTCGTACAGGTGCAGCTTGTCGAGTTTACGCACCAGTTCTTCGTGGAAGGCGCGGGCGTTTGGTGCCTTGTGGAAATAGAGGTAACCGCCGAACAGTTCATCGGCCCCTTCGCCTGAGAGCACCATCTTGATCCCCATAGCCTTGATCTTGCGCGCCATCAAGTACATGGGGGTTGCAGCGCGTATGGTGGTGACATCATAGGTTTCCAGGTGATAAATCACCTCCTTGATGGCATCCAGGCCTTCCTGGAAGGTGAAGTGCAGTTCATGGTGTATGGTGCCTATGGCATCGGCGACCTTTTGTGCCGCCGCCAGATCCGGCGCCCCTTTCAGGCCCACGGCAAAGGAGTGCAGCTGTGGCCACCAGGCATCGGAGGCATCGTTGTCTTCAATACGGCGTTTGGCAAAAGTTTGGGTTATGGCGGAAATCACCGAGGAGTCCAGCCCGCCAGATAGCAAAACGCCATAGGGCACATCTGACATCAACTGGCGCTTTACCGCGGCTTCCAACGCTTCGCGCAGCTCTTCGCTGGAGGCGCTGTTTTGGGCTACCGCTTCATAGTCGCGCCAGTCACGCCGATAGTATTGCACCGGCGCGTCATCTTCACTGAAGAGGTAATGCCCGGGGCTGAAAACTTCCACGGTTTTACATACGGGTACCAGCGCTTTCATCTCAGAGGCGACATAAAGGTTACCGCTGGTATCGCGGCCGGTGTAAAGCGGGATGATCCCCATGTGATCCCGGCCTACGAGGTAGCAGTCCTTGGCCTTGTCATAGAGTACGAAGGCAAAAATACCGTTGAGCTTATCGAGAAAGTCGCAGCCATATTCCTGATACAGTGCCAGGATCACTTCGCAATCCGAGTTGGTCTGGTAGCTGTACTTGTCGCCGAGCTCGGCCTTGAGTTCTTTGTGGTTGTAGATTTCACCGTTGACTGCCAATACCAACTGGCCATCTTCAGATAACAGCGGCTGGGCGCCGTGTTCGATATCGACAATGGCCAGCCGCTCATGGGCGAGAATCGCTCTTGGAGTGGTATGAATACCCGACCAGTCCGGGCCGCGGTGGCGCATCAGTTTGGACATCTCCAGCGCAGTGCTTCTCAGAGCGGCGGCGTCAGACTGGATATCGAGAATGGCAAAAATTGAACACATGGTAAGACTCCAAACTTGGTGTTTCTTCAGCAATGGCTTCACTTTGCCTGTAGAATTCTCAAAAGCCAAGCTTTATTTTTGAATATAAATCATAAAAATGGCTAAATTTGTAAATTATAATGCGTTTTGTGACCTGTTTTTTTGAGGGTTAAACAATTTAATCGCTTAATTGGTGAAAGATTTGCATTTTAGCTCGCTGTAACAGCGTGCAAATTGGCACTTTCCCAAAGCCGCTGCTTTTATCGGCGATTGATTTATCTGCCCGGAAAACAACGCAAAAAGGCGCCGGAGGCGCCTTTGGGGATGGGGAAATGTGTCTGGTTAAATCGCCGGAGCAACGCCGGTTTCCGGCCGCAGGCTATAAAACTCTGTGCCCTTGAAATAACCCGGGCGGTCGGCAGAATCCGCCAAGCCTTTGGCGGCCTTGTAGTACACGGCGAGATCTTCCAGCGCGCCGGAGAGATCCCAGTTGGCATGATACTCATCACAGAGGTTGTGATAGCAGCCCTTCATCTGCTGCTTCATTGCTGCTTTGTAGTCAGCGGTGGCCTGATCCACAGGTTCGCTGCCGCCACCGGCAAATACCGCAGGTACGCCATACTGGGCAAAACTGAAGTGATCCGAGCGGAAGAAACCGCCGGACTCGGGGTGTTTCTCTGCTGTGGCATAGCGGCCCTGGGTCTTGAGCGCGGCTTCCAGATAACGCTCAAGCTCAGACTTGCCTTTGCCCACTATGGTGAAGTCTTTGGTGCGGCCATAGATATTGGTGCTGTCGAGATTAATCACCCCTATGGTGTTTTCCAAAGGGTACGCCGGTTGGGCGGCATAGAAACGTGATCCCAGCAGACCTTGCTCTTCGCCTGTGGTGGCGATAAAAGTCAGCGAACGCTTGAGGCGCTTGCCAGCCTTGGCGTCGGCGGCAAACTCACGGGCGATAGCCAGCATGCCGGCGATGCCGGAGGCGTTGTCCATGGCGCCATTGAATACCCTGTCGCCTTCGGCCGAACTGCTCATGCCCAAATGATCCCAGTGGCCGGTAAACAGAATATGCTCATTGGCACGGCTGCTGCCCGGCAGAGTGGCAACCACATTGTAGCTGTCGCCATACTCGGCCTTGTTATCGAAACCTATGCTGGCGGTTTGCCCCAGCGTCAGTTGCAGTGGACCGTGGGCTGCGCGGCTGATGGCGCTGTCCAGTTCAAGTCCGGCTTTGGTAAACACTTTTTTGGCGGCATTCAGGGTTATCCAGCCTTCCACTGCCACTCGCTCGTTGCCGGAATCCGAGGCCAGATCCTGTTGTGGGCCGGTCCAGCTGTTTTCCACCACAGACCAGGGATAAGCGGCAGGAGCTGTGTCGTGAATGATAATGGCGCCCAATGCGCCCTGACGGCTGGCTTCTTCATACTTGTAGGTCCAGCGGCCGTAATAGGTCATCGCCTTGCCGTTGAATTTACCGAGATCCGGGCGGGCAAAGCCGGGGTCATTCACCAGAATAAGGGCGATTTTGCCCTTCATGTTCAGACCCTGGTAGTCGTTCCAGTCGTACTCGGGGGCGTTGATACCGTAACCGACAAACACCAGCGGCGCGTTGGTGATGTCGACGCGTTTAACATCATGGCGACTGCCGAGCACCAGATCTTGGGGATATTGAAAATCGATATCGGCCAGCTGTATTGCCTGGGTTTCACTGGCGGTATAGCTCACCATGGGCACTTTTTGCAAAAAGCTGCCGTTGGAACCGGGCTCAAGCCCCATATCGGCAAAGGCCTTGCTGAGATAGTCCAGAGTCAGCTGCTCGCCGCGGGTTGTCGGCGCCCGGCCTTCAAATTCATCCGAGGCCAGGGTTTGGATGTCCTGGCGAAACTCTTGTTCATTGAAACTGACAACGCGGATGGGGTCGTCGGCAGTATTGTTTTGGCTGCAGGCACTCAAGAGTGCCAGGGTACACAGGGGGATCATCAAGCGCATAACGGATCCTGTTGTTGCTTTTATTGTCAGGTATGGAGTGGCAAAGGCTTTGCCCTTGCCCGTGCGCTATCATGGACGAAAAAACGCCCCCGATACAAGCGGAGGCGGTAAAAGGAATGTTACCAATGGTTTCAGATCACATCTATGTCGGCGGCGCAGGCAAAGACATGGTTGGGTCGGAAGGGCTCTTTCTCTATGTCTTCCAGCTTGCTGACACCACTGGTGACCAGTATGGTTTCCAGTCCGGCCTGAAAACCGGCCAGAATATCGGTACGCATGTTATCGCCGATAATCACGGTATTTTCGGAATGACCATCGATATGGTTCAGGGCCGAGCGGATGATCCAACTGCTGGGTTTACCCACGTAGAAGGGCTTGCGACCGCTTATTCTCTCAATAGGCGCACAGAGAGCGCCACAGGCGGGACTATAAGCCGGGCCATGGGTATCCGGGTTGGTGGCAATAAAACGGGCGCCGGCGGCAACAAAGCGGGCGGCCTTGTGGATCATGTCCCAGTTGTAGGAGCGGGTTTCGCCGACGATAACAAAGTCGGGGTTGATATCGGTAATGGTAAAGCCGGCCTTGTAAAGCTCGTGGGTGAGGGCGCCTTCACCTATGACAAACGCCTTGCTGCCTTCCTGGTGCTTGAGAAAGTCGGCGGTCGCCATGGCCGAGGTATAGAAGCACTCTTCGGGGATATGCAGCCCGGCGGCGCCGAGGCGGTTTTGCAGATCTTTGCCCGTCTGCACCGGATAGTTGGTCAAGATAACCAAGGGGTTTCCCTGTTCCAGCACCCGGGCGATAAACTTGTCACTGCCGGGGATTAACTTGTTGTCGTGCATCAGCACGCCGTCTATATCGCAGATAATATTCTTCATGCGCGTCTCATTCTGTCCTGATAACTGCCCCTATCTAACGCCATTGGTCATAAAATTACAATTGGCCGCTGTAAAAAGCCGGTAACGGAGCGTCATATCCGGGTAAATTAAGCGGAGAGTCAAGCTTGCGCCACAGCCGTAATAGCCATTGTTGGAATGAAAAAAGGAGCCGTATGGCTCCTTTTTGCTGAATTAATCAACCTAAGGAAGGTGCGAACAAGTCCCATGCGTGCTCTGCGTCGGCTTACGGGCATGGATGCAAGGCGTGGTTCGCAGCAAATGGCCTTAGTCCTTTGTAAGAAGCACGACACAGCAGGCAGGCCTGTAAGCCACGCCCTTCGGGGCTTACACAGCAACCGGCTCTCTGCGTTATCCGACTTTGACAGGCCCCGGCATGCCTTCAGTCAGATGCCTTGAACGCCAATTGCTGTGTAAGCCAGAGTGCCGCGAGGACTTATTCGCACCTTCCCTAAGTTTACTCAGAGATCAGTCCGGGGCGTAGCCGTTGGGGCCGATGGCTTCATCGTCGAGCCAGGCCTTACCGTCAACCATCTTCAGTCGGCCCTGGCAGAACCAGCGCACCACTATCGGGTAGATGGCGTGTTCCTGCTCGTGCACCCTGGCCGCCAGAGTTTCCACTGTGTCATCGGCAAACACAGGTACCTTGGCCTGCAAAATCACCGGGCCACTGTCCAGTGCCGGGATAACGAAATGAACACTGGCGCCATGTTCGCTGTCACCGGCTTCGATGGCGCGCTTGTGGGTATCCAATCCAGGATACTTGGGCAGCAGTGACGGGTGGATATTGAGCATCTTGCCCTGGTAACGGCTGACCAGCTCATCACTGAGAATACGCATAAAGCCGGCCAATACGATGAGGTCGGGCTGATATCTGTCGATAGCCGCCTGCAGTCTGGCATCGTATTGGGCGCGGGACTCCTCTTTGCGGGCGATGACGCAACTGGTGTCTATTTCGGCATGATGGGCCCGGATCAGACCATAGGCATCGGCCTTGTTGCTGATCACCCCGACCACGCGCCCTGGCATCTTGCTATCACAGCTGTCGATAACAGCCTGCAAATTACTGCCATTGCCCGAAATCATTACCAATATGCGACAACTCTCCTGCATTAAAGGATCTCCACTTGCTCTTCTTGTTGAGTTCGATTGGCGATAGTGCCTATCTGCCAGGCGTTTTCACCTTTGGCCTTGAGTAGCTCAATGGCGGCGGCGGCTTCGGCCTGAGGCAGGGCAACTATCATACCGACACCACAGTTAAAGGTGCGGTACATTTCATGTTCTGTGATATTACCGGCTTGCTTGAGCCAGTTGAATACGCTGGGCCACTGCCAGGACTCGCCTTGGATAACGGCCTTGGCGTTTTCTGGCAGTACCCTTGGAATGTTTTCCCAGAAACCGCCGCCTGTGATGTGTACCATGGCGTGAACCGGGTGTTTTTCCAGCAGTTCCAGCAAAGGTTTGACATAGATGCGGGTCGGTTCCAGCAGGTGATCGATAAGCGGCTTGCCGTCCAGATCTTGCTGTGGGTCGGCCTGGCTGACTTCCAGGACTTTACGGATCAGTGAGTAACCGTTGGAATGAGGACCACTGGAGCCCAGGGCTATCAGTGCATCACCGGCCTGTACCTTGCTGCCGTCGATGATGGCTTTTTTTTCCACCACACCGACACAGAAACCGGCCAGATCATAGTCAGCGCCTTCGTACATGCCGGGCATTTCGGCGGTTTCACCACCGATTAGGGCACAACCGGATTGGAAGCAGCCTTCGCCGATACCTGTGACCACATCGGTCGCCACATTGACGTCCAGCTTGCCGGTAGCATAGTAGTCGAGGAAAAACAGCGGCTCGGCCCCCTGTACCAGCAGGTCGTTGACACACATGGCCACCAGGTCGATACCGACAGTGTCATGCTTTTTGAAGTCAATGGCCAGGCGCAGCTTGGTGCCCACGCCATCGGTACCGGAAACCAGCACAGGGTGCTTGTATTTGGTTGGCAGTTCACACAGGGCGCCAAAACCACCCAGGTTGCCCATGACTTCAGGACGGTGAGTGCGTTTGACTACGGACTTGATGTTATTGACGAGTGCGTTGCCTGCATCGATATCGACACCGGCGTCTTTATAGCTCAGTGGGGTAGGGGTACTCACTTGATCCTCTCGGGTACATCGTTATGGATTTTATGCGGCGCTATTCTAGCAGTTTGCCGGGGGGGTCGAAAGCCAAGATTGCACTTTATTCATAGGGATATAAGTCACGATTTACCAGATTTATAAAACTTTCTGTTTTACCGCCGGAACAAATCAACTAAAATCTCAGAAATTTGCCCAAATCCGGCTGGTTTGTGCTCTGCACGCCGGGAGCCGCCAGTCTGATTGCTCGTCCCGCCCGCAAGATCAGGAGAAAAAGAATGAAAGTTGTCGAGGTTAAACACCCGCTGGTACGCCACAAAATCGGTTTGATGCGCGAAGCTGAGATCAGCACCAAGCGTTTTCGTGAGCTCGCCGCCGAGGTTGGCAGCCTGTTAACCTACGAGGCAACCGCAGGTTTGGAAACCGAAACTGTGACCATTGAGGGCTGGAACGGTCCCGTTGAAGTGGAGCAGATTAAAGGCAAGAAGGTGACTGTAGTGCCTATTCTGCGTGCCGGTCTTGGCATGATGGACGGCGTGCTGGAGAACATTCCCAGTGCCCGTATCTCAGTGGTCGGTGTTTACCGTGATGAAGAAACCCTGGAGCCTGTGCCTTATTTCGAGAAGCTCGCCAGCGATATGGAAGAGCGTTTGGCACTGGTAGTTGACCCTATGCTGGCTACCGGCGGCTCCATGATTTGCACCATAGACTTGCTGAAAAAGCGTGGTTGTAAGCATATCAAGGCGCTGGTGTTGGTCGCGGCTCCTGAAGGCGTCAAGGCGCTGGAAGAGGCTCATCCTGATATTGAACTCTACACGGCGTCTGTCGATAAGTGCCTGAACGATAAGGGCTATATCCTGCCTGGTCTGGGTGATGCCGGTGATAAGATCTTCGGTACCAAATAAGTCCCTTTAGTGAGCACAACTCTTTATTGTTTTAAATAAAAGAGTGAGCATAAGAAAGGCGCCCTCGGGCGCCTTTTTGCTTATTTCGACCTTACTTATTTCTTCTGCTCTTAGGCGGTTTTCATGGTGATAACCGCGGCGATAACCACGGCTATGCCGACCCAGCCTATGGGCTTGAGTCTTTGTTTGAACAGCAAGGCGCCGCCGATAGCCGTTCCCAAAATGCCTATGGCGCCCCAGGAGGCGTAGGCGATCGCCAAGTCTATCTCTTTCACTGCCTGTGCCAGCAGAGTAAAAGCGCTCAGCACCAGCAGGATTGCCAGCGCGCCCCACAATTTACGCTTGAACCCATTGGAGCGGGTGAGCGCCATATTGGCGGCAATATCAATCAAGGCGGCCAGCACCACATAGCCAAAGGAGAGCGTCAGAAACTGGTTCATGTTCGCCTCCGTTACAGGCTACCGGCGGTGCTGTTTGCTCCTAAGCCGGTATCCTGAACTTTGGTTTTATCACCTTCATGGCTTTCGCCCAGAGTCACCAGCACTATACCCAGGATGGCCAAGGCCAGTCCGGCAAGCTCCTGCGGGTTGAGCCTGGAGTCAAACAGCAGCATGGATACCAGGGTGATCAGGGCTATGCCCAAACCTTCCCAAACCGCATAAGCCACGCCTATGGCAATCTTCTTCGCCGCCAGTGATAAAAAGAAGTATGACACACCAATCAAGAGGTACATCAACAGGTAGCCCCAGATTGAGCCTTCGGGCCCCAGCAGGTTCATGGTACTGGTACCCGCCACTTCGGCGGAAATCGCAAACAATAGAAATACGCGTGCAAGGATCATAATTCACCTTCTACATGAAATTAAAAATATGCATAACGGAGAATTGCGCATTACACCCGGAACTATCTGGCCAGATAAGTGATGAAAAACGGAGTAACAACAAAATTAAGTAGCAATTCCAAACTTACGCCACTAGGTTAACCGGTCAATTTTTGAGTTGGTAGGTAATTGAGATATTCAATTTTGAATATCTATTTCAGTCTGGACAGACGCTTGCGATGGCTGAAAGGTGTCTTGCATTACCTTGTGAAGATGCCGGTGCAGCGGGTGATTACGGTAGGTCTGCAAAAAGCCGCCGGACACCACGAAGTGGCTGAACTCCCGATTGACCTGGGGCATGGGGAAGGAGACCAGTTCCGGCATCAACCTGGCAGTGCCTTGACTGGCGTACATGATGGCGTCGGTTTCCAGCAACATCTGGCAGGCGACCCTAAGATTGTAGGACTTGAGCAGCACATGGGGCTGATAACCCATACGCTGATACTCTGACTCCACAGTGCATTGCGGATTGTAGGAGGCCGGTGCAGGCAGGGAGACTATCGGCAGCGTGGACACTGTCTGCCAATCATTTTCATCGCCGAGCAGCGGATGATTTTTGCGTGCCAGGATCACCCGTTTCTCGGTGAACAGCGGCCGCATATAGATATCCTTGGACAGCTCGGTTTCCTGATCCAAAATACAATAGTCATGTATGCCTTCGAGCATCTCATCATGGCTGTAACCGTTCCAGCTGGAAAAGGTGAAGCTGGCTTTGGGAAAGGCCTGGTGACAGCTTTGCAGCAATCTTTGTCCCTGTTCATCCATCAGGTAGGGATCTGTCACTATGGCTATTTGCCCTGTGTAGGTGTCGGCGCTGAAGTCTTCGAACTCCAGCAGGACTTTCTCGATAGGGGCCAGAATATTGTCAAACTCTTCAGCCAGGCGCAGCGCCATGGGAGAGGGCTCTACACCATGGGGTTTACGGACAAACAGGGGATCCTGGAAGGTTTGCTTCAGGCGCATTACACCCCGGCTGGCGCTGGGCTGAGAGATCCCAAGTTGCATGGCGGCCAACTTGATACTGCGATTGTCGACAACCGCCTTAAGCAGGCGCATCAGATTGAGATCCAGAGTATCCAGTTCATGAGCCATTTATCTATCACCCCTGTTTGCGGCTGGCGCCACTGTATAAGAGCGCGCGGCACAGGATAAAACATCAAAGTCTGCCATGGCTTCTGTGTTGCTTACGGCAATGATTGCAGGTGACTCGAGAGTAACACAGCTTAACGCTCGAAGCCCCTGTGGGGTTACATCGGCTCACTTTGGCGCTTGGCTAATGTCCCGCTCAGAGCAACGCCTTGATTACTCAGTTTCTTTACTGAGTTCTTCTATCGACTTTCGGGCCTGCTTGAGACCTTGCCACAGCAGCAAGCCGCCGAGTATCAGCACCAAAATAACCACGGGTCCACCGACCGCATAATCGTTTAAGGCGATCATCGGCGGCAACTGGGCCGTGTCTCTGTATGATGCATCGGACACAAGGATTAGAAGCGCCAAACCTGCTGCCGCCAACAAGGCGATACCGCTGGAGCGGCGCCAGTTACGGCGGCGGTTGAGAAAACCGGCGAGGGTAAGGCTGACAGCCGCCAGCAAGGCACCGAAGATAACCATAAAGTATTTTGCCGGTTGTTGCTCCGGCAGGCTCTGGAAGGCACCAAAAATACAGACATAAGCTGAAAAAGCGCTGACCAGCAGTAACAGGTAAGCAAGCAATATACGCAGCAGTGACATACGGGTCCTTGTTGTCTTTGGGAAAGGTGGCGATTAAAACATAAAAAAAAGCCCACTTGAAACAAGCGGGCCGCAAAAATTAAATCATTGCAATCAACAAATTGAAGGAAGGAAGTCAAGCATAAGAACCAGGGAAAACTGCCATGAAAACTACACAACAGTTTTGAAGTTCTTGGTTTTCATATTTACCGGGGTAAATACTTCCTGAAAACGAGGCACATTTTAGTGACAGAATGTGTCAGCAACAAGCGAGAAAAACTACGTCATGAGATAAGTAAAACTAATGTCACAAAGGTGATGCAGGTCACGTAAATGCACTTATAGCCCGTGTTTCGCTTCTTTACTCAATGTGGATGCATAAATCTGCAATTTATATAATTAATCCTTGTTGCCGTTTTATTAACATTTGTCATTGTTCAATCCTTGCACAGATTGTCATTTGACGATTGTGTCGGTTTTTTTTGCTTGTATAGTACTTTGCAAGTCGCTGCGTTTGCATTTTTTGCTAAAACGCCGCTGTACGCCTCTTTATTTAGTCGGACAGGAAGTTTCCATGACAATAACTACAAAATTGGCTCGCCCTATGCTGTTGGCTGTAGGCTTGAGCCTGGCGCTCGGCGCCTGCCAGAGCACAGATACTCCAAATGGCCAGAATGCGCTGGCTACCGTTAAGTCCCAGTATCCGGCGACCCGCGCCGAAGTGCTGGTTGAAAACATTCACGGTGTTCAGGTTGCCGATCCTTATCGCCACCTGGAAGAAAGCACCCCGGAAACCGAAGCCTGGGTTAAGGCTCAGCAAGCTTTTGGACAGGAATATCTGTCGGCTATCCCCAACAAGCAGGCGGTAGTCGACAGGATCACCACCCTGTGGAACTACGAAAAAATCTCTGCCCCCTTTGAAAAGGGTGACAACACCTTCTACTACCGTAACGACGGCCTGCAGGCCCAGTCAGTGCTCTATGTCAAAGACAAGCAGGGTCATGAGAAGGTGTTGTTGGATCCCAACGCTTTCTCCGACAAGGGCACAGTTGCCCTGTCCGGCGTGTCAGTGAGTGACGATGGCAAGGTGCTGGCTTATGGTGTCTCCGAGTCCGGCTCCGACTGGCAACAGTGGCAGTTTATGGATATTGCCAGCGGCAAGCTGCTCAGCGACAAACTGGAGTGGATCAAGTTCTCCTCTGCCGTGTGGGATCATGCCAACGAAGGCGTATTCTATGCCCGCTATGATGCCCCGGCCGGCGGAGACAAGATGGCCGATGTCAACTTCAACCAAAAGGTTTACTACCATAAGCTGGGCACAGATCAGAGCCAGGACAAGCTGGTTTATGAAAGGCCACAAAACAAGGACTGGGGCTTTGGTATCGGTGTCTCTGAAGACGGCGACTATCTGCTGCTGTCCATCTCCCAGGGAACAGACAGCCGCAACCGCTTCTTCTATAAGTCACTCAAAGATCCCAAAGCGGAAGTGGTCGAGCTGATTTCCGACTTGGAAGCCGAGTACAGCTTTATCGGCAACGACAAGTCAGTGTTCTACTTCAAGACAGATCTCGATGCCCCCAACGGCAAAGTGATTGCGATAGATTTGCGCCGTCCGGCCAAAAAAGACTGGAAGACAGTGATCCCTGAGACAAAGGATCCTATCGCCAGTGTAGGGATCATCAATGATCATCTGGTGGTGAGCT
Source organism: Shewanella sp. 38A_GOM-205m (assembly GCF_000518445.1). Classification (NCBI taxonomy): domain Bacteria; kingdom Pseudomonadati; phylum Pseudomonadota; class Gammaproteobacteria; order Alteromonadales; family Shewanellaceae; genus Shewanella; species Shewanella sp. 38A_GOM-205m. The sequence goes on along the minus strand of NZ_KI912441.1, from coordinate 21,015 downwards.
CACTGCATGATGTGCTGGGGCAGCTGTCCATCTACTCCATGGGCGGCGTCAAGCGCCAGGACGTGACTCTGCCGGGCAAAGGCAAGATTGCCGGCCCATACGGCAAGCGCAGCAAAGACTACTTCTATTACACCTTCAACAGCTATGTGCAGCCGCAGACCACCTATAAGTTTGACTTCAAGACAGGTGAGTCCGAGCTGTACCAGAGCCCTAAAATCGCCTTCAATCCGGATGATTATGTATCCGAGCAGGTGTTCTACACCAGCAAGGACGGTACCAAGGTGCCCATGATGCTGTCCTACAAGAAAGGGCTGAAGAAAGACGGCACCAACCCGACACTCCTGTATGCCTATGGTGGTTTTGCCATCTCCATGACCCCAAGATTCAGCCCGGCCAATATCGCCTGGTTGGATATGGGCGGCATCTATGCTGTGCCCAGCCTGCGTGGCGGCGCCGAATATGGTGAGAGCTGGCACCAGGCCGGTATGTTCGACAAGAAGCAAAATGTGTTTGACGACTATTTTGCCGCTGCCGAATACCTGCTGGACCAGGGCTATACCAACAAGAGCAAGCTTGGCGCCTATGGCCGCAGTAATGGTGGTTTGTTGATGGGCGCCGCCGTGACCCAAAGACCGGATCTGTTTGCCGCCGTGCTGCCCGCCGTAGGGGTACTGGATATGCTCAGATTCCACAAGTTCACCATAGGCTGGGCCTGGACCAGTGAATACGGCAGTGCCGACAATGCCGAGCAGTTCCCGGCGTTGCTGGCTTACTCGCCATATCACAACGTCAAGTCTCAGGCTTATCCTGCGACCATGGTGATGACAGCCGATCATGACGACAGGGTGGTGCCGCTGCACAGCTTCAAGTTTGCCGCCATGATGCAGGCCAAGCAACAGGGGGATCAGCCGGTTATCATGCGTATCGAGTCCAATGCCGGTCACGGTGCAGGTAAACCCACGGCGATGAAGATAGATGAAGCGGCGGATATCTTCACCTTCCTGTGGCACAACTTTGGCTTGACCCTGCCGAGCAAAATCGACGGTTAAGCTTAAGTTAAGCCTTGAAAAAATAAACTGGGGCCTGCGGGCCCCTTTGCTTTTTCCGCCATTCACAAGCGGATTGTGGATAAGGTATAGTAGGCCTCACTTTTGGCGCATTAAAAGCAAGTGGAAGCATGTTTCGTTGGCCTATCACTGTCTATTATGAAGACACAGACGCGGGTGGGGTGGTTTACCATTCCAACTATTTGAAATTTTTTGAAAGAGCCCGAAGTGAGTGGCTCAGGTCTATGTCGGTGAGCCAAACCGCCCTGTTGCAGCAGGATATCGCCTTTGTGGTACGCCACGCCGAGCTGGATTTCTGCAAGGCGGCGCGATTTGAGCAGAACCTTTGGGTGGAAACCCGTGTCTCAGAAGTGAAGCGGGCATCTTTGGTGTTTGAACAGCGCCTGGTAGATGCCGAGGGTGAGTGTTATTGCGCAGCCAGTATTCTGGTTGCTTGTATTTCGCTCGAGCGCATGCGGCCATTGGCCATTCCCCAACACATATTGCAGGAGTTTAAAAAAGGTGGAAGCTGAGATTTCGTTTATTGGATTGTTCATGCAGGCCAGTCTGTTGGTAAAACTGGTGATGCTCACCTTATTGTCTCTGTCTATCGCGTCCTGGGCTGTGATTATCCAGAGGCGCAAACTCCTGAAAGCGGCCAGGCAAAATGCCGAACGCTTCGAAGAGAAGTTTTGGTCCGGTGTGGATCTTAATCGTTTGTACCAGGAGCTGTCGGCGCGCCAGGAAAGCAACTCAGGGCTTGAGTCCATGTTCGTATCCGGCTTTAAGGAATACGCCCGCCTGTCGAAACTGAACGGCCGGGTGCCAGAAGCCATTATGGATGGCAGCTATCGCGCCATGCGGATCTCCCTCTCCAAAGAGTTGGATAAGCTGGAAACCCATCTGCCACTCTTGGCAACCATAGGCTCCACCAGTCCCTATATCGGCCTGTTTGGTACAGTTTGGGGGATCATGAACTCCTTTATCGCCTTGGGCGCGGTGGAAAATGCCACTCTGGCCATGGTGGCACCGGGTATTGCCGAAGCGCTTATCGCTACCGCCATGGGCCTGTTCGCCGCGATTCCAGCGGTTATCGCCTATAACAGATTCTCCACTCAGGTGGAAAAGGTCGAGTCTTCCTACGCCAACTTTATGGAAGAGTTCTCCGGCATATTGCACCGTCAGGCATACAGCGATAAGGAAGCCGTATGATGCAGGGATATCAGCGCAAGCGGCGTCGCCCCGTCGCTGAAATCAATGTGGTACCCTATATCGACGTGATGTTGGTGCTGCTGATCATCTTTATGGTGACGGCGCCGATTGTGACTCAAGGGGTGAAAGTGGACTTGCCTCAGGGTAAGGCCGAGCCGTTGCCCGCTGACAGCAAGCCGCCTGTGGTGGCCTCCATCAATGCCGAGGGTGAGTATTTTCTCGACTTGGGTGGCTCACCCAATAATGAGGTGCTGGATCTGGAAGAGATCAGCACCCGGGTCAGCGCCATCATCAAGATGGAGCCGGATCGCCCCGTGGTGGTCAAGGGCGATCGCGCCATTCCCTACGAGCGGGTAATCCAACTGATGGTGTCGCTGCAAAATGCCGGCGTGCCTTCGGTCGGTTTGATGACAGATTCGCCAGAGGAGAAGTAAGTGGCTGGGAAATCTGATTTTACTGTCCCCTTTATCATCTCAGCAGTGCTGCATATCGGGGTTATTGCAATTCTGGCCATGGGCGTGGACTTTCAGGAAAAACCCAAATTGCCGACACCACAGGCTCAGTCTGCGCCAGTGCAGGCCGTGGTGGTCGATCAGCAGAAAGTGGATGACTATGTCCAGAAGCTGAAACAGGACAAGGCCGCCGCAGAGCGCCGTGAGCGCGAGCGGCAGCAGGAGCTGGATCGCAAGGCCAATGAAGCCAAAAAGGCCCGTGAGCAGGAGCAGGAACGGATCCGCAAGCTGGAAGTCGAGCGCAAGCAAAAAGAGCTGGAAACCCAGAAAGCTGCCGATGCTGCCAAGGCTGCCAAGCTGAAAGAGCAGCAGGAGAAAGAAAAGGCCCAGAAGGCCGAGGCCGAGCGAAAGGCCAAGGAGCAACAGCGTAAGGAAGCCGAAGAGGCTGCTCTTAAGGCAGAGCAGAAACGCAAGGCTGAAGAAGCCGCCGCTAAAAAAGCGGAAGAGGAGCGAAAGGCCAAAGAAGAAGCCGAGCGTAAACGCAAGGCCGAGGAGGAGGCCCGTCGCCGTCAGGAGCAGGAGTTGGCCGATGCGCTGGCCGCCGAACAAGCCGCCTTGTCTGCTACCCGTAATCGTCAGGTCATGAGTGAAGTCGACCGTTACCGGGCGATGATCACCGCCACTATTCAGCGCAATCTGGTGGTGGATGAGTCGATGCGGGGTAAAGTCTGTAAGGTCAAGGTGCGTCTGGCCAAAGACGGCTTTGTCACCAACAGCCAGATCATCGAAGGGGATCCTGTGGTATGTCGCGCCGCCAAGGCCGCCATCAACAAGGCCGGGCGTTTGCCGGTTTCCCAGGAGCCTGATGTGTATCAACTGATGAAAGAGATTAATTTAGAAGTCAGACCGGAATTCAACTAAGGGAGCCCCATGAAACGAATTGCCAAGAGTCTTATCTGTTTGCTGGCTGTGCTGGTGCTGCCGGCAAAGGCGGCACTGGATATAGTGATCACCGAAGGGGTGGACGCCGCGCGTCCCATCGCCGTGGTGCCATTTGTCTGGCAGGGCACTGGACCGGCCCCAGAGTCGATTTCGGATGTGGTGATGTCCGATTTAACCCGCAGCGGTACCTTCAAACCATTGGATGAATTGTCATTGGGTCAGCGCGCCATCAGCAAGATGGACGAATTCAATGCCGCAGCCTGGAAAAATGTTTCTGCCGAAGCCGTGGTGATGGGCTATGTGAAACCCTATGGCGCCGGTAAGTATCTGGTGAGCTTTGATTTGGTGGATCTGGTGAAGGCGCAGATGCAGTCCGGTGGTCCTCAGTCCCGCAGCGAACTGCTGCTGGATAGCCGCGAAACCGTTATCAGCGAAGCACAGTTCCGCCAGTATGGTCACAGGATCAGCGATATAGTCTACGAGAAGCTGACCGGGATCCGCGGCGCCTTTTTGACTCGTATCGCATATGTGGTGGTTAATCACCAGGAGAAGAATCCCTACCGTCTGATGATTGCCGACTACGACGGCTACAATGAACAAATGCTGCTGCGCTCGCCTGAGCCTTTGATGTCTCCTGCCTGGTCTCCGGACGGGCGCAAGCTGGCTTATGTCAGTTTCGAAAACAAAAAGGCCGAAGTATTTGTCCAGGATATCTATAGCCAAAGCCGTACCAAGGTTACCAGCTTCCCCGGTATCAACGGTTCGCCGAGCTTCTCGCCCGATGGTAGCAAGCTGGCGGTGACGCTGTCCCGTGATGGCCAACCTGAAGTCTACGTGGTGGATATTGCGACAGGTGCGCTCAAGCGGATCACCAACCACTATGCCATTGATACTGAAGCCACTTGGTTCCCCGATGGCAAGTCGCTGCTGTTCACCTCCGAGCGGGGTGGCAGGCCCCAGCTATATCAGGTAGAGTTGGCCTCAGGCAAGGTGACCCGCCTGACATTTGAAGGCGAGTGGAACCTGGGGGGGACTGTGACCCCTGATGGCCGCAGTATGATTTTCGTCAACAGAACCAACGGCAAATACAATATTGCCCGTATGGATCTGCAGACGCGTTTTATGCAGGTGTTGACCTCAACCCGGCTCGATGAATCACCCAGCGTTGCCCCTAACGGCACCATGGTGATTTATGGCACCACCTATAACGGCAAGCAGGTGCTGGCAGCGGTATCTGTCGATGGCCGTTTCAAGGCGCGGTTGCCAGTGGGGCAGGGCGAGGTGAAATCACCCGCTTGGTCACCGTTTCTATAACTTATATTTCAGAAGGATAACATGATGGATCTCAACAAGTTGTTTAAGGCAATCGTAATCGCTGCGCCATTACTGGCTCTGGGTGCCTGTAGCTCAACTTCAGAATCAGAAACGGACGCCAGCGGTTCGACAACTTCCGGTAGCGAGTACGGCAATGGTGCCGGCGGCGTGGAAATCGGTGGCGCCAATCCGGTTTTGAGCCCGGAAGAGCAGCAGCGCCTCAAGTTCCAGGAATTGCGTAAAGAACACATCATCTACTTTGATTTTGACCGCAGTGAAGTGCAAACAGAATTTGCTGAAATTCTGGAAGCCCACGGTACTTATCTGGTTGAACATCCTAACGTACGCGTGTTGATCGAAGGCCACGCCGATGAGCGTGGTACTCCGGAGTACAACATAGCTCTGGGTGAGCGCCGCGCCAAGGCTGTAGCCAAATACCTGCAGGGTATGGGTGTACTGCCAAGCCAGATGAGCATTGTCAGCTATGGTGAAGAGAAGCCTCTGGATATGAGCCACACAGACGAAGGTTTTGCCAAGAACCGTCGCGCTGTGCTGGTGTACTGATCTCGGCATTAGAGGGACATTGAAGAATGAAGAAAGCCGTTATCATCACGGCCATGCTTCTGGGAACTGGGGTCGCTTATGCGGCCCCAGCGCCCGTTGAAGACATTGGCGGCGGTTCCAGTGAGGATCGCATCGCCCGCCTTGAGCGGATCATCAAGGCCCGTCAGCAAGCCGAGTTTGAGACCATGCGCAGAATGGATACTCTGCAGCAGGAGGTGCTGGAACTCCGAGGCCTGACCGAACAACAGAACTATCAGATAAACCAGATGTTGCAGCGTCAGCGCCAGCTCTATGACGAAATCGCCAACCTGCAAAGCAAGCCTGCGGCGCCCGCCGTCAGCCAAACCCCATCAAATCTGGTGGCCAGTTCGTCTTTGTCCGAGACCGACAGCTATCAAAGGGCGGTCGATCTGGTACTGAAAGAGCGCCAGTACGACGCAGCAATTCCGGCATTTCGTGACTTTATCAAGCAGTACCCCAATTCGGGCTTCGCCGATAACGCCAACTATTGGCTTGGCCAACTGCTCTATAATAAGAATGAATTTGCCGAAGCCAAAACCGCTTTTGCCAATGTGGTCGATAACTTCAAGGAATCGGGTAAGCGGGCCGACAGTCTGGTTAAACTTGGGCTGATTGCCGAAAAAACCGGCGATAAAACGGCGGCAAAGAACTACTATCAGCAAGTGGTGAAACAGTACGCAAACAGCGCTGCAGCAAGGATTGCACAGCAGCAATTGGCGGCAATTAAACCATGATTTAACTAAAAAACATCCGCCCAGTTTGTTTTTCATGCAAACAACAAAAAATCGGGAATTTACACTTGCATGAGAATCACAAAGCGGTATTATAGGCGCCCTCAGCACGGCATGGCCTGCTGAGGCGAAACTTGAATGGGTCGTTAGCTCAGTCGGTAGAGCAGTTGGCTTTTAACCAATTGGTCGAAGGTTCGAATCCTTCACGACCCACCA